>JAIOXC010000109.1 GCA_021741795.1 Ilumatobacteraceae bacterium | reverse complement strand
AACTGGCTCAAAGCGAAACATCTCGTAAAAGGTTGCAGTTCCATAAACTTCGGCCGAAGTAACACCGACAAGTTCACCCAGGTGGACCATCGCCTCACGCGTGACATAACCACTTTGTTCTTGCGCAAGATGCAACAGCGGAATAAGTGCAGACTTTGGTCGTGGATAACGAGCAATAATTTCGAGCGCTGTCTTGATGTTTGCTTCATTGAGGCGGCTCATCGGTCGACCTCACCTAGCACTGGGTCAACTGAAGAAATCACTGCAACGGCGTCGGCCACGAGTCCACCTCGCATCATGTGCGGCAGTGCTTGCACGTTGACAAAACTCGGTGCGCGTACGTGCATGCGATATGGAGTAGCCGAGCCATCGCTAGCGATGTAACAACCGATCTCGCCACGTGGGCTTTCGATCGCTACATACACTTCGCCCTCTGGAACCTTGAAGCCCTCAGTAAAAATCTTGAAGTGATGAATCAGCGCTTCCATCGACTCGTCGATACGAGCGCGAGGTGGCGGAGTGACCTTCTTATTTTGAATGCGGAAGTCGCCACCAGGCATCTTGCCGAGAATTTGGCGAACGATGCGCATTGACTCGCGGATCTCTGCCAAACGGATTGCGTAGCGATCAAACGCATCGCCATAACTGCCCACGATCACATCAAAATCAACATCTTTGTAGTTGAGGTACGGCATGTCGCGACGCAAGTCCCATGCCAAGCCGGTCGAGCGCAAGATCGGACCAGTTGCACCGAGCGCTATCGCTTCATCGCGAGTGATCACTCCAACGCCCTGCAAGCGCTCGCGCCAAATTGGCTGACCCGTCATCAACGTGTCGTACTCGTCCAATCGTGGTCCGAGCATCTCGAGAATCTCGAGCACATCATCGCGCCAACCCGCTGGTAGGTCGGCTGCAACTCCACCAGGGCGAATGAAGTTGTGGTTCATGCGCAGACCTGTGACTTTTTGGAAGAAGCGCAATACTTCTTCGCGCTCGCGCCAGCCGTACAACATCATCGACACTGCACCGATATCCATGCCATTTGAAGCCATAAACAACAAGTGACTGCTCATGCGATTCATTTCTGACAACAACATGCGCATCCACACGGCGCGCTCGGGAATATCTCCATCGATGCCAAGCAACTTTTCGGTTGCCATTGAAAAAACGAGTTCGTTATTTAATGGCGACGCGTAGTCCATGCGAGTGACGTTGGTGCCGCCCTGCATAAATGTGAGTGACTCGCCAGTCTTTTCCATGCCTGTGTGCAGGTAACCAATGATTGGCTTGCAACGCAGCACTGTTTCACCCTTCAACTCAAGCATGAGTCGCAAAACTCCGTGAGTTGATGGATGTTGCGGACCCATGTTGATGATCATCGTCTGGTCTTCACCAGGATCAGCTTCGACTTCGGCAAGCAATGCAACGTCTGCTTCACTCATTCGCAATACCGCACCAACCTCACGCATTACTTCTTTAGCTGTGAGTTCGCTGCGCGAACGCAACTCTTGGTTGCCTTCAAAAGTTCCAGCAGAAACAACTGTGTTCAACAGATCGCTCATGATGCACTGCCCTTAAATTGCACTGGAATGCGACCTTGCGAATAATCCTTACGCAACGGGTGACCGTCCCAGTCTTCTGGCATCAAAATGCGCGTCAAATCTGGGTGACCATTAAACGTGATGCCAAACATGTCAAACACTTCGCGCTCCATGGCCTCGGTGCCAGGGTACAAATCGAATGCTGAGTCGATTGATGCATCGGCCTCACTGACTTGTGTGCGCAAACGCAATCGTGTGCGATCACGCATTGACAATAAGTTGACAACGATTTCAAAACGCTCTGGTGCAATCGCTTCTGGCAACGTGCGACCGGGGTGGGTCAGAAAGTCAACAGCGGTGAGGTCGACACACATCGTGTAGGAATCGTCGATCAACTTACGCAGTGTTGCGATATAACGATCTTTGGGTACGAATAACACGCTCTGTCCGTGTGATTGGCCCAATACACAATCGTGCAACACGTCGGTTGTCATGGCCTAGCGCTTTCCAAGAACAACAGGTGTGTACGTGCCAGCTGCAATTTCTTGAATATGCACATTGGCACCCGCACCCGTGGCTTTGCGGCGGCTCATGATCTCGCCATCTTCAATCAGCTGATGCAATGTTTCGATCGCGTGGATGAGTGTCTCTGGAGTTGGAGGACAACCTGGCGCATACACATCGACTGGCACGATTTGGTCAACACCCTGCACGATTGCGTAGTTGTTAAACATGCCACCGCTACTTGCACACACGCCCATCGAGATAACCCACTTAGGTTCCATCATCTGGTCGTACACCTGGCGCAACACTGGCGCCATCTTTTGGCTCACGCGCCCGGCAACGATCATGATGTCGGCTTGGCGTGGTGAAGCGCGAAACACTTCCATACCAAATCGGGCAAGGTCGTAATGCGCAGTTCCTGTTGCCATCATCTCGATCGCACAGCATGCAAGCCCAAACGTTGCGCCCCAGCTTGAGCGCGAGCGCGACCACTTGACTACATCTTCAATTCGTCCAGTTAAAAAGTTGTGCTCAAGACCACCGAGACCATCGTCCATTACATTGCGCACGAGACCCATCAGGCTGCTGCTCCGTTGTCTTCTTCGCGACCATCAAAACCAACTCGACGCACAGTGCTCAACACCGTGCGGTGAGGCGACTTCATCTCATCATTGTTGCCCAAATCAAGTCGCACTGCTTTCTTGATAGGACCCCAATCAAGTGCGCCACGCGCGATGGCATATACGAACGCGATAAAAAATATGGCGCTGAATGCAAGCATCTCGAAGAATGCATAAGAGCCAAGTGCTTGACGACTCACGGCGTATGGGTAAGCAAAAATAATTTCGATGTCAAACATGATGAACAACATCGCGATGATGTAGAAGCTCACCGGAAAACGCTCGGGTGCTTCTCGGCCTGGCACAATTCCGCACTCGTACGGCGCAGACTTTGCGCTGTTGGGTCGTCGCGGTGCAAGCAACATTGACGCGACCGAACTCAAGGCACCGAAGATAATGGCAAGAGCCATCAAAACGATGATTGGAAGGTACTGGCCCACGACTTGGCTATGCCTTTACAGGCAGTGTCTCGCTGCTCATATTTATTCGCAACTGCAAGTCGCGACGATGGAGCAACCAGCACAACATCAAGAAAATCAACCCTGAACCAAATGTAATCAACATGGCGGGTTGACGCTTTGAGCCCAAGTCGCGCAACATGTGCACATAACGATGCGGCTGAGCAGTATCTACAACTGGACGGGCTGGCGCACGACCTGGCTCAACACGTTGTGGCACAACAGGAGCAACTTCAACGAGTGCATATCTTGGCTTGTGAAAGAAAGCGAAGAAGTCGAGCGAGTCATTGATCTTTGGCCAACGCTCGCCTCCACGGTCGTACACAGCGACCGAAAGATACGAACCAGCAGGAAACTCTTTTGCCTCGTTTTGCAAGATTGCATCAGAAGCAGCAACTGCCTGTCCGCGCTGCGGGTCTGCTTCGTCCAACAAATTCCAACCCTCTGCTTGAAGTTCGGTTGCCACCGATGCGGCATTTGCATTTGGGTCATTGCTTATTGCTGGTGTTGCTTGAAGAATTTCTGCACCAACCAATAATGCGGGGTCGCGCACAATCGTGATCGGTTCGGCTGGAAACCAAAATGGCTCCGGACCCTTCAGACCAATGCCATATGTCCACCAAATAGCACCCATCGTCATCATCCAACCGAAGAATGCTGCCATCACGATCAAAAAACCAAGTCGTGCGCCTACGTTGGTGCCAACTACTAAGTATGTGCCACCAATCAGCACAGCTACCGCAATGAGTACGACAACTATGCCGCGCAGTCCTGGTTCCCAGCTCACTGCAAAAAGTGTTGACAACATTTAGAGACCTCTCACATAATCGACAACTGCCGAAATTTGAGATTCGGTAAGCATGGCCCCGAAGGCGGGCATACGACCGCTGCCCTGACCTTGTTCGCCATAACGCTTTCCATATTCGCTGCCACCATTAATAAAGGCGACCATGTCGGATTTTTCCGGAAACTGTCGAACAGCCGAACCACCTGTGAGGTTTGGCCCAAATCCGCCGCCACCCGTGATTTGCGGATCACCATACGACCAACCCTTGGTGTGGCAACGAGCGCATGAATAATTTCCGCTACCCAAATCCAAATTAAATAATGCCTCACCAACTGTCTTATACGTACCGGCAGCAACCAATCGTTCGGCCTCTGCCTGAATTTCGTCTTGCGTTGCCTTGGGCAAATGACCACCATCGCAAGTCAGCGGATCATCAGTGATCAGACGACAGTCTTCGCGAGGGATCTGAATGCCCTTCAAATATGTCAGCACCGTCTGAATTTGTTGCTCGTTCATTGGACCGCCGCCAACAAGACCCCAAGGTGACATCGGCGAGAACGGACGACCGTAGTTGAGAATGAAGCGAACTTCTTCTTCGCTGTACCGGTAATAGATGGTGTTGATCGCTGGTGCTTTCCAACTGACTTCTTTTACTTCACTAGTTTTTGGATCGGTGATCGCATATGCAGCAGCGCCACCAGGGCCCTTCATGCCACCGTGGCAACCTGCACAGTTGTATCCACCATCAGCAGTTGCTGCAAACAACTTGCCACCCCAACTATCAAATTGGTGGTCCCACATCTTGATTGCGCCAGCCTCACGACCTGGCTCAAGAATCCAATACAACGGCAAGCTGATGGTCACTACAACCAAAAACAAAAGGCCGATCAACTGCGTGCGCTCGATCTTCTTTCCTTCAAGAATCTCGTCGTCGTAATACTGCTTGCGGTTTGCGGCAAGCGTAATTTCGGATCCGATTTCGGCACGACTACGACGAATGTTGGTCAGTCCGTAGACAATCCAACCACCAACAGCGATAACCAAAATGATCCATGCGATGTTTGTTGTAACGACAGCAATCATTAGTGGCCTCCTGCAGTGCCTACACAGT
>JAIOXC010000002.1 GCA_021741795.1 Ilumatobacteraceae bacterium | reverse complement strand
CACGCTCAAACCAAATGCGTTTTGTAAATTGTCTGCAACAACAGCAGCCATGAGGCGTACACCAATTGACGCAAGCGACTTGTTGGTGCCAAAGCGAGTGCTCTTACCCCCGGCTAATACAAAGCAATCTACAGATTCGAGCACACAAGTGATGTTAGAACTTGTGCGACGGATCGAGTTGCAATAAGAATTGTTCGCATCGATCAGCCTCAGCATTGTCACCAAGCAGTCTTGACGTCTTCGCAAGACCGTCTAGGCACTTCAAGAAACCTCGATTTGGCAAATGCGACCAACGAACGTAACCCGAACCCTTCCAGCCATTGCCACGCAGTGCGTCCAGGCCGCGGTGGTATCCAACTCTGTAGGCCATATATGAATCCATTGTGTCGCGCCCTAACGCACCCAACCATGCCCAGCCCTCAAGATATGTTGGATTCGATGCGACAACTTGCACGACTGCTGCACGACGATCGCGATCGCACTGATTTAAGGCTGCATCGATCGCTGACGTCAACTGTGTTGCAACTTCGGGTAAGCACATGTCGGCAGGCCCGACTCCCGACAAATTGACACTCGCGCTCATATGTCCAGCCTAGGGTCGTGTTCGTGACAGAATGTGAACATGAATTTATTTAACTTAAGCTCCGATTTGGCTAAAAATCTTTCAGTCGGCGCAATAGTCGTCTCCGTTGTCACTTTGCTCATCGTTCTCAAATTTGCTTCGTCGCTCATCACCAAACTGCTTCTGGTCGGTGTTTGTTGTGCAGTTGGCTATGTCGGTTTTACGCAACGCGACAATCTCAATGCCTGTATCGAGGTCGTCACTGCCCAGGCTGCTAGTGGTGAGCCAATTGAACTGATGTGCAAGCTGCTTGGTCAAGATGTGCGAGTGCAACTGCCCTCGCTACCATCACAGGGATGAGCAGTGTCAACCCCATTTCTTCCCTGCTCGATCATTTAGACGCATCCCCGACGGCCCACCACGTGGTCGATTGGTGGAGGAAGCACTTGATTGAAGTCGGCTTCACCGATTGCTCTCTGCCTGGCACATTCTCTGGAACACTCTCTGCAGATACAGGTTTTATCACTAGAGGCGGCGCGATTATTGCATGGAGAGTTCCTCAAAAATCTTTGCAGCACGGTTTTCGCATCGTAGGAGCACACAGCGACTCTCCCGGCCTGCACATCAAGCCTCAACCCGATAAGCGATTTGCAAATCAAACGCTACTCGGTGTGGAAATTTACGGTGGTCCGTTGTTGAACTCGTGGCTCGATCGTGATCTCGGAATTGCGGGTCACGTTGTTCTGCAAGATGGTTCAACAATTCTCTTCAAGAGCAGTACACCCGTAGCTCGCATCTCTCAACTCGCCATTCATCTCGACAGAGATGTCAATGACAAGGGTCTTGTACTCGACCGACATCAGCATCTGAATGCCCTGTGGCTTACTTCAGATAACGGTCTCAATTTTGATCAATGGATGTCTCATCAGTGCGGCATAGACCCGTCTCAAATTCGCGCAAGTTCCGCACAATTATTCGATACTCAAAAAGCTTCTCTTGTTGGTGCTGATTACTCATTGATCGCATCAGCACGAATTGATAATCAGGCTTCGTGCTGGACTGCAATGACGGCGTTGATCGAGCAAACGAGCACTGTTGCGCCAAGCGTGGTCGCACTATTCGATCATGAAGAGGTCGGATCATCCTCTGCAACCGGTGCCGCCGGCCCATTGCTTGAACATGTTCTCGAGAGACTGTGCATCGCTGCTGGCCTGTCTCGACAGGATTTCATAAACACTTTGGCAATATCACACTGCATCTCTGCCGACAATGCCCATGCGGTTCACCACAACTACCCCGAGCGCCATGACTCGAATCATTCACCGCTTATTAATCAAGGTGTAGTAATCAAATCCAACGTCGGTCAGCGCTACGCCACCAGTTCATCCTCCATTACACCTTTCGTTGATGCCTGCAACAAGGCAAATGTGCCCATGCAGTATTTTGCATCGCGCAACAACATCGCCTGTGGCTCAACGATTGGTCCAATTACTGCCACACGATTAGGAATCGACACCGTCGATGTCGGCATTCCACAGCTGTCTATGCACTCTGCTCGCGAAGTTTGCGGAACCCAAGATCCAATCTTTTTGCGAGATGCACTGCACTCTTATTTTGCTCGCTAGTCGAGTATTTTGAATGCTTGATCGAACACTGTCTGCAAAGCGGATTGCAACTCGATTGTAAATTCGCTCATCATCTCACGCGACGCTCGTGCACCATTTAAATCTTTTGGATAAATAGGGTCGCCAACAACAGCCACACATTTGCGCGGCCGCGGTAGTTTTGTTCCTGGTGGCCAAATCTCTTCTGATCCAGCAATTCCGACCGGAATAATGGGGACACCTGTCTTGTAGGCAATAAACGCGGCACCATCAAACAATGGTTCGATAATTCGACCGTGATGACGTGTGCCCTCTGGAAACAGTACGAGTGGGTCTCCCCGTTCGAGTACAGCAATGCAGCGCTTCAAGGCTTCCAGGTCGGCAGATCCGCGCGTTACTGGAAAACTTCCTAGTGCAGTCAGAAACACACCGATGGGCTTGATCTTCCACATTGAGTCTTTGCCCATATACATCATTCGACGTCGAGTGGTTGCCGCGGCAACTGGAATATCCAACGTCGAACGATGGCTCGGAGCCAAAATAAATGTTCCAGATTTTGGAATTTTGTGTGCGTCAACAATCCGCAAACGAAGGTAGACGCGACAAATCACAATTACTATCAAACGGATTGTCAAGTACAGGAATTTATTTCCTCGAGATTGACCTGCGAGTTTTGTGGTTACCTCAGCCATGAAACACTCCGACTATCTCGTTGACAACTTCACCAATCGAACGATCGCTGGTATCCACAAATAACGCATTCTCTGATTCGCGTAGAGGGCTATCGCTGCGTGTTGAGTCTTTGTGGTCTCGCTCAGCAATGTCGCGAGCGATCTGCTCGACATCACCACCGATTTGGGCAACGCGTCGTTGAGCACGGACCAGTGGGCTTGCAGTCAGAAATACTTTCAACCGAGCATCGGGAAATACAACGGTGGCAATATCTCGCCCTTCGACTACTCCCCCTCCCCGCTCGGCAACCCATTGCCGTTGTCGCTCGCGTAATTCGGAACGTACTCCTGAATTTGCAGCAACCGCGCTCACTGCACGAGTAACTGCCTCGCCACGAATGTCTTGTGTTGCATCCACACCATCCACAACAAGCGCGTCATCAGAAATGTCGAGCACTGTTGACAGCGCAAGTTGCGCCACCGCGTCCACGTCATGCACATCGATGCCCTTGCGCAACACTGCACAAGTTATGCCGCGATACATCGCACCAGTATCCAGATACGGAAGGCTCAACTTGCGCGCCAGCTCTCGTGCAATAGTCGACTTCCCTGCGCCTGCTGGTCCGTCAATCGCGACCACATTGACACCTGGTGCTGTTACCAACTCGTGTCCCGTGGACGACCTTCTTCATAACCAGATGCGCTCTGAATACCGACGACGGCTCGGTCGGCAAACTCGGGTATCGATCGTGCTCCCGCATAGGTGCACGACGAACGCACACCCGCAACAATCTGATCGATTATGTCCTCAACACTCGGACGCTGCGGATCCAGATACATTCGCGAGGTACTAATGCCTTCTTCAAACAGTTCTTTGCGTGCACGATCTAATGCAGTCTCGCTACGGGTTCGGTTGCGCACTGCGCGATTTGACGCCATGCCAAAACTTTCTTTGAACAAACGGCCATCCGAATCTCGAAGAGTGTCCGCTGCACTTTCGTAGGTTCCAGCAAGCAATGATCCAAACATCACATTGGAAGCTCCAGCGGCCAACCCCAACGCAACATCGCGTGGGTATCGCACTCCACCGTCGGCCCAAATATGTTTTCCAAGCCGTGCAGATTCTGCTGAGCATTCCAGAACAGCCGAGAACTGTGGACGACCAACACCTGTCATCATTCGTGTCGTACACATGGCACCTGGTCCAACACCAACCTTGACGATGTCTGCTCCTGCCTCAATGAGTTGTCGTGTTCCTGAAGCAGTCACGACATTGCCTGCCACAACTGGCAACGTGCCCACGGCTGCGCGCACTTGTCCAACAGCCTGCAGCATGCGTTCTTGATGACCATGAGCGGTGTCCACCACAAGCACATCGACACCCATTTTTGCTAGAGCCTTTGCACGAACATCTGGCTCGCTGTTAATACCAACTGCGACACCAATCATCAATCGGCCCTGCTTGTCGAGTGCTGGTTGATAGATCGTAGAGCGCAATGTGCCCTTACGAGTCACACACCCAACGAGTCTTCCAGCAGCGTCAATCACCGGAGCAAATGTGATGCGCAACTCTGTCATCTCATTAAACATCTCTTCAGCAGTCATCGTAGAACTGAGTGAAATCAAATCGCGACTCATCGACGTGTGCAACTGACTAAACCGATCGAAACCGGCGGCGTCGTGCTCGGTGAAAATACCGGCTGGTCGTCCATCGTCATCCATCACGATGACCGCACCATGGGCACGCTTATGAATCAGACTTAAGGCCTCGCCTACAGTTCCGTCGCCAGGCATCGTGATTGGCGTTTCAAAAACTGTGTGGCGTGTTTTTACAAAATCAACGACTGTCGTCACCACGTCTAGCGGGATATCTTGCGGCAACACCACGAGGCCACCGCGCCGGGCCACAGTTTCCGCCATACGTCTGCCAGCAATTGCTGTCATATTGGAAACAACAACTGGAATTGTCGTGCCAAGACCATCGGGCGTTGCAAGATCGACACCCTGTCGCGACTGAACGCTAGACATGCTCGGCACCATAAACACATCGTTATATGTCAGATCAAACGTTGGTGCTTCGTTGAGAAATCGCATGTCAGCCTGTCTCCAAATCTGGCCTTGAAAGCCACGTAATACTACTGCATCTTGCGCTTGTATTCTTCAAAATTTTGTACAGTTCAAGGGTCATGAGTACATCGTCTCGTACTGCACACCCGTGCAACATAGCCCGTGCATTTGATGCTTCGACCATGAACCTTGCCGTGCAAATTCTTGCCACCGGCGGTCTCGTTGCCATCCCAACAGAAACTGTTTATGGTCTCGGCGCTGCGATTGACAACGAAATTGCGATTGCCAAAATATTTGCGGTCAAGGGCCGACCGCACAATCATCCACTCATCGTGCATATTGCAAACATCGACGAATTACAAACCGTTGCAGTCAATATTCACCGCGATGCGATCAAGCTTGCTCATGCATGCTGGCCTGGACCACTCACACTTTTACTCCAACGTAGTGAAAATGTATCCATGAGTGTCACAGGAGGTCGTGACACCGTCGCTGTTCGCATTCCAGACAATTCGTTTACGCAACAACTGATCATCAATCTGGGTTCACCAATTGCTGCGCCATCAGCAAACCGTTTTGGCAAAGTCAGTCCAACAACAGCACAACATGTCTGTGACGATCTGCAGAACGATGTTGAACTCATTGTTGATGACGGTGCCTCTATTATTGGCGTCGAGTCAACAATTGTTGACTTCTCGGTAACGCCACCACAACTCTTGCGACCCGGTGGCATTCCCATTGAAGACATTGAACAGATCTTGGGATACACCATTCGCTACGCTGACGGCGTCAGTCGTGCTTCGGGAATGTTGCAAAATCATTATCAGCCGTCATGCACCGTGTTGTTGGTGCACACTGACAGTGAAGCCCAGCAACTCAAGGTCTCATTGGCGAGTCAATATGATCGAGTTCGTATTCTGAATCGCTGCAACAATCTTCCCCTGTATGCCACATTGTTGTACAGCGATCTCCGTCAAGCCGACTCCGACCAAATCCAGGCGCTCATTGCTGTTTTACCCGAAAATAAGGGACTTGGGGCTGCGATCCGCGACAGACTGACCAAAGCGGCAGGCTCGGGACCGCCATTGCCAGCATCTTGATCTCCCCGTAGGCTTGGAGTTCCTAACCCAGGCAGGCACCCCGCCTTCCGGCTTTTAGGGGGAGAAAATCACATGAAGAAATCAAACTTGAAGCGCTTCGGTGCTCTTGTTGTGGGTCTCAGCTTTGTTGCTGTTTCCTGTGGCAGCAGCGACGATGCAGCAACAGAAGAGACTGTCGCAGTAGAGGCTCCGGCCGCTGGTGGCGACTTGGAAGGCATGCAGGGCACAATGCCACTCGTAGAACTTTCCGCAGAGTTCAAAGATGGCGTTAACGCTTTCTGGACCGCAGCAGGCAACGATGCACTCGTTGACTACTCGTACACCGCAGAAGCATTCGACGCTGTGATGTTGATCGCTCTTGCAGCAGAAGCAGCACAGACCGATGGCAGCGCACTTGCTGACTCGATCATCACTGTTTCACGTGACGGCGAGAAGTGCACAACTTTCGCAGACTGTGTTGCTCTTGTTCAAGCAGGAACCGACATTGACTACGACGGTGCTTCTGGTCCAAACACAATGAACGGCAACGGCGAGCCAATTGAGGCTTCCTACGGCGTTCTTACTTTTGATGCAACGAACCGCTTTGACTACGCAAATGCCACATACATTCCGGCAGCTGCTCCAGAGTCAGACTACGTTGATGCACAAAAGACAACCGTTGTTCGTAAGGGTGACGGACAGTTGAAAATCGGAACAATGCTTCCAGAAACTGGCAACCTTGCATTCCTTGGTGCTCCAGAATTCGCAGGCGTTGAATACGCATTGAGCTTGGTCAATGCAGCCGGTGGCGTACTTGGTAAAGAAGTTCTTTACAGCCAAGGCGACTCTGGTGACAACTCAACAGACACAGCATCAACCACGGTTGATCGTCTCTTGAGCGAGAATGTTGACGCCATCATTGGTGCAGCATCGTCCGGCGTTTCGTTGAAAGTGATCGACAAGATCACTCAGGCAGGCGTTGTTCAGTTCAGCCCAGCAAACACATCAGATGCATTGTCAACTTATGCTGACAGCGCTTTGTACTTCCGTAACGCACCACCAGACACCCTTCAGGGTGCGGTGCTTGCAGGTTTGATCGCAGGAGATGGCAACGCTTCGGTGTACATCTTGGCTCTCGACGATGCATACGGCACAGGACTTGCAGCATCGATCGGCAAGAATCTTGAAGCAGCGGGCGTTTCAGTCCTCGGCACCAAGATCTACGATCCAGCTGCAGTTTCATTTGATGCTGAAGTTGCTGAGGTTGTTGCTGCTAACCCAGACGCAATCATGCTCGTAACTTTCGACGAAGGCTCACGTATCTTGCGCACCATGGTGGAGCAAGGCATTGGACCAAAAGTCAAGAAGGTCTACGGTTGTGACGGCAACATGGGTAACGCACTCGGCGAGAACTTTGACGCTGGTAAGTAACTCATAGTTCTTCAGAACTATATGTAGGGCCCCGGGCGAAAGCCCGGGGCCTTTTCATTTCCCCGGGCGATAGCCCGGGGCCTTTTCATTTCCCTGGGCACACGCCCGGGCCTCAGACCATTCACCTATCGAGTTTCAGCCACCGGAGGCTTTGGCGAGGGTTCCCAAGTACAGCCTGATCACATTTGGATCTTCAAGCAACGAACGACCAGTGCCGGTGTATGCATTGCGACCTTGGTCAAGCACATATCCCCTGTCAACAACTTGCAAACAACGCCGTGCATTCTGCTCAACCATCAAGATTGCAATTCCTTCCGCATTGATTCGCTTGCATTGGATAAATACTTCATCTTGCAAGACAGGCGACAAGCCCGCTGACGGCTCATCCAGCAACAACAACTTCGGTTCCATCATCAGTGCTCGACCCATTGCAACCATTTGGCGTTCACCGCCTGACAGCGAACCAGCTTTTTGAGTTGCACGCTCACCAAGTTTTGGAAACAACGTGGTCACATAGTCAAAACGCTCGTTAAACACTTCTGGCTTAATGAAGCAACCCATCTCCAGGTTCTCTGCAACGGTCAGGCTTTGAAACACGTTTTGCGTTTGCGGCACATAGCCAACACCACGCTCGACAAGTTGGTGAGCCTGCAGACCTGTGATGTTCTCACCCAAGAAAGTTGATGTTCCAGATCGAACTGCACATTGTCCAAGAATTGCTTTGAGCACGGTTGACTTGCCTGCGCCGTTGGGTCCGATGACACCGACAAACTCGCCCTTGCCTACCACGATGTTGCAACCATTCAGAATGTTGACTTCGGGAATATATCCAGCTACCAACTCATCAACGGCAAGTACGCGATCGTCACTCATGATTTGTCCTCCATCAATGACTTGCCTTGGTGACTCCCCAAATACGCCTCGATCACTGCAGGGTTGGATGAGATTTGTGCTGGTGTTCCCTCGGCGATCACACGACCTTCGGCCATCACGATCACCCAATCAGACACATCGTTGACCATGTCCATATCGTGCTCGACAAACAACACCGTCATGCCGTCGTCGCGAAGTCCACGGATGTGCTCGAGCAGATTTTGTTTGAGTGCAGGGTTTACACCTGCCATTGGCTCGTCAAGCATTACCAAACGTGGGTTAGTCATCAACGCGCGTGCCATTTCGAGTAGCTTGCGCTGACCGCCAGACAACGTTCCCGCGTATTCACCGCGCATGTGGTCGAGCTTGAATCGCTTCAGCAACTCATCTGCACGCTGCTCAATAATCTGCTCCTGCTTGCGCCAGCGAAACGGAAGTAAGCCGTTCCACCACTTTTCGCCAACCTGATGCGTCGCGCCAAGTTTCATATTTTCAATTACTGACATTTTGGTCAGACTCTTTGTCAACTGAAAAGTGCGGATCATTCCCATTGCTGCGGTCTTGTGCGCAACAATTTTCTCCATGCTGCGACCGTCAAATCGCCATTCTCCTGTGTCTGGAGTATCGAAACCAGTCAGCAAATTGAACAGCGTTGTCTTTCCGGCACCGTTAGGGCCTATCAACGCTGTGATTGACCCTCGTTGCACTTCAATGTGCTCAACATCAACTGCAACAACGCCACCGAAATGTTTTTGAATTTTGTCAGCAAGCAAAATTGGGTCGGGTTTTGACGCTCCTGGCGTTGGCGCGACGGTCGCTAATGCGGCAGTGGCTCGAGCCTGTGCGTCGGAAAATTTGGTTTCAGCGGGCATCTAGGGCCATCTCTTTGCGGTTTCCAAAAATACCCTGCGGGCGAAATGTCATCAGCAGCATCAATCCAACACCGATCAACATGTAGTTGATTGCCCCAACCTGGATCTTTTGCATCACTGTCACACCAAAGATTTTGAGCGGCTCATCCTTCGTCAACTCACGCAAGAAGTTGTCACAGAACACGAAAATTCCCCAGAAAAGCATTGATCCGACGATCGACCCAGAAACTTTTGCAACTCCGCCGAGCACTAGTGCAGTCAAGATGTAGAAGGTCACGTCACGGCTGTAGTTGTCTGGCTGCACAGAACCACGATCGAGTGCAAAAACGACACCGCTAAACATGCCGATGAGTCCACCAATCATGAGCGATTGCATTTTGTAGCTGTACACACTTTTGCCAAGACTTCGCACGGCGTCCTCGTCTTCGCGAATCGCTTTGATAACGCGTCCCCATGGGCTTCGCATCAACATGAATACGAGCGTCGCAAAGATTGCGACAAGTGCCCAACCGACCAAGAGGGTCCACACCGTGTAACCGCTGTATTGAAATGGTCTAATTCCGTACTGGGCGCCAGGATCAAACGGGCTCATTTCCCGGAATTGCAAACTAAAGCCGTTGATGCCGTCGCTTCCACCGAAATATTGTTTGAAGCGCACTGAGCGCACGATCAAGCGCACCATTTCCGCCAAGGCGATGGTGACAATCGCAAGGTAATCGGCGCGCAATCTCAGAGTCGGAATGCCTACAAGAAGTGCAAGAACGATGACAAACGCCATTCCAATTGGGATGCCCCACCACATTCCGATACCGAAATATTTGGATGTCATTCCGATTCCGTATGCGCCACAGGCCATAAATGCTGCTTGTCCAAAGTTGAGCAAACCGGTGTAACCGAACTGCACATTAAGTCCAATTGCTGCAAGCGCGAAGTATGCGGCATCAACACCCGTCAATGCCTTGCACGTGTTTTGAAAAATGTTTATCCAGTCCATGTGTTAACCAACCCTCTGCTTACGGCCCAAAATTCCCTGCGGCCTGAATACCAGCACGATGATCAGGATCAGGAGCGCGGGTGCATTTTTCAATTCCGCTGGAACGACAAGTGATGCCATCTCGACGAAAATGCCAACCAAAACACCGCCCACCAGGGCACCGAATGCGGAACCAAGACCGCCCAACGTGATTGCGGCAAACATCAAAAACACCAGTCTCGAACCCATTTCGAAACCCACCTGCTCGTCAAGCCCACGAAAAATTCCGCCAAGTGCCGCCAGTGCTCCACCCGCAAACCAAACGATACGAATGATGCGCTGCGTATCAATTCCTGTTGATGATGCCAACGCTGGATTATCCGACACTGCACGAATCGCTTTTCCTGTCCGCGATTTTTGAATAAACAGTGCAACTGCCACTAGCACCAACAAAGAAAGAATTGCGGTGGTTAAGTCTCGTGGCGTAATTGATGTTGGACCAAGTCGCATGACAGTTTGCGCGCTGTAGTCGTTAAGCGGTTTCGTACGACCTCCAAATTGATACAAGTACATATTGCGCAACACGATCGACAGGCCAACGGAGACGACTAACTGCGAAATGAGTCCAACGCCTCGCTTGCGAAGCTTTCCAAAAATAAATACGTTCAACGCGAGCCCAAATAAGCCACCAAGAGCAACGACTATCGGAGCCGAGATCAGCAAAGGAATACCCATCGTTACGTTGAACAAAAACGCCATCAATCCACCAAAAGTGACCATTTCTCCGTGCGCAAAATTGGTCAGTCCAGTTGTGCCGAAAATAAGCGAAAGACCAACTGCGCACATTGCAATGACCAAGCCAAGTCGCAGCCCATCAGCACCACGTTGAATTATTCGATTGAGCAACGTCTGCGTTGAGGTATTGGAAGAACCAGTAAAAAAGGTTGCGCGTTTGACCGTGGTTGTGAAATCGTCCTTATTAACGATTGAGATTGATTTGGCATCATCAATCATCGTGAAACCGTTGGGCAGAGTCGCTATATCCAACGTCACGACGTAATTGTCTCGCGCGGGAATTGGAAACGAAATCAATCCTGCAACATCGGTCACTCCCGTACCGATCATGGCTCCAGCGGGTGTTGTTACCGTGATCGTGACACCTGCAACCGGCTGTTTCTGGGAGACGCCAGCTTCAACTGTCTGGTTTTGTACCGACGCAATAATCGACAAGCCGTCTTCCGCAGAAGCCACATTGGCACCAGAGCCAAAAAGCACTAGAGCCCCGGCAACAACGGCAAAGGCACGAACAATGCGATATGTCCGCTTTCCAACACCAGTCACTACCACAACGGTTTCTCCCCTAGATCAAGTTCCTCAAGTCAAGCACAATTGAGCCACATTTGGGCATTTACTTCCGTGCTGCGATCCACAGCCGAAGCACACTGATCCACACAGCTACAGCGAATGCCACATGGACTGCGACCAATTGCGCAGGCACACCAGCAAAGTATTGGAGATAACCCACACCCCCCTGTGCCACGGCCACAAACAGGAATATCTCCAATTTCGCCCGGAGCCTCGACCATTCAGAGGCGTTTCTTCCAATCTGAAAAAGAAATATCAACGTCGCAGTAATACAGATCAAGACCGTTGCGCTATGAATACGAGTGATTGATCGCAAATCAAAGTTCAATCGAATTGCATTCTCGTCTCCTGCGTGTGGGCCAGCACCAGTGACGAACGTGCCCAAAACAATGGCTAAACCACACAGACCGAGAATGAGGTCTGCGAACCGCCTCGTTATTTGACGAGTTGGTTCTATTTTTTCGCCTACCGCCAGAACGCCATCAACGTTTGTCGCACCAGCTTGTTCAACCAAAAACACGGCAGTGCTCACCAGTGCTAAAGAAACGAGAAAATGGGCCATATTCGACCACGGATTCAGACCAGTAAAAACAACTATTGCCCCAAGTATCACCTGCGCCAAAACTCCAGCCACCAGAGCGCTCGAGAGCCAAATCAGCGACTTCCTGCGTGGAGAAACAAAGATTGAGCCCAGAACGGCTGCAATAACTGCAGCGCTAACGATGCCAGTGAACAATCTGTTGATTTGCTCGATGGCCGCATGCCCTGTAGAGACATCCACAAATTTAGTGGTGCTGCACTGTGGCCAATCCGCGCATCCAAGGCCAGAACCAGTGAGACGCACCAGCGAGCCGGTGATGATGATCGCATAGAGGAAAACGAGCGAAATCCGTGAAATTGCCAAAAAAGACTGTTGGGAGAGTTGTCTTGGAGGCACATCTGCACTGTATCCAGAGACCAACCGACCCTCCGAACCCACTATTGGTGGTTTGAGGCTCACATATCCCCGAAAATTACCACTCATAGTGTCTAGACCATTATTTTCTGTGGTTTTTTACTCAAGTTTGGTCTGTTCTGACCGATCCCTAATGCGGAACTCACACCGCAAGCAAGTCAAGGGAGCACATCATGAACAGCAATCTTCTCCGCAAGGTCATCGCAATCGGCGTTCTGTCGAGCACTTTCGGTATCGCCAGTGTCGCACTGAGCACCACTTCTGCCTCGGCATCGCCAGTGATCTCAGCAGCACCTGCAGCACTGCCAAAGTTCGGTGACAATGGTCCTGAAGTTGTTCGCCTTCAAGAGGCAATCATGGCTCGCGGCTTCACAATCAAAGGTGGCGTGACCGGTTTGTACTCTGAGGCAACTCGTTCTGCTTTGAAGTCATTGCAAAAAGTTGCTGGGTTTAAGGCAAGTGGCACGCTCGACGAAAAAACAGCGAAGTTCTTGGGTCTTGTTGACGTTGTGGCCCTGAGCTCTTCATCGTTGCCAGCAGTTGGTGCATCTGGAGATGCAGTGTGGTCGGTACAGCAAGCGCTGATCAATAGTGGTTTCGCTGTCAAAGGTGGCGCTGATGGCAAGTTTGGTCTTGCAACGACAATCGCTCTTGGCAAGTTTCAGGCAGCGAAGGGCTTGTCAGTGACAAAGGTTGTCGACGAGGCAACAGCAATTGCACTTGGCATGTTGAGCGCTCCGAAGCCTGTAGTAGTTGCTGCAGTAAAGGCAGTCGCAGCACCTGCGGCTGTTGTTCCATCAAATTTTCCGAAGCTTGGCGATCGCAGTGAAACGGTAAAAGCGATTCAAACTGTTTTGATCAACGACTCAATCGGACTTGTTGGTGGAGCCGATGGTCACTTTGGTAAGGGTACATCTGCAGCAATTGCTGAGTACCAGAAGCGTCGTGGATTGAACATCACTGGCTCAATCGACGATGCAACCAATGCAGTCATGTTTGCGGCTCCAGTCGCAGCACCTGCTGCGCCAGTTGTTGTCGCAGCAACGACAATGACATTCGAGACATTGCCAGCCCGCGGTCAATCTGGCGAATTGGTTCGTGCATTGCAAAATGCATTAATCGCCAATGGCACAGAAGTTAAGGGTGGCGCTGACGGCGTGTTCGGTGTTGCAACGACAGTTGCAATTTCAAACTTTCAAGCAGCACGAGCCCTTAACCAGACAAAAGTTCTCGATGTCAACACAGCGGTTGCACTTGCACTCATCCCAACCCTTGAGTCACTCGGTTTGCCAACCTTGCAAGTATTCCCAATGCAAGGCCGTTGTGGTTTTACCGACACTTGGGGTCAGGCTCGTTCAGAAGGTCGCACACATGAAGGCACTGACGTTATGGGTGCACGCGGATTGGCTCTTTACGCAACAAATGATGGCGTCATCAGCAAAGTCTCAACAGGTGGACGTAATGGTGGAAATGCGATCTACCTCAAGATTCCAAACGGCACATACTTTTACTATGCTCACCTCGACAGCTTTGCTCCTGGCATGGCTGCAGGTGTTCCAGTCAAGGCCGGTCAGGTCATCGGCTATGTGGGATCAACTGGCAATACTCAAACACCACATTTGCACTTTGAGGTGCACCCTTTTGGTGGTGCTGCAGTCAACCCATACGCAATTCTCAAGGCAGCAGATGCTTGCAACGTTTTGGACGTGCTCCCACAACCATAATTTGTAATGCACGCAGCCTTTGAAGGGTGAGGCGGTGACGATGTGAGAACCATCATCGTCTCACCCAATTATCTAGATCGATCAGCCATCGCCAGGTGTTCTAGATCGCTGAGATTTTCAAGACTAAATGTGTAACCATCACCAAGTTTGATCGCCTTAATCGTGGTCATGGATGCATGACCGATGACAAAACGCTCCCACTCCCACGGTGTTGGCTCGAGACCAAGAAGATGGCAAATAATCACGCTGTTAGTGCCGGCGTGTGCAACGAACACGAAACTTGTATCTGGATCATCAATATCCCAAACGGGCAGCGTTGTCTCTTGGCGTCGAACACCATTGCGAGCCAAGAAATCTGCGCAGCCTGCTCTAATTCGTGCAACAAAATCGCTCACTGCCTCCCCACCAGAAAGACCCGACCAGCGATCCCCTGCGTTGGCTTGTGCATCATCGTTATACGCCTTAATGGTCACTTCAGCGGGTTGACCATGCCATGCAGGTTCGCGAATTTCCTCAAGCCATGGTTCGATAACTTGAGGTCGCGCATGATGTTTCAAAAAAGGCGCGGCTGTCTGACAAGCACGCAATAGTGGACTGACAAACACATGATCAAAACGATCGTCCTTCAGTCGCTCGCCAAGCACATCGGCTTGGCGAAAGCCCAGTGTTGAAAGGGGCGGATTAACAATACTGAGGCCGTCTTTGACCCATTCGGGCTGGGCGTGTCGGATAAGTACGAATTCCATGAGGCACAATCTAGTTGGATTTACCCAACAGTTGTTGCTGACGCAACACTATTTACTTTGCATTCATCGAAAGCTTCAAGCACCAGTGAATTGAATTGCGCATCAGAGAGTGAACCCTTCTCTAATGCATCGTTTGTCAACAGAGTGCCGATGCACAGTGCTTGCTCTGGAGTGAGTGCCTGATCAAAACGTTCGGCGACGAAATATGCATACGACTGCAGTGCACTCTCTTCGTTGTCGAACCCAGTATTCAAATCTGGCTGCGGTTCGACATCCACAGAAGGAGCTGGCAGATTTACTGCATCTCCGGGAGTTTTATTGACCCCGCTTTGCAGTTCAATTTGACAAGAATCAGCGACAAACGACCGAACTTCACTGAGGGCAGCAACATTGTCATTGCGGGATAGATCATCAATTGATGCCAGCACTGCAGCATCACTGACGCCAATCGAGCCTTCCCAGTAAACGTTTTGCAACGCTATAGAAACTGAATGGTATGCGCGCTCGACTTGAACAAACTGATCGACTAAGTCAATAGGGGCAACATCGCCAATTGCATCGAGCGAAGACAGCAGTACGGCAAACATACTTTGCAATTGACGCGCCGAGACCTCCGACATTGAGGCGATCGCAATATCAACAGCCACCAGCGAACTTTCAAGCTCTGGAGCCCGACTACAGACTGCAGAAGTTTCACCTGTTTGAGAACACGAAGTCAAAACAACACCAGCAAAACAAGCCACACCAGTCCATGCAACCAAAGTTTGTCGAATTGACTTCATTGTTAAATCGTACTTTGTGTACTCGACACCCAAGTTTGATATTGACGTGCATAACGACCATTCTTGGCGATCAATTGATCATGTGATCCATCTTCAACAATTCGACCGTTCTCCAGGAGTATGACGCGTTCGGCACGAGCCGCAGTCGACAGGCGGTGCGCAATGGAGACAGTTGTTCGACCTAAGGCAAGTTTTCTGAGTGCTCTCGAGATACGAACTTCTGTAGAGGCATCGACAGATGAAGTTGCCTCGTCCAAAATCAAGACATCGGGTCGCACTACTGCTGCCCGCACGAGCGCTACCAACTGTCGCTCGCCTGCCGAAAGCGAACCGCCTCGTTGACCAACATGAGTATCAATTCCATATGGCAGAGTTTCCAGCCAATCATCTAGTTCAAGGTCCGAGAATGCATCTCGCAGCACAGCATCTGTTGCATCCGGTGAAGCAAACCGAAGGTTGTAGGCAATGGTGTCGGCAAACAAAAACGGTTCTTGCGGCACCACAATCAGTCTTCGCCTCAAATCTGCATTTTCTACTCGCGTTAAACCAACCCCACCCAACAACACATTGCCAAGAGTGGGATCGGCCAATCTGGCGATCAGTCGTGCGAGTGTCGTTTTTCCCGATCCAGATGGACCCACCAAAGCAATGTGTTGTCCACCAGGCACGTGCAGGTTGATTGAGTTGAGCACTGGAGTGTCGTCGTCCACATCATCGAGTCGTGATCCGTACGCAAAGCTCACATCTACAAAATCGATCGACAGTGCACCCTTTGGAAGCAGGGTTGGAGATACAGGTTGAGCCGGACCAATAGGAGTGTCGAGTACGCCGAGCACTCGGCGCAAACTCGCAACCGCACTCTGAACCTGGTCGATCACTTCGGTAAATTCGGCAATTGGTTCAAGAAATCGATACGTCAAAAAGACGAACCCCACAAGTGCGCCAGCGGTCAATCCACCTGCTGGTCCGATTAAAAGACCTGCACCGACAACAGCCATCACGGTAAACACAGCGAATACCTCACCCGAAGGGAACAAAAACGCACCGATGACACCTGCGCGAATATTGCTGTCTCCTCGCCTACGCACATCTTTTGCCACCGAATCGACGACAACATCAACAGCGCCGTAGGCCCGCAGCGTTTCGGCTCCGGAAACCATTTCACTAAATACACCAAGCAACTGCGCATTTCGTTCTCGTGAAATGTTGTGAGCCGAAACCAATTTTGCCTGCACCAATCGCAACACGAGAACCAGGGGCGCTGAAACAGCAAATGCCACAAGAGCCAATCGCCAGTCATACGCCAGCATCACACTTGCTACAGCAACCATTTGTGAACCATCTAGCAACAGCGATAGTCCTCCCCACGAGAAAAACATGGTCAGAGTTTCGATGTCGCTTGTCACGCGTGAAACGAGTGCTCCCCGCTTTTCCTCATTGTGATCGGCAAGGCTCAAACGATGAATGTGGTCAAAAAGTTTGATTCGCAGAGAAAACAAACCCTCTTCAGCCCTTGTGCCAAGTCGCTTCGTTGCGACTCGTAATGAAACCGATGACACCACAACGCAACACGCGCCGATAACACCAAGCATCGCGATAAATGAAACCCTCACCTGGTTTGGCTGTAAACCATGGTCGATACTTTGCTGAATCAAGATAGGAATGACGAGCCGTGCACCGGTGCCTAGGAAAGCAAACCCAAAGGTCAATCCAAGGCCATGAGAGAGTGCTGGTGCTACGCGCATTCCCCTCCCGATAGTTCGAGCGGAACCAAAACGTGTCACGGGTTCGTTCATGAATCACCCTCGTCACGATCGTGCTCAAATGACTGCATCAAATTTCGATAATTCTCATTGCCCAACATCAATGCACTGTGCGGACCATGATCGGTAAGTTTTCCGCCTTCAATAAAAAGCACATCGTCGGCCAATGCAATCGTCGAAGGTCGAGACGCAACAACCACCGTTGTGACTTTTCGGGACATTCCTCGCAAGCGGTCCACAACGACTGCTTCAGTTACGGTGTCCAACGCTGAAGTGGTGTCGTCCAAAAGCAGAACGTCCGCGCCTTGTGCAATCGCTCGAGCAAGCGAAATTCGTTGACGTTGACCGCCACTTAGGCTGATTCCGCGCTCGCCGATCATTGTCTTTGTTCCATTTGCTAGTTCTGAAACAAAACTGTCAGAGGCCGACAAGTACAAAGCCTCAGCAATCATCTCGTCTGACAACTCTCTACCAAGACAAATGTTGTACTCAATTGATCCCGAGAATAAGAATGGTTCTTGAAACACGATCGAAGCATGTTTCCCGGCCAGTTCAACTCGACCTTGTGACGGTTGGAGTAGACCCGCCATCACTGCGAGAAGAGTTGACTTTCCAGAACCAGTGGCGCCTACAACGACGACAGTTTTTCCTGCTGGTATGCGAAACGAAACAGAATCAAGAACAACTGGAGATTCATCATTGAATGAAAACGAAACATCCTCGAGCGCTACTCCCACACCGTCAGGCGCATGTGCAATCAATAATGAGGGATCAAAAACAGTAGGTTCATCCAATATCTCTCGCACTCTTTTGTATCCACTCGCAGAGTGCGGCACCGAACTCAGCACGTAACCGATGATTCGCAGCGGAAAGATGAGCAACGTAAACAGATAAATAAAGCTCGTGAGTTCTCCAACTGTCATGCTTCGTGACTCAACACGCATCGCACCCACAACCAAGAGCAGAATATTGACTAGTGATGGCACGCCATCGAGTAGCGCTTCAAATGTTGAGCGCGCCGATACTGCCCGCACTCGCGCATCCTTCAACCTTGTGGAGATCAACGACAGACGTCGAGTCTCGCGATCTTCGGCACCAAATGCCTTGACAACCATCACGCCGTCGAAACTCTCATGCACCGCAGACGACAAGGCACCTAATTCGTGTTGTGCAGTGTCGTAATGCTTGTCAATTCGTCGTTGATACCCAACGTTCAACAACAGCAATATAGGAATTACCGAAATCGCAATCAAGCCAAGAGGAATGTCAACTACGATCAGCCAACCGCCAGTAAGAAACACAAGCAACACAACTGACGTACTGAACGGCAAAGGTCCAAGCACTTCGGCTGCAGCATCGGAATCGACGCCGACTCGTGCGACCAAGTCTCCAGTCATCCGCCTTTTATGCCAAACCGATGGTTGGGTCATGATCTGTCGCACCAACAACATTGTCAACGACTCGACAGTTCGCCAATTATTGATGCCTGCAAAACTTCGTCGCACCACGACGCCGAAGGCTCTCAACAATCCAATACCGATAACAATTGCTGCACCGGTCATATAGACGCTTGTGTCGATCTGTCCCGCTTCAAAAGTCGGCAAAATAACGCTGTCCACCAAAAACGCAACACCGAAACTCGATGCCACGGTGCACACTGCATAGAGGGATGCGCCAGCGACAGCAATCGCAAAGAGACGAGGGTGAAACTTGAGCAAGTCTCGAACGAGACCTATGCCAGTCCGTAGTCGACTTTGCACTGGGGTTTCCTCAACAACAAGAGATTCCGTCACATTCGCAGGCACCGTCACATTGACAATCTAGCAATATGACAATTGTGACTCATCGCACAAATTGTCAAGTAGAGCAAAATCACCGCGAGCCAGCACATACGATCAGAGCACTAGGACCACTCGGAGAACCAACATGAAACGACTTGCATTGACATCGACACTTGTGGTGCTGTTTGCTCTGATCGGTGCAATGTGGGTATATGCATTATTTTTCGCGTCCAAGGAAGTGGTCAATGAGATTAATGATCGAGCGTGGACAGAACGTGCAGAAATGATCTGCAAAGACGCTGCAACCGAAAGAATTGCACTCGCCGACTTTCGGCCAATCACTGATGCCGGTGTAGATGCATTACTTGAGCGGGCCAAAATCGTAGATCTTGCGACCGACACTCTCGATCAAATGCTGCTCAAGCTTGAGGCAACAAAACCTGAAGACGCCAAGGGTCAAGCAATTATCCCGCTCTGGATCAGCGACTACCGCAAATACATCGGTGATCGTCGCGCTTATGCAGACCAACTCCGACTTGGGTCGAATGTTCCGTTTGGCGAATCAATCGTGCTGGGTATTCCCTTGAGCGAAAAACTCTCTACTTTCGCTGCAGATAATTACATGAAGTCGTGCAAACCACCAATGGATCTGTCTATTTAGTTTGCCAGTAGCCCTCTGGCGAATATTGTTTGATCACCCGTGCCGGAGAACCCACCGCAACGCAAAAGTCTGGTAGATGACCAGTCACCACAGAGTTGGCACCAACAACAACGTGTTTGCCAATCTGTGATCCCGGCAACACGACCACGCCAGCACCCAACCACGAGCCGTCGCCAATTGAAACCGGTCGTTCTACTTGAGTCTGTTGCGAAATAGGAATGTTGACATTTTCATATCCATGATTTTGGTCAGTGATATACACATGATGACCAGTCCAAACATCATTACCAATGTTGATTGAGAGATGTCCAACAATGCCACTGCCCCGTCCAATCAGACAACGATCGCCAATACGAACCACAGGATCAGTCAGACACACCTGACCTGGCACCATTCCTGCCGACAACGCCACATTGGGACCGATCATGGTTTCTTTGCCGATGTGGATATATCTCTCGTTGAAAATTGTTGTCTGCGGAAAACAAATGATGCTTCCCGTTCCAAATCTTCCAAATCTCTTGCCCTTGTTCGTATCAGGCCCAATGGCGCCGTACAAGCCCATCACATCCCACAGTCGTGTTGTGCCACTCTCAAGTAGGTGTCTAAATGGTCGCCCAAGCATGCACTCAAAATCTAATGGGTATCCTGATGCGATGACACTGGTCAATACTCCATGTGGTGAGATTCGCGGAACCAACTCAGGTGCAGGGGTGAGCGTGTTTAAGGGAATCCGCTTTGCGTCAGCAACAAGATTTCAGCCACCAACAGTTGTAACAAGTTGGTCAGGTATTTACGAGGCGAATGAGATTGGGCCTGAGTGCCCACAAGTTGATAGCCAATTGAGAACTCTTCTCAGTGCCGATAATTCTGGTCAAAGTGAAGATTGCCTTTTTCTCAACATCACAACTCCAAGTGATTTGACTTCACTACGCCCCGTCTATGTCTGGATTCACGGTGGAGCATTTACCAACGTCACACCTCCACTTTCGTGGAATGACTCGCAACAACTTTCGCTCGACGGCAACGCAGTGGTAGTCACGATCAGTTATCGATTGGGTGCTTTTGGTTTTCTTGGCGACCTCAATCTTGGAATTCTTGATCAAATCGCTGCGTTGCAATGGGTTCAGGACAACATTGAAGCATTCGGCGGAAATCCGCACAACGTCACGATCTTTGGTGAATCTGCTGGCGGTTGCAGTGTTATTGCGTTGATGGCTTCAACACCGGCAGCGAACCTCTTTGCTCACGCATGGGCAATGAGCGCATCAATTGGTCAATTACGTACAACCGAATCTGCTGCGCAAGGACTAGACCTTTTCCTTAAAGCAGCAAACGTTGAAACACTCTCGCAACTCGAGACATGTACAACGCAAGAAATCCTTCAGGCACAAGACAAGATGCTGCTCGACATTGCCAACTGGAACCAAGGGTTTTCTCCTACTGCCGATGGAACTATTTTGCCACTTGACATTGTGAGCGCTGCTGCGTCCAACCCCGTCGACCTTGTGATGGGTACCACTCGCGATGAGTCACGGATTTTCAATTTGCTCAACCCAGCATTAAATAGTCTTGATCCCGATCAAGCAATGGATGTGCTACGCGCAAATCATCCACAACGCGCGGAAGCAATATGGTCGCTGTACAGCAACTGCTATCCCGATTACACGCCCACACAGATAGTTGCGGCAGTCGATACGGATACCAATTTCAAACTGCACATGTGGAACTTGCTCAAATCAAGACCAGCAGGACTCACCAATACATGGTCGTATATGTTTGCGTGGGCTTCACCACTTTATGATGGAGCGCTGGGTGCAAGTCACGGCATCGATATTCCCTTCATCTTCAACAACACCTCACTCCCACGGGTCCACATCTACACCAGCGACGATCCAACAAACGGTGTGTTGGGTGCTGAAATGTCAAGAGATCTCTTGAATCTTGGCCGGTTGGGCAACCCCAATTGGCTACCGTACGATCAGTCCAAACGCGCTACTAAAATATTCAACATGCCGAGCAGCATTGCTCAATCACACGAGAAGACTTCCGACAATCTTGTCTATGACTTTTGGATGAACGCATGATCCGTCAACGTGTAACAGTTCCATCGATCCTTGAACGCAAGATGTCAAGAAGTGCAGTACAAAATGCAGCACAACGCATCACAATGATTACTGCTTACGATGCAACCTTCGCCTCAATTGTTGACGAATCGGGAGTCGACATCATCCTTGTTGGCGATTCTGTTGGTTCGGTTGTACAAGGTGTAGCCAACACAATTCCTGTGACTCTTGAGGAAATGGAATATCACGTGCGGCTCGTGTCGCGGGCAAACCCGCGGGCGCTACTTGTTGGCGACTTGCCTTTTGGTTCGTACCAAGTCAATTCCGAGCAAGGCGTGCGCAGCGCCATTCGTCTCATCAAGGCCGGTGCGTCGGCCGTCAAACTTGAGGGTGGAGTCAACATGTTTGACACCATCTCGGCAATCAGTCGCGTCGACATCCCCGTCATGGGGCACATCGGTCTTACACCTCAGAGCTACCACCGCATGGGTGGTCACCGCGTGCAAGGCCGTGCCGATAATCGAGAAGCTGGTGGTCGTGAGCGACTCTTTGAAGACGCACATTCCGTTGAGCAAGCCGGCGCATTTGCAGTCGTACTTGAAGGCATACCCCGACAACTCGCTCAAGAGATCACCCAGAAGGTTTCAATTCCGACTATCGGAATTGGTGCTGGCCCAGATTGCGATGGACAAGTATTGGTGCTGCACGACATTCTTGGGCTCACCACACATGAACTGAAATTCACCAAGCAATTTGCAGACATCCGCACCGCCAGTATTGATGCTTGTACGGCTTTTGTTCAAGAAGTTCGCAGCGGACAGTGGCCAGATGATGCTCATTCATTCCACTAACGAATTCAGTGCTTGGCGAAAGAGTGTTGCCAATCAGACAGTTGCATTTGTTCCCACGATGGGGGCACTCCATAGCGGGCACCATTCACTGATTGCCCATGCTGCTCAACAGTGCGACCTCGTAGTTGTTTCTATCTTTGTTAACGCGCTGCAGTTCGGCGACGTAAATGACTACGACAACTACCCACGCGACGAGCAATCCGACTATCTTGCCAGCATTACAGCGGGAGCAAACGTAGTTTTTGCACCTCACCAACAAGAACTATTTCCAGCCGACTTTGATCGTTATCTCACACCATCTTCTATAGCCAACGAATATGAAGGTAGACAAAGACCCGGTCATTTTGCGGGCGTCGTTACTGTCGTACATCGTCTATTCGACATCGTGCAACCCGACATTGCGATTTTTGGGGCAAAGGATTATCAGCAAGTTGCAGTTATCCGCGCCATGTCCGATGATTTGCATCCAACTATTCGAATCGTGCTCCTTGAAACAGTCCGCGACACGGATGGGTTGGCGCTCTCTAGTCGCAATGCACGTTTGAGTGTTGCATCAAGACTTCAAGCGCAAGTGATCCCACGCGCTCTTCAGGCAATTGCAACGTTGCATGCACAAGGAGAGACACGCTCACATATGCTCAAAAGTGAGGGTCTCAAGATTCTTGGATTAGTGCCAAGCATTCACGTGGAATATCTAGAAATTGTGCAACAAGACACGCTCAACACTGTTGCTGAAGCCCGAAATGCAGTGGTGCTCTTCGCGGGCGTGCTCGACGGCGTGCGACTTATCGACAACTTACTCTTGCAATAGCATGCGCTGGCAAGCATTCTTGACTAGCGATGCAAATCTGCGTCGTGTTGCAGTGCGCGATATCGCACACTAAATACCGAGTCTCCCGACAGAATGCCACCGCGACCGAATGTTCGACCGTTCTGCCAATTAGACAAACCCAATTCCGGTTTATTCAAAGCAAACTGGCCATCTACCCAGCGCGTCATGCCATTACTTACGAATGGTGCGTTGGCGTCACGCCAAACCTTTTCTAATTCATCTTCGTTGTCCGAAATGATTGACACAATGAAACTCGGCGCATATCGATTAAACAGCGCAATTGCTTCGTCAACATCGTTCACAATAACCAACGAGCACTCAGGCGCATTCTCCCACTCCCATTCAGAGCTAAGTTCATCTACCGATAAATTGTGCACTTGCATTGATTCGTTCTGTGCTGCAATAAATTTTTGCGATGCCACATCGGCATGAATAACCGCGATTGTGTCTCGCAACAAAGCTGCTCGATTTATTGCGTCAACGAACAGCGGCACCAGCACACTCGCTCGAGAGAGCACAATGCAACACACATTCAGCGTGTTGCATACTTTGCGATCTAGCGAGCTGACGACAACATTGCTGAACCATTGAGCATCGGCATGCTCACCAGCAATCATCCATGCCCCACCTGTGCCATGCAGACTGACCGCGATACCAAACTGCCGGGCAACTGCACCCAATTGCGATACTGCCTCCCCGCTACCCCGTGCTATCGCTAGCGAAACGCGCTTGTCGGAAAAGAGAGCCCAGCCACTCGCGTGCGATCGTGATTCAACAAGACTTACTGCACCAACAGGCAGACCGCATGATTCGAGCGCTGGCAACACTGCAAGAGTCATAATTGCCTGCGCGGTGCCAAGAGCATCGCTACCGATGCGAAACACGCAAGTGTTTCCCGATCTCAAAACTCCAGTCGCATCCGCAAAAACGTTTGGTCGTCCCTCGAACACAAAAGCGACAACGCCCAATGATGATTTCGCGGCCGTTACCGACCAGCCTTGATGATCTACAGATTCCATCTCGGAACCGTCAACATGAGGAGTATCGCCCCATGTGCGAAGTGCCGCGACCATATCGCTACGCATCGCATCGGTCAATATCAAGCGGGTTGTTGTGCGTCCGCGCTGCAGAGCAGATGCAACATCGTCTTCATTACTAGATTTGATCTTGGCAAAGACTGCATCATCTTCGAGCTTTTGAGCAAAAGTATGAAAAAATTGAGAGATCTGTTCGCTCGTAACGCTCTTTAAGAGATCAAACGCCTCGACACTTTGCGAGACAGCATTAGTTGCCACGAGTAGATCAGCCTGTGGAACATGCAAGAGACGTCCACCACTCACGCCGATAATCAGGTCCCCTTCCCGATATCGATCAGCAATCTCTTCCCCAATCGGATGCGGTACGCCATCGATGAGAACCATGTCTGTTGCCTTCAGCACGTGGTTCATCAGAGCACCTCTGAGATCAACACAAGTCGACCTTGATCAATTGACATATGAGCAGCTTGTCCAATTGCAACCGAGATCAAGCCCTCAATCAGTCCAATATCGGCTTTTCGTCCATTGCGTATGGCTTCTTGCATTTGGCGATGCTCCACGAAAGAGGCTCCGTGATGAAATCCCTGGACTACATCCTTTTCTAATTCGATTGGGAAGTCTTGAAACGTTCCGTAACCGTTTTTACGCTTGCCGATTCTCACAACCGATTCGGAGATCAATGCTTCAATCTTACCTTTGTCGCCAACAACACAGATCTCTTGTTCATTTTTGGAGGCTTCTGCAAACATACAAAGATCCAGCATGCCGCGTACTCCATTTTCGAAATTGACAATCACATAAGCGTTATCCAAAATATCTGGAGTGCGGCCACCGTAGGTTTCCGCAAGATGATTGACGTCTTGAGATCCACTGGCCATCACCGACACTGGAGAACTCTTCGCCAAGACGCACATCAAGTCGAAAAAGTGACAACACTTCTCCACCAACGTGCCACCAGTATTTGCATTGAAGCGATTCCAGTCATCGACTTTTTCCAAGAATGGGTAGCGATGTTCCCTGATGGTAATCATCCGCACCTTTCCGATTGCGCCCTTGTCAATCTCCTGCCTTACGCGCGCCGTCGGTGCCATATATCGATACTCAAGGCCTACCCAAACAACTCGATCTTCAACCGAGGAAGTTGCCTCAATTTGTTGCAATTCGAGACACTCCGAAACAGTGATGCACAGCGGCTTTTCGATCAAAATGTGTTTTCCACAATTCAGAACATCTTTCGCAATGTGGAAATGCGTGTGATTTGGTGTGGCGATTACCACCACATCGGCATCACAGTGACCCAGCATCTCGAGGTGGTTTGCAAAATATCGGACACCTTCCATGCGGTTTAATACACGACGTGCTTTTTCGAGGCTTGGGGTATGTGGATCGCACACCCCAACTATTTGTACATCCGGCATCACGACCAAGTTGCGGATGTGCTCTAAGCCCATCATCCCGCTACCGATGATCGCGTACCTCAACAAACGAGCGCCGGAATTCGTCACGCATGTAATAGTAGAACGCTAATCTTGCAAATATGTCAGCGACCCGAAATTCCGATCCTGATTCCAATCAGATCTACTTCAAGCAACTGCTCTCCGGCCGAGATTTCGCCACCGACGACCAACTTGCACAACAAATGGTCAATTTCGTGTATCTCATTGGCGACAAGTCGACCCGTGAATGCATGATCATCGATCCCGCCTACGCAGTTGGAGAGTTGCTGAGTGTCGCGGAACAAGATGGTATGAGAGTCGTTGGAGCGCTGGCAACCCATTACCACCCGGATCATGTGGGGGGTTCAATGATGGGCGCAAACATCGACGGTATTGCAACACTTCTCGAAAAGACGGATATCCCTATCCATGTGCAGGAACTCGAGGCGCAATGGATAATGCGTACGACTGGCGTGTCCGCAAATCATTTGCACCAACATCAGCCGGGAGACAAGGTCAAAGTTGGTGACATTGAAATTTGTTTGGTCCATACACCCGGTCATACGCCAGGCAGTCAGTGCTTCTTAGTAGACAACAGATTGATCGCGGGAGACACATTGTTTCTTGAAGGTTGTGGACGAACAGATTTGCCCGGGTCAAACCCAGATCAAATGTTTGAGAGTCTGCAAACTCTTTCTGCTCTTCCCGATCAAACAGTCGTCTATCCGGGACACCGGTATTCTGACCCTTCATCACGATCACTCGCAGAAGTTCGACAAACCAACTATGTCTTCAAACCAAAAACCAAAGCCGATTGGCTGCAGTGGTTTAGTTAGCCAACAAACGCAGAGACAAGACTGCTGACGCCACCAAGAGTCAAGAGCACTAACACCATTCTTCTAAAACGCAATGCGTCAATGTGTACGCGCGTCCGCGTTCCAATAAACACTCCGAGCAGCATCAAAGGCGTCGTGATCAGCGCAACACGCAATTCATCGAGGTGAATTTTGTCAGCAACGGCGAAAATAATGATGCTTAAAACACCCGTCACAGAAAAGATGAGATTTAGTGTTGCGCGCTGCACCTCTGGCAAAAGCCTTCGTGCCTGCAAAGTAAACACAATTGGAGGCCCATTGGTTGATGTTGCCATCAGCAATACACCACTCACCCAACCCATTATCCAATCAAGCGCTCTATTGGCATGCTGTAGGTCGCGGCCACGAGCGAGCATCCACACTCCAAACAGCACGGCGCAACCCAAAAGAGCCTTCATGACGTCTTGGTTTCCATATCTAAAAAGAGCAAGCCCAAACGGCGCACCAAGACACGATGCAATTATGAAAATCTTGGCGATTTCTCGGTCGTGATGATGCCGCAATTGCCATGCTTGCCCAAAGTTGCTGACGGTCCCCAGCAATGTTGCAATGATGACAGCCTGACGCAGGTCGACGAACAACACCATCAATGGAACAGCAAGTAGCGCAAACCCAAACCCAGCCGTGGCCTGGATCACCGATGTCAACAAAATGATCACGGAAATGATCAAAAGATGTTCATTCGTCATGCAGCGCAGTATCCAATCAACAACTAGGCAGTGATGATTGCGTCGAGGGCTAGCGCAAAGACTTCTGTGTGCTTGTCAACATCTGCTGCGCTATGAAATGGAGACATCAGAGCCATGTTGTGAAACGGCGCGAGCAGTACACCACGATTGAGACAAAAGAGATGCAAGAACGACTCAAGCATCGGATCGACGGCTGCAGCAGCCTGAGCGCCATCAACCGGTGGTGTGCAAAACCAATACTCTGCGCGACAACCCAACTGCTGTACATGCCAATCAAGGTTCCTCTCAACGCATACTCGTTCGACACCTTGCGTCCACCTCGTTGCCAACGGAATCGTTTGATCGAAATCCTCTTGGGTCAATGCATTTGACAGAGTTGCTTTCATCGCACTCATTGCAAGGGCACTTCCACTCAAAGTTCCGCCAACTCCCGATACATCTACATCGTGACCCGTCATAGCGGCCTCCAAATGTAAAGCAATCTCAGCAGTCATGCCATAGGCACCGACTGGTATTCCACCACCGATTGTCTTTCCGATGACTACAAAATCAGGGTCGATATTCCACAATTTCGTGCAACCTCCAGGTCCTGCACAAATTGTGTGCGTCTCATCAACAACAAGAAGCACTTCATATTTTCGAGTGATATCGCGCACACCTTGTATGTAGCCATCCTGTGGGAGAACGATTCCAATATTGGTGAGTGCTGGCTCGATCAATACACAGGCGACGTCACCGATTGCCAACACTCGTTCCAGTTCTACAAGGTCGTTAAATGGTACAACTCGAGTTGTTAGTGCAGGATCGACTTGTGGCCCAATTGCTCCGGGTCGACTGATCGTGTTGCCTTTCGCATCTCGAATCACGAGCGTCTCATCGACCGAGCCGTGATAGCACCAGTCATGGACAACAATCTTGGGGCGGCCTGTCAACATGCGAGCAAATCGCAGCACAAACCTATTTGCGTCGGTTGCACTGATTGCGAACTGCCATTTCGCTACACCAAACCTTTGCGCAAGATTTTGCGCAACCCATTGCGCATCGCTCGTTGGCAACATTGTTGTCAAACCACGTTGTGCTTGCTGTGACACTGCTTGCGCAACAGCATGTAAAGCGTGGCCCGTCATTGCGCCCGTATCGCCGAGACAAAAATCAACATATTCAATATCGTCTACATCTATAAATCGTGCGCCATGCGCTTGTTGTACATGAAGAGGAAAGCTTCCAGGCCAACGAGTCATCCATGGCATTGGCACACCGGACAACAATGCAGTCTTGGCAGATTGGGCAAGGAGCATCGATTTTGGGTGAATATCACGGAACAGTTGCTCTTCAGACTTCAGTGCGGCTGCAAGCTTTTGACGATCAATCACACTTGGCATTCTTACACGCCACATACGTGAAACCGATTTATACTGATGATCTCTCTACACTGATAGATGTGAGTACGTCCAGCCCCATGGCATCCGATTTTGATGCCCTGTGTATCGACTCTGCACGATTGATGGATCGTCTCATGAGCCTTGCCGAGGTCTCGCCTATTGCTGGTGGCGGCAACTGTCGACTTGCGCTCACCGATGCTGATCGTGACGGACGCGATTTAGTGGTGTCGTGGATGCGAGATCTCAACATGGACATCTCTATTGACGCAGTGGGCAACATTATCGCCTGCTGGAATGTTGGTTCAGGTGCACCAGTCATGACGGGAAGCCATATCGACACTGTGCGCACAGGCGGCAAGTTTGATGGCAACTACGGCGTGCTTGCCGGTCTGGAAGTTGTCGAGACCTGCCAACGTAACGGATACATTCCTTCTCGCCCATTGGCCGTTGGTATCTTCACCGATGAAGAGGGCGCACGTTTCGCACCCGACATGCTCGGTTCGCTTGTGTATGTTGGCGGCATGACTACCGAAGAGGCGCTCGACATCACTGCAATAGACGGACCCCGACTTGGCGATGAACTCGTTCGTATTGGTTACGCAGGTTCGGCCCCGTGTCCAGGCCCCGTTCCCCACAGTTTCGTCGAGTTGCACATCGAGCAGGGTCCACTACTCGAGGCAAACAATGTTCGCATCGGAGCAGTAACTGGCGTTCAGGGCATCTCGTGGCAAGAAGTCACTGTTGTTGGGCAGTCCAATCATGCAGGCACGACACCAATGTCTCTGCGCCATGACCCAACTTATGTTGCTGCAGAGATTGCGGTTTTCTTGCGGCAGTTGAGTGCTCGTTTTGGTGATCACCAAGTGTGCACCGTTGGCAAAATGGATGTGTTTCCAAACCTCATCAACGTCGTGGCCGCACGTGTCACCCTCACTCTTGATGTGCGCAACACCGATGAAAATTTGTTGCAGCAGGCCGAACACGAGATAGCAGAATTTTTGGAAAAGATCGCAATAGCTGAGGGTGTCACGATTACCACAAAAAAACTCGCTCGTTTTGAACCTGTTGTATTTGATCCCCGCGTGATTGACATCATTGAGTCAATCGCCAAGCAACAAAGCAATACTGTAGAACGCATGCCTTCTGGCGCTGGTCACGATGCCCAGATGCTCGCGCGAGTTTGTCCCTCAGCGATGATTTTTGTGCCGAGCGTCAATGGCATCAGTCATAATCCTGCCGAACACACGGATACCGAGGATTTGGTGGCAGGTGCAAACATCCTTTTGCACACAATGCTGACTCTTTGCGCAACTGATCTGGGAAGAAGCAGATGACGAGACTTCTTCATGTTGGTGCAGCGCAACTCGGCCCCATCCAACAATCGGACGATCGGGCTTCAGTCGTCATTCGTTTGATCGAACTTTTGCGTCAAGCCAAAGCAGCAAAGTGTGAACTCGTCGTGTTTCCAGAACTTGCACTTACAACATTCTTCCCACGTTGGTTTGTCGACGATATTTCAACAGCAGATCATTGGTATGAAACCGAGATGCCTTCTGCAGTGACGCTGCCACTCTTCCTAGAGGCCAGACGTCTCGAAATTGGTTTTTGTCTCGGCTATGCAGAGCTCACTCCGCAGGGCGAAAGATTTAACACTCAAATTCTTGTCGAGCGCGATGGTTCGGTTGTTGCCAAGTATCGCAAAGTTCATATTCCCGGACACGAGACCAATGAGCCAGATCGACCATTTCAACACGCAGAGCGCTACTACTTCACACCCAGCGTCCAAGGTTTTGGAGTTTGGAAAGCATTTGGTGGACGAATGGGCATGATGATCTGCAACGACCGTCGCTGGCCAGAGTCGTACCGAGTGATGGGTTTACAAGGCGTCGAAATGATTCTCTGTGGCTACAACACCCCGATGCACTATGTGCCAGATCCGACACAGGACGTGTTGCAAGGTTTTCACAACGCACTTGTGATGCAAAGTGGTGCTTACCAAAACGGGACTTTTGTAGTTGGTGTTGCCAAGGGTGGTGTCGAAGAAGGAGTTTTGGGCCTTTGCGATTCGAGCATCATTGCCCCTTCGGGAGAGATCCTTGCCAAGACAGTCACCTCTGGCGACGAGTTGGTATCGGCTGTCTGCGATCTGGATTGGTGCAAACAATACAAAGAAACCCTGTTTGATTTCGACAAATATCGTCGTCCCGAGGTGTATGGCCGAATTACTGGTCAACGAGGTGCGGTTCTCGATTGATCCAGGTCGTTGGGCATTGCTTAACATTTTGTAAAGCAATTGCTGTAGCGTAAAACCCGTGACTGCTATGGATTTGGGCACCCAAGACGACCTGCGCGTGGCTTTCACTGTCAACGCAACTCCAGTAACAGTGCGTGCCAACCACCCCCATTTGCTGGCCGCACTGCGTGAAGAACTCGACATCACATCGCCTAAGGATGGATGTTCTCCGACTGGTCAGTGTGGTTGTTGCACAGTGATGGTCAATGGCAAGGCAGTAGTGAGTTGTCAAACACCTCTCTCCAAAGTTGCAGGTGGAACCGTCACCACACTTGAAGGCGTCGACGAAGATGAACGCAGTCGCTACTCGCAAGCATTCGCAGCGTGTGGCGGTCTGCAATGTGGTTTTTGTATTCCAGGCATTGTTGTGCGAGCCAAGGCTCAAGTCGACAAAAAGGGTGCTGCTTTGCAACGAAGCGATATGGCCAAGCATCTCGGCGCGCACTTGTGTCGTTGCACCGGTTACGTCAAGATTCTCGACGCTGTCTTGATGGTTGCGCGAGGCGAAGTACCCGTATTGATTAATCCAGGAGGCGTCGGCACAAATACGGTGAAGTACGAAGCCGAAGCGCTTGCACTCGGTGATCGTGGTTACATCGACGACATTCGTATTCCCGGAATGCTGCATGCTGCACTCGTATTCACTCAACACACTCGAGCCGACATCACCGCAATTGATGCAACTGCTGCACTGCAGATGCCTGGTGTTAGGAAAGTATTTACTGCCGCCGATATTCCAGGCGAACTCATGGTTGGCATTATCTACAAAGACTGGCCAGTCATGATTCCAATCGGCGGTCGCACATCATATGCAGGCGATGTACTTGCGATCGTCGTTGCCGAAACCCGTGACGAGGCTCGAGCCGCAACTCAATTTGTCGATGTGCAGTACACCGTGCACACACCTTTCACCGACCCTCTTGCTGCAATGTCTAGTAGCGAGATTGCTGTATGGAAAACTGTCAACAACATCTTGAGCACCAGTCGCTACAAACGAGGCGATACTCAAATCGCC
>JAIOXC010000108.1 GCA_021741795.1 Ilumatobacteraceae bacterium | reverse complement strand
CACCGGTTACATCGGTATGACACTTGCAACGCGCGGCAATGTGCGCACAGCGGCAGCAGCACGACGCGGATCGATGAAGGATGCACTACAAGTTGCATTCCGCACCGGTGGCGTTGCAGGTATGTTCACCGTTGGTCTTGGTTTGCTCGGTGCAACCGTGATCATCGCATTGTTCCAAAACACATCATCAGCAATGTTGATCGGTTTTGGCTTCGGTGGATCACTCCTCGCATTGTTCCTCCGCGTTGGTGGTGGCATCTTCACCAAGGCAGCTGACGTAGGCGCCGACTTGGTGGGCAAAGTTGAAGCAGGAATTCCAGAAGACGATCCACGTAACCCAGCAACAATTGCTGACAACGTAGGTGACAACGTAGGTGACTGTGCAGGTATGGCAGCCGACTTGTTTGAGAGCTACGAAGTAACACTCGTTGCCTCTATCATCTTGGGTGTTGCAGCGTTCAATGCTGTTGGCCTCAACCCGGCACTTGGCTTGGTCTTCCCACTCGCAGCGCGCGCCATCGGCGTTATTGCATCCATCGCTGGCGTATTTGCTGTTCGTGCAAAAGAGGGTGAAATGAATGCACTGAAGCCAATCAACCGTGGCTTCCTCACAGCAGGAATCATCACCGTTATTGGTACGTTCTTCCTTTCGTTCTATTACGTAGGCAACCCCGACGTAGGTTCGGTTCAGTTTGGTGAAAACGAAGTCACAATGTCGAACATTGGATTTCGCTTGTTTGGTGCAGTACTTGTTGGTTTGATCCTTGCTCAAGTGTTGAGCCGACTCACCGAGTACTTCACAGGAACCGAATACGGTCCGGTAAAAGAAATTGCAGAATCAACAGAAACAGGCCCAGCAACTGTTGTGCTTGCAGGTACCGCATCTGGCCTCGAGTCATCGGTGTACGCAATCTTGTGCATCGCAGTTGCTCTTGGTGCAACCATCTGGATGGGTGGCGGAAGCATTCAGTTCTCGCTCTATCTCGTTGCGCTCTGCGGCATGGGAATGCTTGCAACAACTGGTGTCATCGTTTCGGAAGACACGTTTGGTCCCGTATCTGACAACGCCGCTGGCATTGCGGAAATGGCTGGCGAGTTGCACGGCGAGACCGGCAAGATCTTGGTCAGCCTCGACGCAGTGGGCAACACCACAAAGGCTGTTACGAAGGGCTTTGCAATCGGCTCGGCAGTTATTGCCGCAGTTGCGTTGTTTGCCTCGTACATCGAAACAATTGCTGGCGAACTCAAGCTTGGTCTTGTGGGCGATGCAATCTTCAATGCACCAGAAACACAGATCAACGTTTCAGACGTGAAGACATTTATTGGCCTGCTCATTGGTGGATCAATTGCTTTCATGTTCTCGGCACTCGCAATTCGTGCAGTTGGTCGCACAGCTGGTGTTGTTGTGCAAGAAGTGCGCAGCCAGTTTGCTGACGGCGGCATCATGGCCGGCACAAAGCAACCGGACTACGGCCCAGTCATCGACATCTGCACCGCAGCGTCGTTGCGTGAGCTCACCACCCCAGCACTGCTCGCAGTACTCACACCGGTCATCGTTGGTTTCGGTATCGGTTATGCAGCACTCGGAGCATTCTTGGCCGGCGTAATTCTCACTGGTCAGTTGATGGCCAACTACTTGAGCAACGCTGGTGGAGCATGGGACAACGCCAAGAAGTACATCGAAGACGGTCACCACGGTGGCAAGGGTTCAGCAGCACACAAGGCTGCAGTTATCGGTGACACTGTTGGCGATCCATTCAAGGACACTGCTGGTCCTGCACTCAACCCGTTGATCAAGGTGATGAACCTTGTTGCGTTGTTGACATTGCCAGCAATCATCAAATACCAAGACAACGACGGCGTACGCCTCTCGATTGCTGGTGTTGCACTTGTAATCCTCGTTATCTCCATCATGTTCTCGCGACGCAAGTCGGTGAGCATGGTTGCCGCTTAAGTACTCAACCGTAAAGATCGGCTGACAGGTGTCGAAGCTTCGATACTTGTCGGCCGATTGGGTACAAGCAGTTTCTGATCTAGTTGCGACAAATTCCGAGTTGCAACAACTCGCTTCAATTCACTCTGTTGGATTAACGCAGGTTGTCACTAGCACTCCCCACGGCGATGTTGTGTATCACTTGCAGGTTGGCAACGGTGTTGCCGCACTTACTAGCGGAGAAGCATCACCCGAAGATGTGCGCTTTACAGAGCCCTATGACACCGCAGTTGCAGTAGCGACTGGTGTGCTCAACGCGCAAGAAGCCTTCATTAACGGTCATATCAAGTTTGTTGGAGATCATCAAAAATTGATTGATGCAGGCGACGTATTTGCGGCGCTCAACCCGATCTTCGACAAGATTCGCGAAACTACCGACTACAACTAAGAGATTGTAAGCAATTGCTTACGAATAAAAGGGGTTTGCGCCTGTCGAGTGATCGGTAAGGTCACGCACTTTTGTAATCGCGGGAATTTTCTCGGACACCATTGTGCCCACGCCCTCAAGCATCGTCTGGCGACTCATTGAACAGCCGTGACAACCGCCGCCCATCGTGAAGTACGCAGTGCCCTCTTTGTCGTGTCCAGCAAAAGTAACGAAGCCGCCGTGCGAGGCAAGCATTGGGTTCACTTCTGCTGCAACAATTGTTTCGATCTCGGCAGAGACGTCATCGTCATTGACAAGACCTTCGATCTTTGCAGACTTTGGTTTGTTGGGATTACGAATCAATAGACCTTGTGTGTCGGAATGATCAATCACTGCATCTTGGAACGAATCGATGTCTTTGGCAGGAATGATGATCTTGAGTCCGTCAATCGTTCGGACCTCATCAGAAAATGCTGCTTTGGTGAAGAAATCGAATGACAAGTCGTAACGGAAGTCTTCGCCTGGCTCAGACAAAATCTCGAGGCGCAGACCCAGCTGCTCACCTTCAGTCTCGGCATCGCGCAACTCGAGCAACTTGATGTGCGCGATTGGCGTGACCGTGACGATGGTGTTGGACTTGTCGGTGGTCTCTGATGTCATGCTGGCAAAGGGGCTCACGGGATTAATACTATCGCCGTGTTGTTTATTCAAACCCCACTGTGGCAGTGTGGAGCCATGAACGACGGAAGCAAGCGCGCAATCTACGCAGCCTTTGGGGCGAACCTTGGAATTGCCGTATCCAAATTCGTAGGCGCAGCCATCACCGGCTCGGCTGGCCTGATGGCAGAAGCCGTGCACTCGGCCGCAGACACCGGCAACCAAGCACTTCTACTTGTGGGTGGAAAACGTTCGGAGCGCTCACCCAATGCCGAGTTTCAGTTTGGTTTTGGCCGCGAGCGCTATTTCTGGTCATTCGTTGTAGCCCTTGTGTTGTTCAGCATGGGCGGCCTTTTTGCATTTTATGAAGGCATACAAAAACTTCTGCATCCGCATGAAGCAACGAATCTTGGCATCGCAATTGGCATCCTCGTCGTGGCGATTGCACTCGAAACTTTTTCATTGAGAACTGCAGTGAAAGAAGCTAATCACGTCAAGCCGAAGTCGATGTCGTGGTGGAGATTTATCAAAACATCAAAACAACCCGAACTACCGGTGGTGTTGCTCGAAGATGTAGGTGCTGAAGTTGGGTTGTTCGTTGCACTTGCTGGAGTGATCACGGCCCATTACACACACGATGCCCGCTGGGACGCAATCGGTTCTCTGACGATTGGTGTTTTGCTTATCGTGATCGCCATCGTGCTCGCCGTGGAGATGAAGGGCTTACTGATGGGTGAAGCCGCACTTCCCGAACAACAAGAACTCATTGAACGAGCATTACAAGATGATCCTCGCGTGCTCAGTATCGTGCACTCGCGAACAATGCACCTTGGACCAGACGAAGTTTTGTTAGCCGCAAAGATTGATTTTGTTAACACTCTCTCAGTAGCTCAACTTGCACAAGCAATTGATGATGCCGAAGTTCGAGCACGCAGCGTGGTGGATGCCACGCTGCGGATCTATATCGAACCAGACATTCGACGCTAAGTATTTTCAAACACGATACGATTGAGACGTACGCACGGGGAGTTCGCTGGATCGGCGGGCTGAGAGGGTGGCCGCCGCCACTGACCCGCTTACCTGCTGGATAATGCCAGCGCGGGAGCGAAGTTATGGTTGAGACAACTGCAGTGGTGGTGATCGGAGGGCTCCCGATCGCTAAATCTGTTGCCAAGTATTTGCCGAAGCACGATTACGTCATTGCTGCAGATTCTGGATTGCATAGTGCGATTGACTTGGGTTTGCGGGTCAACTTGGTTATTGGCGATATGGATTCCGTTGATCCAGCAGTGCTCGTTGCTGCCGAAATCAACGGTGTGACCGTTCAGCGAATGCCACGCGATAAAGACGCGACCGACACCGAACTTGCACTGCTGGCAGCAGTTGCTCATGGATCGCGACAAATAGTGCTCGTGACTGGCGGAGGCGGACGTCTCGATCATCAACTTGGCGTCTTGAGCGCCATGCAGCACAAAGCATTGAAGGACTGTGAAGTGTCGGCGTTGTGGGATACCGCACGAATACAACTTTTGCGCGGACCAGGCCTCTGCACGATTCATGGCAAAGTCGGCGATGTTGTTGGCCTCATTGCACAACACGGTGATGCAATTGGAATCACTACCGATGGCCTGAAGTGGGCACTCAATGAGGGAACTCTTGAAGCCCACTCTTCACGAGGTGTAAGCAATGAACTTGTGGCAGCAACTGCGACAATTTCGCTTGCTCACGGACAGCTTTTTGTTATTCAACCAAACGCAGTGGAGGCATGAGATGAGAAAATACCTAGCCGCATTAGGAATGCTCGCGATCTTGACAGCGAGTTGCTCTTCTTCGCCAACTTCAACCGATTCACCAGATTCAACAGTATTGACGAGTGACTCGACCGATGGCCCGGTCACACTGACGTTGCTTGCACACGAATCGTTTACTCCCTCACCTGGCATTTTTGATGCCTTTACTGCTGCCACTGGCATTGCGGTAGAAGTTGTACAGGGTGGTGATGCCGGAGAATTGGTAACCAAAGCAGTGCTCACAAGCGGCAATCCAGAAGGTGATGTGTTGTGGGGTGTTGACAATACTTTGCTCTCGCGCGCGCTCGAAGCAGATGTTTTTAGTGCATACGAAACACCAAATACTGCATCTATGGATGCGGCGTTGTTGCACGATATTCCTGGAC
>JAIOXC010000107.1 GCA_021741795.1 Ilumatobacteraceae bacterium | reverse complement strand
GGTATGCGAGTTGGCACCAGCAATGTCACTGCGTCGGCGCTTGAAGAGGCGCATCGTCGTGCCGAGCGCGCCAAGGAAGCTCTTGGTCGAGCAGAATCCGATTTGGCAACTGCGCGCACGCGCATGGCACAAGCACGCGATACTCATGCAACAGCACTGACGTTGCTCGAGCGTCATCGTTCTACCGCTACTGAAACAAATGCACGCTTGTCGTTTGCGTATGACTCGTTGCGTTCGGTGCAAGCCGAATTGCAAGGCTTGTTGTCGGTATTGCGCAACGATCTCGAGGTCAAGTCGGCAGGCCTACAAGAACGACGTCAATTCTTGCAATCGAGACTGAGCGATGTCGAAGCACGACTCAATGCCGACGTCGAAGCTCGCAATGCCGCAGCCGAGCGTCGCAACAAAATAGAAATTGGTCTGAGCGCACTTGTGCGTCTGAGCGCACTGGTCGAGAAGCATTCGGCCACGCTTGATGCCCGTCAGGCAGAACTTCAAGAGATTCGTCGTCGTCAAAGTGATGAAGTGCGCGCAATTTCGCAGCGCTTAGATGAGTCTCGCAAAGACCGCACGTCCAACGAGCAACTGCTCGAAGAGCGCCGTGAGCGCAATCGTCGTGTAGAGGTTGAAGAAGCTGAAGTGCGTATGCGTCTCGAGGCAACGATTGAAGCATTGCGCCGCGATCATTCGGTTGAGCCACAAGCCGCAATTGATACTCAACAGCCAGAACTGCCAGAAGGCACCTCGCCAATTGCTCGCGTACGCGAACTAGAGCGCGAGTTGCGCCTGATGGGCCCAATCAATCCGCTGGCACTTGAAGAGTTTGACGAGTTGCAAAAGCGACACACGTTCTTGGAAGAGCAATTGGAAGATGTCAAGAACACTCGTCGCGAGTTGATCAAAGTAATCAAGCAAGTTGATATGGAAATTCAGTCCACGTTTGCCTCGGCATTTGCCGACGTGCGCGACAACTTCGAAAAACTCTTTTCAATGTTGTTTCCTGGTGGTCAGGGCAAGCTGTTGCTCACATCACCAGACGATTTGCTCAACACAGGCATTGAAGTTGAGGCCAAGCCAAGTGGCAAGAATGTCAAGAAACTCTCGTTGCTTTCGGGTGGAGAGCGTTCACTTACTGCACTTGCATTTTTGTTTGCCGTCTTCCGCAGTCGCCCTTCACCGTTTTATGTAATGGACGAAGTTGAGGCTGCATTGGATGACGTGAACTTGCATAGGTTCTTGAGCCTTATTCACGAATTCCGTCAAGAAGCCCAGTTGCTTATTGTGAGTCACCAAAAGCGCACGATGGAGGCAGGAGACTGCTTGCTCGGCGTGACAATGCAGCCAGGTGGCTCATCGCGAATCATCGTTGAGCGCGCTGCAGCCGCTGCTTCGTAATTGGTTTTTGCGCATAGCGTGAGTGATAGATGAATAATTCTTCTCTCCCAATGATTTTCTTGCTACTGGCTGTTGCCGGTTTGGTGTTTGGCATTGGAGTTGTGGCGATCAGTCGCCGCAAGGCTCGTGCAGTACCGCAGATTCAGCGCGTTGCACCTGTTGAAGCTGTTGAAGCCGTTGCAGCAGCGCCCCTTTCGGTGCGCGACAGGTTGGCAAAAGCTCGCAGTTCGCTCAGCGGTGCGGTTGGCTCGGTGCTTGGTCGCAGCGAGATCAACGACTCAACCTGGCTCGAGCTTGAAGAAGCTTTGTTGCGGGCCGACGTGGGTGTGCGAGTAGCGCAAAGTTTGTTGGGTGTGCTGCAAGCACGCGTCAAAGCCAAAGAGATCTCAACACCTGCACAACTCATCGATGCGTTACGCGGAAACATGTCGTCACAGTTGGTCGGCACAAGTCGGGATCTCAATTTTGAAGCAAATATTGGTGGGCCAAATATTTGGTTGATGGTTGGCGTCAACGGTGCAGGTAAAACAACAAGTCTTGGCAAAATTGCGGCGCAACAGATTGCGCTTGGTCGCACAGTATTGATGGCCGCAGGTGACACGTTTCGGGCTGCAGCAGGCGAGCAGTTATCAACATGGGCCGAGCGGTCTGGTGCACAGATCGTGCGCGGGGCAGAAGGCGGAGATCCTTCGTCGGTAATTTTTGATGGAGTGCAAAGCGCGCACTCACGCAACATCGACTTAGTTCTTGCAGATACTGCTGGACGCCTGCAGAGCAACACCAATCTGATGGAGGAGTTACGCAAGGTTCGTCGAGTTGCCGAAAAGGGCGCTGGCAAAGTAACCGAAGTGCTGCTCGTGATTGATGCGACAACCGGGCAAAATGGTTTGCAACAGGCCCGACAATTTACGGAGGCAACACAAGTGACTGGTGTCGTACTCACCAAACTTGATGGCTCCGCAAAAGGTGGCATCGTGTTTGCAATTGAAACCGAACTAGGAATACCGGTCAAACTTGTGGGCCTTGGCGAAACCATCGACGACTTGGTTGTGTTTAATCCAACCGAATTTATTGATGCGCTCTTTGAGTAGCCTTTTCAGCACTCATGTTTGACAATCTCTCCGATCGTTTAGGCGGCGTATTTAAGCGACTGCGCGGCAAGGGCAGGCTTACGCAAGCCGATGTTGACGAGGTAATGGGCGAGATCCGCACCGCACTTCTCGAAGCCGACGTCAACGTTGGAGTTGTGCGCAATGTGATTGAGCGCATCCGTGTGCAAGCAGTTGGCACGCAAGTTTCCGAAGCGCTTGATCCTGGTCAACAAATCATCAAGATCGTTAATGCCGAACTCATCGCGATGCTTGGTGGCGAGACATTAAAAATTACGTACGCATCGCACCCGCCAACAGTTGTGCTCATGGCTGGTTTGCAGGGCTCAGGTAAAACCACGAGCGCAGCCAAGTTGGCAGCATGGTTTAGGTCGCAAGGCCGCAACCCGCTGTTGGTTGGTGCCGACTTGCAACGCCCCGCAGCAGTCGAGCAACTAAAAGTTCTTGGTGCGCAAATAGGTGTGCCAGTTTTTTCAATCGCTGGTGATCCGGTTGCTACGGCCGCAGCTGGTTTGGCAGAAGCACAACGCCTTGGTCGCGATGTTTTGATTGTCGACACGGCCGGACGCTTGGCAATTGACGCAGAAATGATGCAACAAGTTGCAGACATCTCCAAGGTTGTTTCACCTCACTACACATTCTTGGTAGTCGACGCGATGACCGGTCAAGATGCAGTCACCGTTGCAAAAGCATTTGATGAGACACTCGCGATTTCGGGTGTGATTCTTTCGAAACTCGACGGTGATGCACGCGGTGGTGCAGCGCTGTCGGTAAAAGAAGTCATCGGCAAGCCAATCGCATTCGCTGCAACAGGCGAAAAGATCGATGCATTCGAACAGTTCCATCCAGATCGCATGGCAAGTCGAATTCTTGGCATGGGCGATGTGCTCACACTGATCGAACAAGCCGAAAAAGTATTTGAAAAAGATCAGGCCGAAGCAACTGCAGCAAAGTTGATGGACGGCGAATTTACGCTCGATGATTTCTTGGATCAGCTACAACAACTGAAGAAGATGGGGTCGTTGTCGAGCGTGATGGGCATGCTGCCGGGTTTGCCAAAAGAAGCAAAAGACGCGCAGATCTCTGACGACATGGTCAAAGTGACCGAAGCAATTATTCGTTCGATGACTCCCGAAGAGCGACGTAAACCCGAGATCATTAATGGCTCTCGGCGCACGCGAATTGCGAAGGGTTCTGGCACTCAGGTCTCGGATGTAAACAAACTCGTCAAGCAGTTCTCCGAAATGCAAAAGATGATGAAACGCATGGGTGGTGGAAGCGGTGGTGGAAGTGGCGGCGGAAAAGGCAAGAAAGGTGGCGGTCGAGGCGGATTGGGTGCCATGTTCGGAGGTGCTCCTGGCGGCGGCCCTGGTGGTCTGCCATCGGGTGATATCGATTTGGCTGCGGCGTTGGGCTCACGCCTTCCGCCCCGATAGCCTGCAGGTCATGTCAGTAAAGCTTCGCCTCACACGAGTGGGCAAAACCAAGCAACCGCATTACCGCATCGTTGCTGCCGATACCCGTTCTGCCCGCGATGGTCGCTTCCTCGAAATCGTTGGCAACTATCACCCACAGTCCGAGCCATCCGCTCTGACAGTTGACAATGCAAAGGCCCTCAAGTGGCTCACGCAAGGTGCATTGCCAAGCGAGCGCGTCAAGAAGTTGTTCGAAATTTCTGGCGCATGGGCAGAGTTCATGGCTACTAAGCCAGCCAAGCCTGCCAAGACCGCTAAATAATTCGGTCATCTGTATCTACCGTGACTGACTCGGCAAATCTTATTCCTGCTCCAGTAGCAACTGCTGTGCTCGACCATGTCGTGCGCTCAATTGTTGACAACCCAGATGCAGTTCGCGTTGAGGGTGTAACTGACGGAGACAAAATTGTTCTTGAAGTTCGTGTTGGTGAAGGCGACCTAGGTCGCGTCATTGGTCGTCGTGGCCGCACTGCAATGAGCATTCGCACGGTCGTTCGTGCAGCCGCAACACGCGATGGCGTGGATGTCGATGTCGACTTCGTCGACGACTGACCACACGCCTCCAGTAGGTCTGTTGCATGTCGGTCGCTTAGGGCGACCCCACGGTGTTCGTGGTGAAATGTATGTCGATATTTTCAGTAGTCATGCCAAACGTGTTGCCATCGGATCCAAACTCTGGGTTGCCGGCAAGTGGTACGAAATCTCCAAATCAAAGGCTCAAGCTGAGCGCTGGTTGATGACATTCAAAGATTTGGATGATCGCACTATTGCCGAGCGTCTCACAAACTCTGATGTGTATGGCGAGCCGATTGATGATCCGTCGGTGGTGTGGGTGCATGAGATGGTTGGGTCAACAGTTGTCGACACACAAGGAAACGATTACGGCGTGTGCGTTGCAGTGATCGATAATCCGGCTCACCCGATTATGGAACTCGAATCTGGCGCGCTCGTGCCAACACCATTCATCGTTTCCAACGTCGATGGTTGCATCACAATCGATCCACCCGAGGGTTTGTTTGAAATTGGTGACGAGTCATGAGGCGTATCTATGCGAATTGATGTATTCACGCTGTTTCCACAGTTGGTCGACAACTTCTGCTCAGAGAGTTTGCTCGGTCGAGCACGCAATGAAAAATTGGTCGATGTGCGCTCACACGACTTGCGAGAGCACACAACCGACGTACATCATTCGGTAGACGACGCACCATTTGGTGGCGGTGC
>JAIOXC010000106.1 GCA_021741795.1 Ilumatobacteraceae bacterium | reverse complement strand
CATCGCCGCCGCGTTCAATCAACGACAATAAACGTGCAAGCGAACCACGATCACCGTTTACTGCGCTCGCAAACAGCGCAGTTGGATCAGTGACGCGGGGTGCCACCAGCTATACCGCCACGACCTCGGTGACGCCGTCAACACGGTCACGCATAATTCGCTCAATGCCCGCTTTAAGAGTTTGGTCCGATGCCGGGCATGTGCCACAGGCTCCGACCAGCGTCACTTTGACGATTCCAGTCACTTCATCTACTTCTTGCAACACGATGTCGCCGCCGTCCGCCTGAAGCGCGGGCCGAATGACCTCGATGGTTTCCTCTACCTGCGTTCGCATTGTCACTGAAGTTCTCCGATTCGTTTGCTCGCCTCTACGATACGGGGGTGCTTGCTCATCAGGGTGGTTGGGACGAAATCTTGCTTGTTGCAGGGCCGATTGCCGTCATCGTGTTGGTGCTGTGGCAAGCAACACGCCGAGCCGATCGCCAAGTAGCAGAGCGCGAAAGCCTTGTGGATTCAGCGTCTACGAACGGCGAGTAACAAGGCCGCCAAGAGCAGCCAATTTGCCAACCAGGTCGTCATAGCCACGATCAATGTGATGAGTGTCGTTAATAACTGTCTCACCGCTCGCAACCAAGCCAGCCACCACTAGCGCAGCACCTGCGCGAATGTCTGGCGCATTCACCGATGCACCCACCAACTGTTCGACGCCACGAATTACTGCATGATGCCCATCAATACGAATGTCGGCGCCAAGCTTTTGCAACTCATCGACATAGCGAAATCGCCCGGGATACAAATTTTCGGTTGCAATCCCCGTTCCGCTCGCGATGCTGAGCATGCCAACAAGCAGTGGCTTGTAGTCGGTAGCAATTCCCGGGTATGGCAACGTTGCAAAATCGATTGAACGCAGCCGATCAGTTGCCACAACACGTAATCCGTCCGATTGCGGTGTGATGCTGACGCCCATCTCTGCATATCTGTTGAGCAGCATCTCCATGTGCTCGGCACGCGCTCCACGCACAAACACATCTCCGCCGGTTACGGCAACTGCAGCAATATACGTTGCGGCTTGGACTCGGTCATTAACAACTTCGTGAGTCACCGCATGCAATGTTGATGGAGTTACGCCAGTAATTGTCAGCTTGGCGGTGCCAACACCCGCAATATTTGCACCCATGTTGTTGAGCATGTTGCACAGGTCGCCAATCTCTGGTTCGCGCGCAGCATTATCAATCACAGTTACACCATCGGCAAGCACGGCTGCCATCAAAATATTTTCTGTTGCACCAACACTCGGAAACTTGAGTGTGATTTGCGCGCCGTGCAAATGTGTCGCCGTTGCCTTCACACCATCGCGAGTTAAATCAAAGATCGCACCCATCGCTTCAAGCCCAGCAACATGCAAGTCGATTGGGCGTGAGCCAAAATCGTCACCACCTGGCATTGCGATATCAACGTGCCCATATTTGCCGAGCAACGGCCCAAGCAGGTTGATCGACGCGCGAATTCGGTCGACTAATTCAAATGGTGCAATTGGCGTGATGTTGCCAGTATTAATGAGCAACAATTCGTGTGCATCGAGGCGTTGCGTCGACATGCCAAGTGCTTCGAGCAACTCACACATCGTCCTTACGTCGGCAATGTTGGGCACGTTAGTGAGGCGAAACTCGCCTTCTGCAAGCAGCGTTGCGGCCATCAGTTTGAGCACCGAGTTTTTTGCTCCCGGCACCTGCACCTCGCCGTGAAGCATGGATGAGCGCTGGACAACGATTTGCATGACGTATTCAGTATGCTCGCGCAGTGGCCTCTAGCGACTCGATAACTCGCAAAATACCTATATTGCGGGGTTTCAGAGCATCAGAACCACTCACTTTACGCCAACGAAATGTGCTGTGGTTGCTGTGGCTTGCGTGCTTGCCAGCTTCGTTCGTCAACACTGTTTTTACCCAGACTGCCACATACGCTGCAGCAGAGTTTGATGTGAGCGAGCGTGGCCAGGGTTTTGCAGCGGCCATCGTTCGATGGGGGGTCGTGATCGCATTGCCGTTTGCGTTTTCTGCCGACCGCTTTGGTCGACGCAAGATGATCGTGACAATGAGTTGGCTCGCGCCGATAGTCGCTTCGCTTGGCGCACTCTCGCCTTCATTCGGTTTTCTCGTAGCAACGCAAACAATTGGTCGTCCATTGGGCATCTCACTCAGCATTTTTATTGTGGTGTTCGCTACCGAAGAAATGGGCACCAACACGCGGGCGTGGGCACTCAGCGTGCTTGCCGTTGGCAGTGGTGTTGGTGCGGGCTCTGCAGTTGGAGCCTTACCCCTCGCTGGCATCTCGGATACATCGTGGCGCTATGTCTATATAGTTGGCCTGGCATGGCTGATCGTTGCTGTCGTGCTGACGCGATCACTGCCTGAAACCGAGCGTTTTCTTGCGTTGCGAGACCAAGAAGATCACGAAACGCCTACACACCATTCGAGCGCGGTTGGCGCACGCATTCATCTTGATCGACTGTGGTTGCAAATAGCGGTTGCAGTATTGACCAACATTTTTATTGCTACAGCATCGGTGTTTCAAATTCGATACCTCAAGGATGTGCGCGACTATTCGGCAACTCTTGTTGCAATTTTTACGACCATCACGGCCATTCCTGCTTCTATTGGGTTGATGATCGGCGGTCGAATCGCCGACCTTCGCGGCCGAAAAAATCTTGCAATTGTCACTATTCCGCTCGGCGCGATATTGATTGCTCTGTCATACAGCCGTGGCGGCTACTCGATGTGGATCACAGCAATTTTTGGTGGCATCTGTCTGGGTCTTGCTTACCCCGCAATGGCCGTATTTCGTAGCGAATTATTTCCTACGGCAAAACGTAATCTTGCATCCGCAATCATCACCACTGCATCGCTGATTGGCGGCAGTATTGGGTTGATAGGTGCAGGACTCTTGCTCGACAACGAAATCAGTTATGGCACCGTGATGATGGGTCTTGCAATGGGTCCGGTGCTGGTATCTGTGCTCGTGTTTGTCAAATATCCAGAGACTGCTCACCGCAGGCTCGAAGAACTCAATCCAGAAGACACCGTGTTACAGATTTTGTAGCCACTGGGCAACAAAGTCTGCGACTTGTGCATCGGCGCCACGCAACTCGTGTCGACCTTTTTCAATCATCTGCACGGTTGGCCGATTCGGTAACAACTTCCATGCCAATTCCAATTCTTCTGGCGTTCCAAACTCGTCGCGAGTGCCACTAATAAACAGCAGTGGGCTCTGCAGGTTGCCAAAATGCTCTGTGCGCAACTGGTCGGGTTTCTTTGGCGGATGCAACGGATACCCAATGCATGCGACGCCCAACACTTCAAGAGGATCAACTTCGTCACTTGCCGCCATCGTGCACATTCGCCCGCCCATCGAGCGACCACCGATCACGAGTTGATTGGTGCTGCACTGCAGTTGTTTGGCAAATTCACGTACAGCCGATTTCGCACATTCGATCAACACAGAAGCTTTATCTGGAAACTTCTTGCCAGCCAGTCGGTAAGGAAAATCGACTCGCAATGTCGGGAGTGGCGCAACTGCGTGTTCTATCGCGACGAGGGCACTGTGTTGTGCATCACTCCCCGCACCAGGAAAAAGTACGAGTCCCCGCGCGTTCATTAACTTAAGAGAACTCTGCGTGCTTCGCCTAAATCAATGATTGATCTGCCAGCAGACCCTTCGTCGCCACCAGAATCTGGGTGCACATCGCGCAAACTGTCACGAAAACGAGCTTGCACTTCTTTCTTTGAAGGCTTGATCGTGCCTGCTGGAAAACCCAAGATTTCAAGAGCCCATGCTCGCGGATCAGTAAGCGCAGAAATCGAAGATAATCCACTTCCGGTGAGATACGAAACAAACAACTGATTGAGCGGGCCACGCCAAGTCATGGATTTGAGTAGTAGCGGTGCAAGTTGTTTGCGCACTGGCTCGTCGAGTCGTTCGAGAACATATATGGCACCAAGCACATGCTGCAATGGCGCACCAGTTTCCGAAAACTGAAACTGCACTTCGTTATCAACATTGACCAAACGGTGCACGCTGCGACCAAGCCCGTGTCGATCGGCTTGATAACGGTGCCGCAATCGCGGTTGCACGATGCGCTCGCCTCGCTCCACCTGACTAATCAATCGATGCACATCAGGAATCATGTCTTCATGAACGTCACCAACAAACTGAGCAATAATTCCACCAAGCAACATTCCACCAAGGCCTGGTGCCGGATCAACGGGCAACATGATGTGCCCCAACGAGAGTCGACGAGTTGGTGTGATCGGCCTCGAATGCCAAAACTCGACTTCGGCAAGTACTTCGACTGCTACTTCGCTCAACTACTTACCTTCGGTGAACTCGACACCCCTGCTATCAATCGAATCAAGACATGAGTCAACAACTGCTTCAACACCAATTGGCACCAACAACACCGTTCCGTCCCATCGATACCCAATATCTAGATTGTCGAGCATGTCGCAGAGTTGTTTGCGCTCGCCCTCCGACCATTCTTCAAGTTCGTATTCCGTGATGTTGTCATCTGCAGTCTCTTCGTCGTCATTCGCATCCATCTGCTCTTCAAGTTCATCCAAAATGTCTTCAACAGTTTCTTCTTGCTCTTGCGGCACTATCAATTCATCGCCATCCCATGCGTGTGGCACCTCGGCTTGGGCAAGTGCAACAACCACATCGGCTCGCTCATCGACCGTCCAATCCGTCAAGTCGTAGCGCGTACTTGCCGCATCGGCGTCCTTGGGGTTCCATTCACTCACAGCACAAACGCTACTTGTTTTGAGTCCAGATACGACTTGCGACTAATGTGGGATCTCATGCCGGCCAAGGAACGTCCAGATCGCAACCTTGCGATGGAATTGGTTCGAGTCACCGAGTCTGCAGCACTCGCCGCAGCAAGCTGGGTAGGACGTGGCGACAAAAAAGGTGCCGATGGCGCTGCAGTCGACGCGATGCGCAATGTGCTCGACACCGTCAGCATGGACGGCATCGTTGTTATTGGTGAAGGCGAAAAAGACGAAGCCCCAATGCTCTACAACGGTGAGCGTGTTGGCAATGGCTCAAAACCACTCGCTGACGTTGCGGTCGATCCGATCGACGGCACAACGCTCACTGCGATGGGTCGCGGCAATGCACTTTCAGTAATTGCAGTTGCCGAACGCGGTGCCATGTTTAATCC
>JAIOXC010000105.1 GCA_021741795.1 Ilumatobacteraceae bacterium | reverse complement strand
TTGGATCGCTTCCAAATTCTGCAGCAACTGTGGCAGGGCCCTCTGGCAATGGGTCATTCACTTCATAAACAGTGATCTTTCCATATGACTTAGGGTCACTTGATACGACCATGAACGCGCGCAACTCTTTACGTGTGTCATCAGAAGAGAATGGCACGAATGGACGCAGTAATGAGAACGTTCCGTTGGTATCGGACGAGCCAGGAGCGTGAAACATTGTGTAATACGGCTCAAATCGCGCAACGTTCGCGTCTTGAACATCGATCTGGTCGGGCGAAAGTACCGCTCCAGAAGCGCCGATGACACCCGTTGCTGCGTCTGCTGATGTAGATGATGCTTGCGCAACGCTCCATGCAGCATCGCGATTGAAAAACAATGTTGCGTCGTCAAACTGATATCGACCATAGACATTTGTTTGAACTCTAAATAGGTCTTCTGGATAACGAAAGTGCGAAACCAGGTCGGCGGATGCTTTTGAAACCGGGGTAAACAATTTAGGAAATGCTTTGCCCCATGTTGCGGCAATGGGATCATTGGAGTCGACGAGATACATCGTGATCTCACCCGAATACGCATCAACCACAGCTTTCACACTGTTGCGCACGTAGTTAAATGATGCATTGAGCCCGGACCCTGGTGTGAGTTGCGAAATATTTGCAGACTGACCATTTGGGTAACGACTGGTTGTGGTGAATGCATCCAAAATCCAAACAACCTTGCCATCAACTACTGCTGGATACGGATCTGCGTCGTAGCGCAAGAATGGAGCAATCTTCTCCACGCGGTCTTTGATATTGCGCACCCACATCAAACGAGATTCTGGAGTAACGAGGCCAGAACCAAACAGGTTGTACTCACCAAAATGAACAGCAAATGCGGCACGGCGCAATGTTGACGACAGTACAACTCCACCAGTCGACGAATATGCCTCGGGTTTGAAATCCGGACAAACTTGTTCTACTTGCTTCGTTCCAACAAGTGCATAGTCATTGAGACCCTCGCCCACATACAACTGCGGTCGCGTAATACCAAGATCAACATATGTTGGCCGACCATCTGTTGTCACTCTGCTGGCCGGTGCAGCAACAACTCCGCAACCGTGTGTATAAATCAAGTGGCGTGAAACCCACGTGCGGTTAGGAATTCCGGCGCTATTAAGTTCTCGTGCGCCAAGAACTACTTGCTGTAATCGACCGTCAATTGCGTAGCGATCCACGTCTAGATCATTAATTGTGTAAAACGAAGTCTTGCCTTCATCAAGTGCAAAGCGGTCACGCATCTCTGAAGGGTCGAGCTGTCGAACATCTTTGAGTGCTGCATCATTGGCGGTTACATCGCTTGCGCTGAGTGAGCCGAACGTGAGTGGCTCACGCACCACGTCCGTCAGATTCATCGCATGCTTCGTTGCTTCCAAGTTGGTAGCAATGTATGGAAGTTCTTTCGTGCTCACGTCTGGCTGCACTGAAAAACGCTGTACGAGTGCGGGATAAATAGTTCCGGCTGCAATCGCAACGACCATCCACATCAATGTTGCCAAGACGGGAATTCGCCAACCCTTGAGTCGCACGTTGTACAAGAACAACAGTGCAACCGCGATCGATACCAAGATCATCAGATTGATGGCTGGAAGCTGGGCGTTTACATCTGTATAAGTAGCACCTTGCACAACACCACGAGTCGAGCCCAAAAGATCAAAGCGCGACAACCAATATCCTCCAGCTCGGGCAAGCGCTAGTGCGGCCAGCATCACCGATAGATGGGCCTTGGCTGCGGGTGTCACTTTGTTGCCAAGGTTCTGCAGTCGAATACCGCCATTGAGGTAATGCATCGCAGTGGTCACAAGCGTGATCAAAATCAATGCACCAAATAGCCAGTTGACAACAAACCCCAGAAATGGAAAGCGAAATACATAAAAGCTCACATCTTGATTAAAGAGCGAATCTTTGATGCCAAAAGATTGCTGATTGACAAACAACATCCAGTCTTGCCATTGCGACATTGCTGGCAACCCCACCATGAGTCCGAGAATTACACCTACAACAATGCGCAAGAGCCATTGGCGCTTGCCCACAATTTGTCGATAGGCAGCGAGTGCTCGCTCCTCTTGTGATGGCGGGATGAAATCTGGCGCGATGCGATCTGCAAGCCACATGTTAATGATCAATATCAAAGCAAAAGCTGCTACAAAAGTTGCACCGAGGAGAGCCTTGGTTCCCAGAATCGACCAGTAGATGTTTGTCTTATCGAGTGCATCAAACCACAACACATCAACGTAGAAAGAAGCAATGCTCTTGCCAGAAATAAACAGCGCGACAAGCGCTCCGAGTAGAACACTCGCAACTATTCGGCTTCGACCTGGTTTAGCAATTCGAAAACCGCCTGTCGAAGATCGGCGGGGCTGGCGTGGTGGTAAATCTGAGGGGTTTCGCACCCCAACAAGATTACTCGCCTATTGGCGTAACTAAACAGCGACAACCAGTGTGAGCAATTGGGTGCGAATGACCGGTGGGGAAATCCGCTCCAAGTGCAGTCGCTCCTGCAAGCGAATTGTCTTCGGCGTCAGCACATGGTGGTCCATTTGGATCAACCATCCAGCACACCGATGTTCCTTGATCAAGCACTAAGTATGCGCCGCGGCTAAATGCAAGGCGCGCAATGTCGCCGATGTGTTGTTCGACACGCTGCATCTTCCACTCGCGGTACACACTGCGAATGAGTTTTGACATCTCTTCGCGATCTCCGTCGCTCTGCTCGACACAACGCTGAATTCGGTCGCGAAGTGGTCGCACGAGTACGTCATCAATATTTTTTGACATCACCTGCATCACTGCCGACGACGTGACTTTGCGACGAAGGTCTGCTTTCAAACTTGACGACAAACTTTTTGCGCCACCCATTGCTGCAGACATCACATCTTCTGCAACAGCTTCGATGTAGCCCTGCACATGTATGGATGGCTCTGGCAAAACTTTTTCAAGTGCGACGGCTGCTTTCTTGCCCTGGAGGTAAGTGAGCATTGCATTTTCCTCGTCAGCAAGCACTCTCTTCATTTTGCTGGTCAGCGTCACAATGATTGGTGCCAACACTTCGTCACGATGGACGAAAACCGATCCGTCGACCTTCGGAATTACCGCTTTTGGTTTTGGGACAGCCGCCTTCGGTTCTGTTGTCTCTGGTGACGCAGTCTTTGGCTTAGCGGTGCGCGCAACTTCAGCGGTTGATGTCTTGCGCAAACTCGCAAACAGATCGTCGACTGATTTCTTGGCTGGTGTCTTTGCTGGTGTCTTCGACGTCTGAGGTTTTACATCAACGATTTTCGGCGTCTCAACCTTGGCAATTGGTTCTGGCTCCAGAGTTGTTGTTGGTGCAACTACTGACGTAATTGTTGCTTCACGACGCTTCTTGCCAAAGAGCTGCACTACTTCTGCCATGCGCTCTACAGCAGGAACATCTGTAGACGGATGATCGGACATACCGACTTGCTCTTCGTGAATCGAAGTGATGGTTGTTTCAACTACTTCTTCAGGGATCACTTCTTCAATGATCACTTCTTCAATAATCTCATCGTCTGCAACCAGCTCTTCCATTATTTCTTCTTCCACAACATCAATCACCTGAGCGCCGACAATTTTTTGTGGAATGGCCTCGGGATCCTGTGTGTGGTCAACAAAATCGTTACTGCTCGCATTTGTTGGCTTGGTAATTCCGGTTGCGTGAGCGACTTCGTTTGACAAATCATCAAACTCAGCAAGGTCACCAACTACGTCATTGGCGGCAAGGCGGGCCCTATCAAATGCATTCACCAACCTGTCGCGGCTATGAATCAATTGTTCGATTTGTTGACGAGCCAGTTCGCGACGGCGAGCAAGTTCAGATAACACTTTTTCGCGATATTCGCGCGCCTCATTGACCATCTCGCGACCCTGTTGTTTAGCCAATTCAAGTTCGGCTTCTACGTCAGATGTGGCGTCGCTGCGGCGACGTGCAGTTTCAATATCGGCATCTTCGCGAACGCGAATTGCATCCGAATTGGCTTCACGTACCAAACGCTCTGCTGCCTCGGCGGCACGCACTCGCATCTGGGCAGCGGCTTCGCGTGCAACAGTGAGTACTCGCGCTGTTTCTTCGCCCAGCAGTGCAGTCACGGTCTCTTCATCGAGCACTCCTGGTCCAGACATGCCACGGGTTTGCATCGCACGCAATTCGCTTTCCAAAAAGCGCTCACGCTCTTGCAACCGACCTAGTTCGGCTGAAACACTACGTAAAAAATCGCGGACTTCTTCTGTGTCAAAGCCACGTCGCGTGACCGTGAATTGCGCCGAGCCAACTGCCGCCGGCGAGGACGGGTCGGGGCGCGAAAAAGAAATCGCCATGCAAACAAGAGTACGCCTTTGCTAGAGCTCGATTGTGGCATTGCTTATGCCACTGCCCCCAAGCGATTCGAGAATTGCAAGCGCTTCGGTCAAATTGGCGACGGGTTCGATGCGAACTGACGACCCAACTGCGCGTCGTGCGGCGGTCAATTCTTCTTCGCTCTGACCCTTTGGTACCAAAAATACCTTTGCTCCAGCAGCTTTTACGGCAACCGCCTTTTGTGCGAGTGCACCAATTGCTCCAACAGATTCGTCTTCTTCAATTGTGCCGGTGGCAGCAACTTCTACGCCACCCATCAAGTCTCCAGGCGTCAATTCGTCAAGCAATGCAAGCGTAAACGCGAGCCCAGCAGATGGTCCACCAATCTGGTCGGTGTCGATCCCAACTTCAAACGGAAGTTTTACAGTGCGCGTATCAGCCGGGATGAATCCGATGATCGCTCGTGTTGGAGTGTCTGGATCAGCAATCAATTGAACTCTTTTCGTCACCCCTGCCGATGAACTATCGGTTGCATCAGCCGGTTTGATTGTCAGTGTCACGATGTCACCCGGTGCACGACCTGCCATCAAAGGCGAAAGTTCAAGCAATGTAGGTGTTGGCTCTCCGTCCAATGCGGTAATGGTGTCACCGAGTTGTAATTGTTTGCATCCACTGAGCGGCCCAGGACTATCGAGGCACACGAGTTCTTCAACAATGATGTCTCCATACACAAAAGATGCTTCTAGACCCAGACGTGAATATGCAACATATTCGGCAATCTGTTTGGCAGTCGTCATCGATTGATAACCAAGGCGCTGCTGTTCAGATGGTGTCGATGTTCCATACCGTTCTTTATACGTCTGAACATCAACATCGTCATCAAGTGCGCCAGCGAATGC
>JAIOXC010000104.1 GCA_021741795.1 Ilumatobacteraceae bacterium | reverse complement strand
CGACCAAACACGCGCAATGACGCAGCCAAACCAACTTTGCGGGCGCGACGTTCATCTTCGACATTGTCGTAAATCGGGCGTCCAAGTGACGCAAGCGTCTGGGGAACAAGTTCGCGTCCGTCTATCACTTTCTCGATTTTCTTGGTGCTCTCGGTGATGGCCATATGCCAAGGCTAGCCAAGAGCAAGAACTGCCGTATTTGTCGCACGAATCTTTGTCCTGCACAGTCAATCTCGTAGCCTGTACTAGTGACCGAATCTCAAACCCCTCGCCAGACTGACTCAGGAATCGTTGTCGAGCCGCTCTATACGGCCGAATCGATTGCTGGCTCGACCGCCCAAATTGGGAATCCGGGAGAGCCTCCGTACACCCGAGGTATTTACCCAACCATGCATCGTGACCGGTTGTGGACGATGCGCCAATACGCCGGCTTCGGAAGTGCTGCCGATACCAATCAACGATTCAAGTTTTTGCTTGAGGCTGGTCAAACCGGATTGAGCTGTGCATTCGATTTGCCGACGCAGATGGGTTACGACAGCGATCATCCGCGTTCGGCTGGTGAAGTGGGCAAGGTTGGTGTGGCGATTGACTCGCTCGACGACATGCGCACGCTGCTTGCGGATTTGCCCCTCGACAAAGTCACGACTTCGATGACGATCAACTCAACAGCTTCAATCTTGTTGTTGATGTACGAACTCGTTGCAGAAGAGCGTGGAGTGCCGGCAACTGCAATTAGCGGCACAATTCAGAATGATCTATTGAAGGAGTACATCGCACGCGGAACTTACATTTATCCGCCGGCGCAGTCGATGCGCTTGATCACAAATATTTTTGAATATTGCGCAGCCAACGTGCCCAAGTGGAACACCATTTCAATTTCTGGTTATCACATTCGCGAAGCTGGCTCGACAGCAGTGCAAGAACTTGCATTTACTCTCAGTAATGCAATTGCCTACGTGCAGGCGGCGGTGGATGCCGGTCTGGATGTGGATGACATTGGCCCACGCCTCAGTTTCTTTTGGAATGGCCACAACAACTTCTTTGAAGAAGTTGCCAAGTTTCGGGCAAGTCGCCGCATGTGGCACGACATCATGACTAATCGATTTGGTGCCAAAAAAGAAGCAAGCAAGTTGATGCGCTTTCACACCCAGACAGGCGGCTCGACACTGACCGCACAGCAACCGCTCAACAACGTTGTGCGTGTGGCGATTCAGAGCATGGCTGCTGTGCTGGGTGGTACACAGAGTTTGCACACGAACGGATTTGATGAGGCATTGAGTTTGCCAACAGAAGACGCTGCACGAATTGCTTTGCGCACTCAGCAGATCATCGGGTTCGAGAGCGGTGTCACCGATACTCCAGACCCATTGGCCGGCTCGTACTTCGTTGAGGCCCTCACTAATGAAGTAGAGCGATTGGCTTACGAGTACATCGCCCGCATCGACGAAATGGGTGGGGCAGTGCAAGCGATTGAGGCCGGCTTCCAGATGGACGAGATTGAAGATGCCGCATATTCGTACACGAAATCGATTGATGACAAGTCACGCGTGTTGGTTGGAGTCAACAAATTCACTGTCGACAATGAGCCAGCACCAAAGATCACTCCTGCAAACCCAATGCTCGAAAAGGAGCAGGTCGCAAGGTTGACAGAGTACAAGTCGGTTCGAGACATGGCTGTTGTTGCCGCATGTTTGGATGACTTGCGCGCTGCAGCAAAGTCAACTGACAACGTGTTGATTCCGATGAAAGCCGCATTGCGGGCTAATGCAACTCTGGGAGAAGTCAGCGATGCGCTGCGCGACGTGTTTGGTGTCTACCGCCCTAGTTGAGAGGCAATGCCTAGCTGATATTTTGATTGGCGATTTGGACCATGATTGCATTGAAATCGCAACGTGGGAGCTGATCGGTATAGGCAAAGATTGAGCTAAAGCCGTAGCCGATGACCTGTTCGCCAGCGCTCAGCAAAGTGATGACGTCGGGGTGAATTTCTGGAAATGCTGTGATCATCCGTTGGTCTAGATCGTTCACTACTTTGCGCATCTGGCGGTGTGTACTGCGATGGTGTCGAGTGGCAATGATGCATTCTTGACGAAATTGCAACCATGTTCGTCGTTCTGGAATCAGACCAAACTGAAAACTATCGGTGAGGCCAAAGTTGGGCCGGTTGTCCTGAGACGCATCTTGTTTTGCAAGAAGGTTTTGATATTGCGTTGCCTTGAGCAGCTCGACAACTGCATCGTTCATGAGTTTTTCTTTGTCGTCATAGACGTTGTAGATCGTGCCACTTGTCAGTTTGGATTTGCGAGCAATTCGCGAAATGGTGGCACTAGTAAACCCGGTTTTTGCCATCACTTCGGCTGTTGCGTTGATTAACGCATTGCGCACTGCGTTGCCTGTGTTGGCTTCAACTGGTCGAGGCTTTGGTACCGGAGGTGCTGTTGTTGTTGGCTGTGCTGTCAGATATGCCTGACGCAAACCACGCAGCACAAGACCAAGATTGGGATTCGTTGTTGTGATGAATGAACGCAATATTGATCCAAGGACCATGCTGGCTCCAAGAGCGACGCCGGCGCACTCAATGGGTGAGCTGTTTTTGCGGAGTCCTGCGTCGGAGAGCCACTGGGTGATCTGTGGAATTACGACTTCACCCACCACCTCGTTGCGTTGAGCGACAACAACAAACTCTGCTGCTAGAGCAAGAGTGGCCGATGGTCGCTCGAGTCGTGCGATGAGATCTGGATCGAGACTAATTTTTTCCTGTGCAGTGAGGTAATGAATTGTTTGGCGGACATGGTCACCAAACTTTTGGGCGACGACTTGCTCCCACAAAGCCACGAGCATCTCGTCGTTGTTTTCAAAACGATTATAAATTGCGCCGGTCGTGAGACCTGCGCGTTTGGCGATTGAGCTTGCTGCAATGTCGTCGAGCCCAACTGCCCTTGCCTCTTGGGTGAGTGCCTTGAGGATGGCAGCGGTATTGGCAGTAGTTCGCTTTGCGGGTGCACGTCGTGCCACTGGGTCTGACCGAGTTTCAGTGTTGGTTGTTTGGCGTGGCTTCATGGCTTGACAATACTTCCTATAACTAGTTATATTCAAGAGGTTGGTTAATAAATAGAGACTATTACCTCGGAGGCAAGTATGAGGAAAACAATTGCAACGCTCGCAACCATATTCGCAACCATATTCGTGAGTGTTCTGGTGCTCACAACTGGGTCGGCAACAGTCGTATCAGCAGACCCAGCAGATGTTTTTCCGAGCGGGCCATATACCGCCACACTCATCGGCGAAAAGATTTTGTATCCCGATCTTTTAGGTGTCTCCAAAGGACTTCCAGTTGCAGATGTCACTGGTGTTCTTTTTCCAAATGGGAAAATTCGCGCCTATGTGTTTGCACAAAACAAGGGAATCGTTATTGCGGAATCAACAGATGGCGTGACGTTTTCTATTGTTGGCAACGCATTTGGGTCAGACAAAGGACAAGGAATGCCGCGCGTAGTGAAGTTGAGTGACGGGCGGTTTCGTATGTACAACTACCTGAACAGTTTTGGAGTCTCATGTTCGATCTCTTCGGACGGACTTAACTTCACGGTTGAAAAAGAAGTCTGCATCGCAAGCTCAAGTTTCCCTGCTGCAAAAAATGGTCTGACTGGTCCAGCATTGATCAAACTTGCTGATGGTCGATATCGCGCTTACTTTTCCGACATGGTCAAGGCCGGAACCGGACCAGACCCCCACCAGGTGTATTCGGCGACTTCTGCCGATGGCCTCACTTGGACTGCGGATAGTGGCATTCGAATTGGGACTGGCGCAGCATCGTTGACGCGAAGCGCCGAGCACCCCGCGGCCGTTGCTCATGCTGACGGTTCGGTCACGTTGTTTTACTACGACAATGGATCTCGATCGGGTGTTGATGCGTCTGGCAAACAAAAGATGGCGCCGAATGATCAGGGCCTCTGGTACTCCACCAGCAAAGACGGCGGACTGACCTTTTCGAACGAATACAAAATTTCATTTCCATCAGCGTTTGGCCCTGGTTTTGGTAATGACCCTGATGTTTTTCTTGACAAGTCTGGTCAAATGATTTTGTGGGCTGGTGGTTTTGATCACGGAAATGGTGGTTATATTGGCGCCGTCAAACTGACTAAAGGATCGGGCAGTGCAGCAAACATCACAACACCGACTACAAAAACAACGATCAAACCATCTATCAAACCAACAGCCAAAGTGACTATTACTTGCGTGAAGGGCAAAGTCGTCAAGAAAGTTACGGGTGTGAAGCCAGTGTGTCCTGCTGGCTACAAGAAGAACTAATTGCGTTAACGGAAATAGGTGATCGCGGGCGCTGGGCGCTCAATGGCTGGCAGATCTTTTGTTGGCCAGCCGATGTAGATCATTGCGGTGACATGCGTACCTGAAGCAAACCCGCAGTGTCGTGCGACGGAATCGTTGCAGCCCTTTGGACAACTCGACCAAAAACTCGCAAGCCCCATTGCTGTGGCACCGAGCAACATGTTTTGAATACCTGCAGCAACCGCATCACGGTTTTCTTCATTCTGAAGAGCTGATTCACCTGGGGCAGAACCGATAACCACAACGACCGGCGCGCGCAAATATTTGGTGCGCGTTTTGGTTACTTTCATTTCTGAATCACCATTGCGCTGCATCGCATCTGCGGTTGCATTGCTGAGGCCGCGACGCGACTCGCCTGTGAACACGCCGAACACCCATGGCCAGGTCTGCTGATGGTTGGGAGCCCATGTCGCAACCGAGCACAACTGATTGATCAGGTCAATCTCAACGTCGCGTTCTTGGTCGACGATTAATTGCGACCTTCGGGTGCGCACAAGCTGCGCGAAGTCATCAAACTTCATGACTTAGTTTTTATGCAGAGCGGCATTGAGTCCACCCCAATTGCCTGTGCGTTGCACGGCTTCGACCGCACCACTTTGGCTATTGCGGCGAAACAGTAATCCACTCGCTCCGGAGAGTTCGCGTGCCTTCACCACAGTGCCGTCTGGCAACTTCACTTGTGTGCCGGCGGTGATGTACAGACCTGCTTCGATAATGCATTCGTCGCCAAGAGAAATACCAAGTCCGCTATTTGCTCCGAGCAAACACTTTTTGCCAACGGTCACCATTTCTTTGCCGCCACCAGAGAGCGTGCCCATAATGGATGCGCCACCACCGATGTCGGATCCGTCGCCCACAACAACTCCTGCAGAAATGCGACCCTCAACCATCGAAGCGCCGAGTGTGCCGGCGTT
>JAIOXC010000103.1 GCA_021741795.1 Ilumatobacteraceae bacterium | reverse complement strand
CCGTCAAACGTTACGGCCGGTTTAACGACACGTGGATGAATGGTTACTCCAAGGAATTTTCGCTCGAACTCGGAGCACTCGGATGGATAGGTATGACTTGGCCAACCGAGTTTGGCGGCGGCGGCCGACCAGCTATCGAGCGACTGATCATTGCTGAAGAAATGATTGCTACTGGAGCACCGATTGCGGCCTCGTGGTTTGCCGATCGCCAGATGGGGCCAGCGCTCATTGCATATGGCACCAAACAACAACAGGATGAGTTTTTACCAAACATGCTTGCGGGCAAAACCACCTGGTGCATTGGTATGAGCGAGCCAAACGCTGGCAGCGACTTAGCCTCGCTCAAAACATTTGCCCAAGACGACGGTGACGAATGGGTCATCAATGGCCAAAAAATCTGGACAAGCTTTGGCGAGGTGGCTGACTATTGCTATCTCATCTGTCGCACCAGCACCGACGGACCGCCACATGCAGGTATCAGCGAGATCATCGTGCCAATGAATACTCCAGGCATTGACATCAGACCGATCAAAGATATGACGACAAATAGTCATTTTTGTGAAGTGTTTTATACCGATGCGCGCGTACCAAAAGCAAACTTGGTCGGTGTGCAGGGTGGCGCTTTTGCACAAACCATGCGCCAACTCGAACACGAGCGCGGCGGCATCGACCGACTTGTTTCCAACAAGGCCCTCTACGACATGGCGCTCAAGCGAGCCGACACAACCAACAAAGTTGTGCGTCAAGAAATAGCCAAAATCGAAATCGGATATCGGATTGGTCGCATCTTGGTGATTCGTGAGACTCTGCGCCAAGCACCGGCAGGTTTCTCGGCCGCAACGAAATGTTTTTGCACCGAACTTGAAACACGAATCTCCAATTTTGTATTCAACACTCTTGGAATGGACGCAACGCTCTGGGATGACGTCACTCAAGGCCTTGCTTACGCGTCGGGATACACCATCATGGGTGGCACATCCAATGTGATGCGCAACATTTTGGGAGAGCGCGTACTGGGATTACCCAAAGAACCACCAGCCCAAAAAGTGCAAGCAGCCCACAACTAGAGTCTGACCATGCATCCGATCGAGCTCTCCACCAAGGTCATTGATTCCGGAATCGTCGACCAGCCCCTCAACCGCGTCAACAACGAGATCACTGAACTCGCAACCGACCTTGCAATCGTCGAAAGTTTTAGCCACTCAGTTGTGTGGGATACCGGCGACGGCCTGATGTGCTTTGATGCATCTGGCGCAGGAAGCGGCGAAGCAGTCGTGCAATCCATTCGAACATGGCGCAACTCACCCATCTCAACTCTTGTCTACACACACGGTCACGCCGATCATGTTGGTGGCAGTTTTGCTTTTGCAAATGATGCCATTTCAAAAGGAGCACCAGCACCTCACGTCATTGGACATGAGAATGTCAACAAGCGCATCGACCGTTATACCACTACCAACGAGTGGAATGTGCGCATCAATCAACGTCAATTCGGTGGCATCAAGTCGGATATGAAGCCAAACTCGGGCAATATGCGTGAAGCACTCTCGCTGGGAGAGAATGCTCAACAGTTTCTTCCACTCGCCACACTTCGACCCGATGAATCATTTTCAGATCAACTCATCATTCAGGCAGGCAATAAGACCGTCGAGTTTCACCATGCTCGCGGCGAGACAGACGATCATCTGTGGGGTTGGATACCCGAAAAGAAGTGGCTGTTCACCGGCGACTTTGTGATTTGGAATTACCCCAATGCTGGCAATCCACAAAAAGTTCAGCGTTACGCGCTTGAGTGGGCAACTGCGTTGCGACGCATGATAGCTCAAGGACCGGAGCTGTTGCTACCCGCCCACGGATTACCAATTGAGGGCAAAAAGCGTATTGCTACGGTGCTCGACGACATTGCGACATCGCTCGAGACTTTGGTATCACAAGTGATCTCAATGATGAACGCGGGCGAAACTCTCGACACCATTATTCACTCGGTCAAAGTTCCGCAACATATTCTCGACAAGCCGTACATGCGACCGTTCTACGACGAGCCAGAGTTCGTGGTTCGCAATATTTGGCGACTGTACGGCGGATGGTGGGACGGTGCTGCATCACGACTCAAGCCAGCGCCAGATGCTGTTGTGGCACAAGAGCTCGCCCACCTCGCAGGCGGTGCTCATGTTTTAATGCAGCGTGCGCTCGAGTTGTCAGAGACCGATCTACGCCTCGCATGCCATTTGGCCGACCTTGCAGGTTGGGCTGCACCCGACGATGCGTCAGTGCATGCCGATCGGGCAACTATCTACGACAAACGTCGCCGAAGCGAGATGTCGCTGATGAGCAAAGGGATCTACAAGGCTGCGGCCCGCGAATCCGAGGCCATTGTCAAGAATGCCGGTGCTTGACAGCCAGAGCACAACATATGTAAGTGTTCATTTATGCATCGCTTCTGGCCTCCCCGCGTACACATCCTTTGCACATCACCTCAGCAAAAGGATCGCAAATGCACGAAAGCAAAACAGCACCAAACAACCAGAGCATTGTTCTAACAATGTCCGAGCTCATCTCCGACGATGCCAAAAAGTCTGCCACTCGCGCCGACGTCATGATGTTGGCAGTAACCACCGAAGCCGAATTCGGCAAGTTACGATCGTGGATTAGCGCACGATTCGACACAGTTGAAGCAGATTTTGCCAAAGTAGATGTACGATTCGACAAAATGAGCAGTGAGAATACGCACAACACCAATCAGTTACTTCGACGCAATACCGTTCAAGTGCTCTCCATCGCCATCAGCGCAATCGGAGTCGTTGCGGCACTCGTTGCCAACATCATTTTCTAGATCTCTAGTGGGCGCGACGGGACTCGAACCCGGGACCCCTACCATGTCGAGGTAGTGCTCTAACCAACTGAGCTACGCGCCCTTACTTGCGTGAAAGCATATCCGTTTAAAAGTGAATCTCGATACTGAACTTCAATCCCCACAAAGGTTTTAAGCATTGTTTTGCCGGCGACGACTTCTATTGAAGTATTTCATATGGTTTTTGGCATAACTGCATTAGCACTAGGGTCAGACCAACCATCTTGACGATAGTCAAAGTTGGCTAAAGGAAAACCATGAATGCAATAACTATAAAGCGAATCACGTGCGCAATGCTCGCGCTTACAGTTGTTTCTTCGTGTGGAGGTGGTGCGCAAAGGAACTCGTCTGGAGTAGTAGTCAAAGTTGGTGATTGCTCAAACTCGGATCTCAGCCAGATTGTCGACGAGGTAGACCTCGTACCCTGCGATAAGCCGCATGCGCTTGAGGCTTACAGCATTATTACAAGCACTGCCACTACCTATCCGGGGGCTGATGCTCTACAGGTATTTGCCGACCAGAGTTGTATCGATAAGTTTTTTGATTATGTTGGCGTGGAGCTATCGCAGTCAATCCTGTATTACACCTACGTGTACCCGAGTGTCACTTCATGGAATAGCAAATCGGATCGATCGGTCATTTGCTTCATCTACAAGGCAACCGAACCTTTGCTGACGAAATCGGTCAAAGGCTCAAAACTTTAGATCAGGTTGAAAGTTGCACACCTTAGGCAACAATTCGCAATCGCAAACTCACTTCATTCGCCATCAAACGGCCAGCACGAGTCAGCACAAGCCTGTCACCCACTTGCGTAATTAAGTCGCTCATCAGTTCTCGATCTTGCTCAGCGAGTGCACTGATTGGCACACCATCTCGCACTCGCACAAGCAACTGCAAGGCTTCAAGTTTGCGCGTCTCGCTGTCGAGCATTTCGCTTAACGATTCAGGAATTTCGCCGGCATTTACCATCTCGATGTAGCGGTCTGGTGTGCGCACATTCCACCATCGACGGCCGTCTTTATGTGCATGTGCAGCGCAACCAAAACCGTCATAATTACCCTGCAGCCAATACAAATAGTTGTGTTTGCACTCGTGTCCAGGTTTTGCCCAATTCGAAATCTCGTAATTGGCGAGTCCATTACTTGCAAATAATTCATCGACGAGTTCATATTTGTCGGCTTGATCATCGTTATCAGGGTGTCGCTCTGGCTGAGTGGCCAGTGGAGTGTTGGCTTCGACAGTGAGACCATATGCCGAAACATGCGGCGGGTCTAGTGCCACTACATCAGACACTGTGGTGCGCCAGTCAGCAAGCGTCTCGCCAGCAGCACCATAAATGATGTCGAGATTAAACGTCGTGAATCCTGCTTCGCGCACATAGGCAACTGACCGTCGCACGTTTTCTGGATCGTGCGTGCGACCCAACGCAGCCAATACATGCGGCACAGTTGACTGCACACCTATTGAGATTCGGTTGACTCCACCATCTCGATATGTGCGCATCATTTGAAGCGTGATGTTGTCGGGGTTGCATTCAACTGTCACTTCGGCATTTGCTGCGAGTGGGATTTCTCGTATTACGGCAACCAACTCTTCGGCTGGCACCATGCTTGGCGTGCCGCCACCCACAAACACACTCGTTGCGGGCAGCATTCCCTGAGCCACGACGGTGTTGATATGGATGCGCATTGCGCGCAAGTAATCACCAGCTAAATGATGGCGGTCGGTAAATGTTGCGAATGCGCAATAGTCACACCGTTTAGAGCAAAACGGAATGTGTAGATAAACACCGTGGGACGAAGCATCAAGTTGCATTGGGTGGCACAAAAAGCAGGTCGAGTTCGGCCAGTTTGGTGCCCACATCGTCGATACTCACATCGAGCATCACAGCAATTGCTCGTGTGTCATTGGCGCGCACAGTAATCACTTTGCCGTTGAAGTCTTGTCGCTGAACCTGGATCATTCGCAAAAGACGCTCAAGCATCTTGAATTGATCGCCTTCACGCGCGGACAATTTTGCAACATCAATGCGTAATTTCTTTGGCGCAACAGTGCCTGGCTGTGCAGCATCTTCACGTTGCTTATCGCGTGGCAACAACTGGTCAACAGTCACACCATAAAAGCGCGCCAGACGTTCGAGCCGCAACACACTAATCACACGCTCTCCACGCTCATATGCGCCCATCACCGACGCTTTAAATTCTTGTTGAGTAGACGTCTCCACTTCATTGAGTGCCAGATTTTTTTGTTGACGCATACTGCGCAAACGCTCACCTACCAAGCGTGAGTATGACTGTTCATCAAGTGGGTCATTTGCTGGCGTATTCTCATCTCACCCCTTCGACATCGAGTCATCAACGCACCTGCTACTATTGCAGCAGTTTCAGCCCCCAGCACGGATTCTCCGAGAGAAACTCGACTGACTGACCCATCGAGTTC
>JAIOXC010000102.1 GCA_021741795.1 Ilumatobacteraceae bacterium | reverse complement strand
CCCTTCTGGGTTTCCACCGAGCATGATGTCGACTCCGCGTCCAGCCATGTTGGTTGCAACAGTGACACTGCCAATGCGACCAGCCTGCGTAACGATTGACGCCTCTCGAGTGTGCTGCTTGGCATTGAGCACTTCGTGTTTAATGCCATGCTTGTCTAGTTCGCGCGACAACAATTCACTCTTTTCTACGCTGACGGTACCGACCAAAACTGGTTGGCCTTTTTTGTGCTTCTCTTCGATATCCGCAACTACTGTTTTAAACTTTGCGGCTTCGGTCTTAAAAATCAGGTCGGCTTGGTCGATACGCACCATCTCACGATTGGTTGGGATGGGAACAACCTGGAGCCCATAGGTATTCATCAACTCGGCTGCTTCGGTTTGCGCAGTACCGGTCATGCCAGAGAGTTTGTCGTACATGCGGAAATAATTTTGCAAGGTGACGGTTGCAAGCGTCTGGTTTTCTTCTTTGATCTTGACGCCCTCTTTGGCCTCAACCGCCTGGTGAATACCCTCACTCCAACGACGGCCTTCAAGAATTCGGCCAGTAAATTCGTCGACGATTTTTACTTCACCATCTTGGATGATGTAGTCCTTATCGCGCTGATACAACACCGCGGCCTTGAGCGCTACTTGCAATTGGTGCACCAAGTTTTGTTGCACTTCGTCATACAAGTTGGCGATGCCAAGTTGCTGTTCTACCTTTTCGATACCAGCCTCTGTTGGCACCACGACGCGCTTGTCTTCTTCGACCTCATAATCAACATCTCGCTTGAGCGACCTGACAATCGAGGCAAATTGATAATACGACTTGGCTGCATCGGCAATGCGTCCAGAAATAATCAATGGAGTACGAGCCTCGTCAATCAAAATCGAGTCAACTTCGTCGACGATCGCGAAGTAATGACCGCGCTGAACTTTTTCTTCTTTGGTGCCAGCCATGTTGTCGCGCAAATAATCAAAACCAAATTCGTTGTTTGTGCCGTAGGTGATGTCCGCCATGTAGTCGATGCGCTTCTCTGCCGCCGATGTGCGCACGCCAGGAATCACGAGTCCAACTTCGAGTCCAAGCCAGCGATGAATACGGCCCATCCACTCCGAGTCGCGTTGCGCAAGATAATCGTTGGTAGTCACCAAGTGCACGCCTTTGCCCGGCAACGCGTTGAGATACGCAGGCAACGTTGAAACGAGCGTCTTGCCTTCGCCCGTGCGCATTTCGGAAATCCAGCCGGCATGCAATGCTGCTCCACCCATCATCTGCACGTCGTAGTGGCGCTGACCAATCACACGCAGTGAGGCTTCACGAACTACAGCAAACGCTTCAACCAATAAATCATCGGTGTCTTCACCGCGCTCGATACGCGAGCGAAACTCGGCGGTCTTGCCTTTGAGTGCCTGATCCGACAACGCATGAATCTCTGGCTCTTGAGCATTGATATCGGGAATGATGTCGGCCAAAGCCTTGACCTTTTTGCCCTCACCGGCGCGAAGAATGCGATCAAGAAGGGCCATAAGACCCTGAATCCTACCTTCGGAGGTCGTGCCTGACAGCGCTTGCCACCGCCACACAGGTCACTTGCCGAGCACCCACCTTGCGCAATGCGTCTGCAGCACACCGCAGAGTTGTGCCAGTTGTGACCACGTCATCAACAATCACTACATGACTGTCAACCCTCAGTTTGCGCGCTGAAAATACAGAATCTCGCAAGCGCTCTTCACGCGACGCTCCGGTTTGCACGTTGGTTGAGGTCTTGATCAAAAGTTGTCTACACGGCACATCGAGCACCCTGGCCAATCGTCGCGCCAATAATTCGGACTGGTCGAGGCCCCGTCGACGAACTCGCGCCTTGCTGGTCGGTGCCCACGTCACCACATCGCAGACTGTCGCGATGTTTGGCACGCTTTGCAAAACTCGTTGCGCCAGCAATTCTGCAAGCACCACAACCACCTGCTTACGATTGTGATACTTGAGATTCAAAATCAATCGGCGAGCGATGCTTTCATACGCAACAGCCACTACTGCTGCATCGCACTCGGGTTGCGCCATTGCAAACAGTTGTGTCCGGCATTTGACGCACAGCACGCGAGCGATGTCACCACACGCCTCGCACCGCTGTCTGAACAACATTGATACCTCCACAGCATTAGTCTTTGCGCGTGGCAAATTACTTTCTTGCACCGCTCAAAGATCGCCCAATCGAGCGACTGACCAGATGTGTGTTTGGGCTTGCACTTTTCGGAACCGGAATTGGCATGCAAAAAGCCGGCAATCTGGGTTTGCCACCGTGGGACGTGTTTCATGATGGCGTCAGCCAGATCATCGGTTTACCTTTTGGCACAACCATCGTGCTGACGAGCGCGTTCGTTATGTTGCTCTGGATTCCACTGCGACAAGCACCAGGACTCGCCACCATTTTGAACGCAATTGAGGTTGGCATTGCAGCAGGTATCTTTCTTTCGATCGTTCCTGAAGCAAACGAAAATACAAAAATGTGGCTGCGAATATTTCTGATGCTGGGCGGAATTGTGGTGACAGGAATTGGGTCTGGTTTTTATATCGGTGCAGGTCTTGGCCCTGGCCCACGTGACGGCTTGATGGTTGGTCTTGCCAAACGCGGAATCAATATCGGCAAAGCGCGCACAGGCGTAGAAATTGCCGTCTTGCTTGCCGGAGTTGCATTGGGCGGCTCGATCGGAATCGGCACGATTGCGTTTGCTGTTTTGATCGGACCAATAGTCGCGAAAGCGCTTCCGCTTCTAGAGATCCGATCTGCAAAATAAACTGCTGTTGTACACCTGTTAACTAGTAACGGTAGTTCTCCGACTTAAACGGGCCATTGTGAGGAATGCCCAAGTAGTCAGACTGCTCATCAGAAAGTTTTGTTAACACTGCTCCAAGTGCGCCCAAGTGCAGCGTCGCGACTTTTTCGTCGAGAGCCTTTGGCAACACGTAGACGCCAAGTGGATACTTGTCGGTGTTGTTAAACAGCTCCATCTGAGCAATGACTTGGTTCGTGAATGAGCAACTCATCACAAAGCTCGGGTGTCCTGTTGCACAACCCAAGTTGACAAGACGTCCTTCAGCCAACACAATCACAGCGTGGCCGTCCTGAAACGTCCATAAGTCGGTGCCGGCCTTGAGTTCGTCTCGAGTTGCCCCGCTTCGAGCGAGACCAGCCATATCGATTTCGTTGTCGAAGTGGCCGATGTTGCACACAATTGCGTTGTGCTTCATCCTTGCCATGTGATCAACGGTCACAATTGCTTCGTTGCCCGTTGCAGTTACAAACACATCTGCAGTTGAAACAAGCGCCTCAAGTGTGTTGACTTCGTAGCCCTCCATCGCTGCTTGCAACGCATTGATTGGGTCAATCTCGGTCACCACAACGCGCGCACCTTGACCGCGCAAACTTTGCGCACAGCCTTTACCAACGTCACCATAGCCACAGACCACTGCCAACTTGCCAGCCAACATCACGTCAGTCGCGCGGTTGATTGCGTCAATCAATGAGTGACGACATCCGTACAGGTTGTCAAACTTTGATTTGGTCACGCTGTCGTTGACGTTAATTGCAGGAAAGAGCAACTCGCCCTTTTCGGCCATCTTGTACAGACGCTTTACTCCGGTTGTTGTTTCTTCGGTAACACCCTTGATGCCTTTTGCCATCGTTGTCCACTTTTTTGGCTCTGACTTGAGCGAGCGCTGCAATAGTCCAAGCACAATTGCCAACTCTGGGTTTGATGCAGTCGTTGGATCTGGAACAGCGCCTGCTGCTTCATACTCAACACCCTTGTGCATCAACATGGTTGCATCGCCGCCGTCATCCAAAATCATGTTTGGTCCGTCGCCATCTGGCCATGTCATCATCTGGTCGGTTGCCCACCAGTACTCCTCGAGCGTCTCGCCCTTCCATGCAAACACCGGAACGCCATCTGGCTCTTCGACCGAACCGTTTGGTCCAACCGCCACTGCTGCAGCCGCATGATCTTGCGTTGAAAAAATATTGCAACTGGCCCAGCGCACTTCTGCGCCAAGCTCGGTGAGTGTTTCGATCAGCACTGCAGTCTGAATCGTCATGTGCAGCGAGCCAGAAATGCGTGCGCCCTTCAATGGTTTTGTCTTGCCATACTCTTTGCGCAACGCGCGAAGACCTGGCATTTCGTGTTCGGCTAAGTGAATCTCTTTGCGACCAAATGGTGCGAGGGACAGATCGGCGACGCGAAAATCACGACGTTGAGCGAATGAAGTCATACGTTTTCCTTTGTTATGAGTATGTGTACATGTGTATGTACATGAATGAAGGTCGATGAGCCCTGGCCAGCTGGCACGGGATTAGTTTGGCCCATCTAGAAGATAGATCCTAGACCAAAACATCGATCTGGTTAAGTCAAACGCCTTGCGTTAGGCAAATGTTGGAGCGATGTGCTCTCGGGCAATTCGCTGCATCAGACCATCGTGCTCCGATGCGTCCACACTGGTTGCCTCGTCAATCAACATCACAGGGATTCCCTCAACAATGTTGTACTTACGTTGCAACCGTGGGTTATACAAAAAGGCGTCAGCCGAAAAGTAATACAGCGATCCTTTGTCTTGTGGGCAGGCCAAGATCTGAAGCAGTTTTGCATCGAGTGACATAACGCTCATTGTACTGCCCCGCCCTTAGGCCGTAATGCTGGCGAGCAACTCGACGACATGCGTATCACATTCATCGCGCGTCGATGCCTCAAGATTGAGACGTAGTAGAGGCTCGGTATTTGACGCCCGCACATTGAACCACCACGAACCACAGTCAACGGTGAGTCCATCTACTCGATCCTGTGAGTACGACGAATAATCGAGCGCAATTCGCTCAATGACAGCATGAATATCTTTGACGGTTGTGTTGATCTCCCCACTTGACGCATAACGCTCGAGCGGCTCACGCATTTGCGAAAGAGACTTGCCGGTGTGGCACATCTCGCCCAACACGCCCATCGTTGCAATCAATCCGCTGTCGGCTCGATAGTTATCGGCGAAGTAATAGTGACCAGAGTGTTCGCCCGCAAACACTGCACCAGTTTCGGCCATGATCTGCTTCATGAAACTATGACCATTTTTCGTTCGAATGCCTTTTCCACCAAGCTCAGCGATCACTTCTGGTACGGCGCGCGAGCAGATGAGGTTGTACAAAATGGTTGCGCCAGGGTTCGTACGCAGAAAACGCGACGCCAAAAGCGCTGTCGTAGTGCTTCCCGACATGCCTCGACCTTTTTCATCCACCACAAATACTCTGTCGGCATCGCCATCAAACGCCAGACCAACATCAAACCCACCTGCCAGCACTCG
>JAIOXC010000101.1 GCA_021741795.1 Ilumatobacteraceae bacterium | reverse complement strand
AGTTGCCAGCAACTCGTTTTGTTTCATCTTGGCTGTCTTTATTATCAAAGACATAAATTGGGCCTGAGTCCCTAAACCACGAGTCGTCAATCGGCAATGCCACTACGTCGACTGTCGAGCCACACAACTCTGCTGCGTATTCGGCTTCTTGCTGATTTGCAATCATCGTCACGGGCTCGTAACCCGAGATCGTTCGTGCTAATGCAGCATGAGCTTCCCGTGCCTCGTCAAGATGTTTGCCGTATACGTCGTCACGAGTAGGCCATGCAATAACTGTGCGTTCGTGAGGAGCAAACTCTCCCGGCATCCTTGGCATTAGTTGCCAGACGTCGTGCCATCAAACGTGGTTAAGCCGCGATACAACTCTGGGCGGCGGTCACGAAATAACCCCCATGCGCTGCGCATTAGGCGATTTTCACTGCAATCAATTGTTGCCACCAAAACGCCTTCGTCGGTGCGGTTGGCTTCTGCCACTTTGGCGCCAAGTGCATCGGTAATAAATGAAGATCCGTAAAACGTGATTTCTGTTTGTTCGCCAACTTCCCGACCGATTCGATTGGCTGCAACGACCGGAACCATGTTGGCTCCGGCATGGCCTTGCATCACGCGCTGCCAATGATGTGCAGAATCCCACGAAGGGTTTGGTGGTTCGCTGCCAATTGCGGTTGGATACAACAACACGTCTGCCCCTTGCAGCGCCATCGATCGCGCGCATTCTGGAAACCACTGATCCCAGCAAATACCAACACCGACAGCTCCGTGTCGTGTTTTCCAAACGCGAAAGCCAGTATCACCAGGACTGAAATAATACTTTTCGCTGTAACCGATGCCGTCGGGAATGTGGCTCTTGCGATAAATCCCCATCACTGTTCCATCCGCGTCAATCATCGCAACAGTGTTAAACAATGCTTCGTTGGCGCGTTCAAACACACTGATCGGCAAAACAATATTGAGCTCTTTTGCCACGCGCTGAAAATGTGCGATCGTCGGATGTCCGTCGATGGGCAGTGCAAGGTTGAGATGTTTTGGATCTACGTCCTTGCAAAAATAGTGTCCCTCGAAAAGTTCAGGGATGAGTACGACTTGTGCTCCCTGCGAGGCTGCTTGGCGCACAAGACGCTCTGCGGTTGCAATATTCGTCGCGATGTCAGTCGACATCGACATCTGAATTGCACCGACCTTAAGCATCATATTTAGCCCAGTGCCGAGGTAATTGCTGCCAAAACTTCTGGAGCGTCTGGAGCGACTTGCGGACCAAACCTTGCAACTACTTTGCCGTCACGACCAATCAAAAACTTTTCAAAGTTCCAGCGAATATCGCCGGTGTACCCTTCGGCATCTGGTGAAGTCACCAATGATTCGTACAACGCATGACGCGCATCACCATTGACATCCACTTTTTCGCTCAATGGAAAATCAATGCCGTACGTAGTCGAACAAAACTCTTGAATCTCTTGAGCGGTGCCTGGCTCTTGGCCCATGAACTGATTGCACGGCACGCCAAGCACACTGAATCCCTTGGCTGACAGATCGGTGTGCAGCTGTTGCATCGCCGTGTATTGCGGGGTCAAACCGCACTTTGATGCAACGTTGACAAGCAATGTCACTTTGCCAAGCACATCGTCAAATGGGCTACCTGCACCGTTGAGGCGTGCAATCTTGGTTTCATATACGGACATGGTTGGCTCCTTGCAAAATTGATCTCGAGTGAGGTCTGGCAATAATCGTAACGGCAACAATCGTAATGGCGACCGCTCACCTGCTACACAAGATGCATGCCACGCCACACATTTGACGCAGCGTTCTTCAAGCGCTTCTATTCAACTAGCCCAGTTCACAGTCGCACCAAGGTCAACGCACTCGCCACTGCAGTCCACGCAATGTGCCAGTGGTGGGAAGTTCCAGTGCGGTCGGTGCTGGATGTGGGTGCAGGTCTTGGTTACTGGCGAGATTGGTATGCAACAACTCATCCAAAAGTAAAACGATTGTCGGTTGATATCAGCGAGCATGCTTGCGAAAAATACGACCACGAATGTCACGACATCGCAACTTGGTTTCCTACTCGTCAATTTGACCTCGTGGTTTGCCACAGCGTGTTGCAGTATCTCAACGACAAGCAGGCAGTCTCTGCTATTGGCAATTTGGCAAAAGCAACTCGTGGTGTGCTGTATCTAGAAGTACCGACATCAGCCGACTTGCGCAACGCTGTCGACAAAAAAACCACCGACCTCAATATCTATGCACGCACCGGTGACTGGTATCGCAAGCGCCTTAATCGACACTTTGTGCCAGCCGGTGCAGGTTTGTGGGTTGCGCGTGCCAGTGGCACAACTCTGTACGAGCTCGAGCGTTCGCGCTAAACGCGCTGGTATCAACCGCGCTGAGCGAGTGCAGTCCACACGGTGCTCGTGAGTCCTGCTGCAATGAGTGCTTTCAACAAATCGCCAATCAAAAATGGTGCGACACCAAGGCCAATCGCATTTGTGTCACCGTTTGCTAGTGGCACGTTGATTTTGTGCGCCAACCATGTTGCGCCAAACGCATAAATAATTGTTGATCCGAGCAACATTGCCGGCAACGAAGTTGCAAAGTTTCGGTCTTGCTTTTTTTCTGCAAGAAAACCGATTGCGCCAGCAGCAACTATGAAGCCAACGAGATAGCCGAGTGTGGCACCGGTGCCATCTTTCCAACCACCTGCGCCACCCGAATAAAAAGGCAAACCGGTAAGTCCAGCAAACCAATAAACCAATTGACTCAAGGCACCACGTCGCATACCGAGCACTGCTCCAGCAAGAAGCACTGCAAATGTTTGGCCAGTCAGTGGCACTGGTGTGAATCCAAGCGGAATTTCAATCTGTGCGGCAAGGGCAGTGAGCAAGGCAAACCCAAGGACGAGAACAACATCTTGCGTGAGTGCAGATGTGCGCGATGCACGTTTTGGCAACAAGTCGGCCAATACGCGCGCTGGAGAGATTGTGAGTGGTGCAGTCGCAGTCGTGTTCATAACGCACCACGCTACCGATGTGCGTGTCCCAATCCGAACTTTGGTGCGTAGCCTTTATCTATGGATCAAATAGTCAACGAGGCGTTTGCGCTGGCCAATCGGTCAGCTGAAGCGGTTCGCGCGCAATTTGGTGACTTGCATGATGTGCTCGTGGTGCTTGGGTCGGGCTGGGCAGATGCCGTGGGACTTCTCGAAGAAGTGTCCAAGACCCAAGTTCAATCAATCAACGTTGCAGACATCCCAGGTTTCACTCGCCCGTCGGCAATCGGCCACGGTGGTGCACTCAAGTCGATCACCATCGGTTCTACCCGTGTGTTGCTCCTCACTGGCCGTACACATTTGTACGAAGGTCACGGAGTGCATGCAGTGGTGCACGGAGTTCGTGTCGCACATGCGCTCGGGTGCAAGATTGCGCTCCTCACAAACGGTGCAGGTTGCTTGCAAAAAGAGTGGACCATTGGCGAGCCAGTTGTGATCAAAGATCACATCAATATGACAGGTCACTCTCCGCTCACAGGTGACAACCCACCAGCACCACTCGCTGGTCGCTTCGTTGATCTCACCGATGCGTACAACTCGTCGCTGCGATCACTCGTGCGCAATGTTTCTCCAAACATCAACGAGGCTGTCTACTTTGGTTTTCACGGGCCACATTTTGAAACGCCAGCCGAAATTCGCGCGATCGCCACGCTTGGCGCCGACATGGTTGGCATGTCGACCGTGCTTGAGACAATTGCCGCACGACACTTGGGCATGCGAGTGTTGGCACTCTCACTTGCCACCAACTTGGCGGCAGGTATCAATCCTCAACCACTATCGGGTGAAGATGTGTTGCAGGTTGGCAAAGAGTCAGCGCAACGAGTTGGCGCACTGTTGCGGGACGTACTCAAAAAAATAGACGCCACGAAAGCGACAAAATTTTAATGAGCACCCCACAAGACCTTCTCGCAATCACTCACGCCTGCGTTGTCACTGTCGACACCGTCGGCACCATTGTCAACGATGCAACGATCGTGATTGGCGCAGATCGCAAGATTCGCGCAATTGCCGCTGGAACACTCGCTCACAATGCACCTACCGTCATCGATGCCAAGGGTGGCATTGTGATGCCTGGCATGATCAACGCTCACACGCACATGGGCATGACGCTGTTTCGCGGCCTCGGCGATGACATGAACTTGGAAGATTTTCTTGGCCGACTGATGCCGGCAGAGATTGCCGTGTTGTCGCACGATGCCGTTGTGGTTGGCACCGAACTTGCAGCACTCGAATCACTGTTGGGCGGCATCACCACAGCACTCGACATGTACTACCTGCCCGACGCGGCAATCGAAGTTGCTGCGCGTTCAGGAATGCGCATTCACTGCGGTCCAAACTTGCTTGAATCTGATGGCCCTGAGCCACTTCCATTCGCCAAGCGCATGGCATGGGCAAACGAGTGGCTCACCGATTCTGTCAAGCGTGAGCAGGAATTTTCCTTGCCAAATGGTTTTGATTCACTCAACTGGCTCAGCCCACACAGCACATACTTGCTCGGAGAAGATCACCTCAACCAGATCTCTGCGCTCGCCAAACAGCATGGCGCACACATTCACGTGCATGCATCGGAGACCGTTGGCGAAATGTCACTCGTTTCAAAGCGACACAATGGTCGTACTCCAATCAAAGTGCTTGCCGACACTGACCTGCTGTCAAACGCAGTCCTCGCCCACGGTGTGCATTTACATGACACCGACATTGCGATGATTGCGCAACACGGTGCAACTGTGACGCACTGCCCTGCATCCAACTACAAGTTGGCCAGCGGCACTGCACGCATTGTTGATTTACATAAGCAAGGTGTCAATGTTGCTCTTGGCACTGATGGGCCGGCGTCAGGCAACGACCTCGACTTGTGGCTCGCCATGCGACTGGCTGGTTACGTGCAAAAGACCGCTGCATCAGACCCAACCGTTTTGTCGGCTCTCGATGTTTTGCGTATGGCCACAATTAATGGGGCCAAGGCACTGCACATTGATCATCTCGTTGGCTCACTTGAAGTTGGCAAGTATGCCGACATCGTCGTGCTCGATGCATTCTCACCCTCGCTTACTCCCGTGTTCGACCCGCATGTCGCCATTGTCGCTGCCGCTGGTCGTGGCGACGTTTGCCATGTGGTTGTGCATGGCCAAGTTGTTGTGCGCGATCGTATGGCACTCACCATCGATGCCCGTGCTGTTGTTGAACGAGCCAACAAACTCACTCCAGCAATTTTGGCGTCGGTAGCCCGCAACTAGTGTTGGCGTATGGCCACACCTGCACAACCGATTGATTGGCAAACACTGCGCACTGCTGCCCGCGCGGCGCAGCAACATTCATATGCGCCTTATTCAAAGTTTC
>JAIOXC010000100.1 GCA_021741795.1 Ilumatobacteraceae bacterium | reverse complement strand
AGTGTCTCGCGATGACGGACCAGGTCAAGCGATTCTGTTTGGAACAACAGCAATGTTTCTGGAGCGACTAGGCCTTGATTCGCTCTCGTCATTGCCACCGATTGCCGATTTTATTCCGCCTGCCGAAGTTGTCGAGGCTCTCGAACAGGGACTGAGAATTGTTCCGACCAATCCAATGGGCGCGAGTCGAAACGAAGTTGAGGGGTAGCTATTAGTTCATCAACGCCGGGAGGCGACGAACAGTTGTTTGAAGGTGAGCGATTGCAAAAAGTGTTGGCTCGCCATGGTTGGGGTAGTCGTCGCGCGTGCGAAGAGTTGATCGCCGACGAACGAGTGACAGTGAATGGCACGATTGCTGTGCTCGGACGCAGGGTCGATGTAGAGGTTGATCTCATTGAAATCGATGGAGCGCCAGTGGGTGTGCGCCCCGATGTTGTGTACTACTTGCTCAACAAGCCAGTTGACGTCATCTCAACGGCCATTGATACGCACGGCCGTGAGACCGTTGTAGATCTTGTTCCTTTGGAACCGCGGGTGTTTCCCGTTGGGCGCCTTGATGCCGATTCTGAAGGTTTGTTGTTGTTGACAAACGATGGAGAATTGACCAATCGCATCACACACCCAAGTTTCGGATTGGAAAAGGAATATCTCGTGCATGTGGAGTGTTCGGCTGCAGGCGTAAACAACACTGCCTTAAGTCGAATGCGCAATGGCATTGAGTTGGACGATGGAATGACCGCACCTGCCGATGTCAGTCAATTGCAACCTGGTGTATTGCGCGTGGTGATTCATGAGGGTAGAAATCGACAAATTCGTCGCATGTGTGAGGAAGTTGGATATCCAGTCGCTCGACTGGTGCGCGTTCGCATCGGCCCAATCGTGGATAGGCACTTGTTGCCTGGTCAGTGGAGGCATCTCACAAATGCAGAGGTCAAGTTGTTAATTGAATCGGTTGCTCAGTAGCACACGAGTAGAATTGTTGTTTGTGACACAAAGACGAGCAAACATTTTCGGTCTTGGCTTGATCGGTGGATCACTTGGTCTTGCTCTGTCGAGCAGGGGATGGCATGTCACCGGATGTGACTCTGTTGGCGACATCGAACGCCAAGCGTTATCGCTCGGAGTCATCCATCAGATTGGTGTCGACAGAGATGCCGCCATCACGTTTGTGGCGACTCCCGTTTCATCTATTGCAGAGCAAGTAGTTCGTGCACTAGCCGAAACGACTGGTTTGGTCACAGATGTTGGCGGAGTAAAGGCCCATCTTGTTGGGCAGATCAATGACCCGCGATTTATTGGTGGACACCCTATGGCGGGAAGTGAACTCATCGGGTTGGCCGGTGCAGATGCCAAATTGTTTGAGAGTGCTGTTTGGGTGCTGACGCCATCAGTTGGTATTTCTGACAGTAACTTCGAACAAGTTGCTGGAGTCGTCACTGAACTGGGTTCCGAAATTGTGGTGCTTGATCCTCAGCGACATGACCAACTGGTTGCAATTGTGAGCCACCTTCCACATTTGACTGCAGCAGCGTTAATGGGTCTTGCGAGTGAGAGGTCGGAAGAGCATGTTGCGGTGTTGCGGCTGGCCGCAGGTGGTTTTCGCGACATGACACGAGTCGCATCTGGGCACCCTGCGATCTGGATCGACATCTGCATAGAGAACCGAGATGCAATCGTGATTGCTCTAGATGGGCTGATTGACGGTCTTGCCCACATGAAACAGATTGTCGAACAAGGTGACTCCAAAGAACTGATGAAGCGTTTGCAGCAATCTCGTATTGCGCGATCAAATTTGCCAAGTCGTGTTCGAGATTTGATGGATGTTGTGGAAGTCAGAGTCCCTATTCCTGACCGTTCTGGTGCGGCCGCAGAAATATTTACTCTGGCTGCAGAACTTGGTGTCAACATTGCCAACTTTGAAGTTGCTCACTCGGTTGAGGGCGAACGGGGAGTTCTCGTGCTTGTTGTCGAGCAGTCCAGTCAAGATGTGTTTCGTGGTGGTCTGATTGCTCGTGGGTTTAGACCGATCTTGCAACAGATTTCATGACACAACAAAGCGAGTACGCAGTTGCTGTAAAAAGTGGAGCGCTCGATGCTGTGGCTACCGTCCCGGGATCAAAGTCGATTGCGCATCGGGCACTGATATGCGCAGCGCTTGCGCGTGGCGAGTCAACGATCACAGGGTTGCCGGACGGTGATGATACGCAAGCGATGTTGCAGGGCCTCAACATGCTTGGTGCAACTTTTTCGCTGAACGGTGTTGATGCCCATATTCAAGGATCAATTGATTTGGATCGCACAGATGCGATCACAGTTGATGCCAATTTGGCTGGAACGACGGCGCGTTTTCTCACCGCCATTGGCGCATTGCGTCGGGGCCCAGTAACGGTGACTGGCAATGAGTCATTGCGCAGTCGGCCGATGAAGGATCTGCATCTTGCTTTAGAACAACTTGGCGCTGGTGTTTCGTGGCAAAACGATAAATATTGTTTGCCCGTTACGGTTCAGCGAGGTGAGTCTCACATCCATTCGGTTCAGGTCGCGGCTGATACATCGTCACAATTTGTCACATCGTTGATGCTCATTGCGCCAATCTTCCCTGATGGATTGACGATTGAACTCACCGGAGACGTCATTTCGCTGCCGTATATCGCAATGTCGGCATCGGTAATGAAATCATTTGGTGCACATGTGCGTATTGCGGATAATCGCATCATCGTGATTGACGGCGGAGGATATGTGGGTTGCCAATTCGCTGTCGAGCCCGACGCGAGTTCGGCTTCATACCCTTTCGCAGCAGCCGCAGTGGTGGGTGGTCGCGTGCGCGTACATGGTATGCGGTCAAACATGTTGCAGGGAGATAGTCGTTTTATCGATGTCTTGCGCCAAATGGGTTGTGAAATTTCAGAAGACCAGGCAGGAATTACAGTCGGTCGTGACGCAAATAGGCCATTGCAGGGTGTTGACATTGATATGTCTGAAATATCAGATCTGGTTCCAACGCTCGCCATCGTCGCGATGTTCGCAAAGACGCCAACGCGAATTCGCAATGTTGGTTTCATCCGCAAAAAAGAGAGTGACCGCATTGGAGATCTTGCTTGTGAGATGCGCGGCCTGGGCGCAAGTGTTGTCGAACACGAGGATGGTCTTGAGATTTCACCCCACGCGTTGCACGGTGGCTCGTGTGACACACATCATGACCATCGAATTGCAATGGCATTTGGTGTTGCTGGGCTCGAATTGCCCGGAGTGATCATTGATCAGGCAAACGTCGTCTCTAAGAGTTGGCCACAATTTTGGGAGATGCTCGAAGCGTTATGACACCCCCAGTTCTCAGGGATGACTATCTCAATACTCCAATATTTCGCCGTCTGCAGGGGACACACTCACACTTTGAGGAAATAATGAGCCGCCATGCCTTGGCGGTTGCTGCCCGTTTGCCGTGTTATCAAGATCCGGTCTCAGGGCTTTCGGTCATGACCGCCGAATTTTTGGCATCACGCAATTATTGTTGCGAGAGCGGATGCCGTCACTGCCCGTATGTAGCCGACTGATCAACTAGATTGATGGTTTCACGAGATGCAATAAAGGGGTCGATTTGAGCGAAGAACGAGAAATAATGACGTGGGAATCCTTCGGAGTCGCGAGTCGCGAGCTAGCAGTGATGGTGGCCAAGAGTGGCTACGAACCCGACATCATTCTTGCAATTGCACGCGGTGGACTGCTTGCGGCAGGTGCTCTCGGTTATGCGCTTTCTGTCAAGAACACCTACACCATGAACGTCGAGTTTTATACCGGCGTCAATGAGCGGCTTGCAGTGCCAATGATCCTTCCTCCCGTGCCAAGTCTCGTCGACTTAAAGGATTCAAAAGTGTTGATCGTTGACGATGTTGCCGACACTGGCCATACGTTGAAGCACGTACTTGAGTTCTGCAAGGGTCAGCTAGCGGATACCCGCCTTGCGGTGTTGTACGAGAAGTCACAATCCATCATCAAGTGCGACTACGTGTGGAAGCACACTGATCAATGGATCAACTTTCCGTGGAGCGATAAAGATCCTGTTGCGCAACGCAAGTGGAGCGTCAAAGACGCCTAATTCAACTACCCCTGGTAGGTGATTGAAGTATCCAGGAATGTGTTGTCAGTGATATCGCCTGCAGCGATGTCGGCAATCTCAAGGCCTTGCTCGCGCAAGATTGGCGTTGCCTTCGCAATGAAGTCGTTTACACGAGCCTCTTCCAGATCGCCAAAAGTTGGTGTATCGCCGTTGCCGACAATACCCATTTCTTGTTGGGCCTCAGCACCGTTAGCAACGTCACCTTCTGATTGTGTCCACCAGCTGTCGTATGTGGCGACGGTTGTGAGAATAATTGCGTTTGCCCGGGTTGGATCGGCAATGTAGTCAAGTTGTGCTTGTTGAAAAATTGGAACAATTTTCTCAAGGCAAGGACGCAGTTCTTCGAGTCGATCTTTTCGAATAGCCAAGTTTTGTGCGTATGAGTTCCAGCCTGCATCATGAATGAGTTGGTAGCCGGTTGTGATTGCGCCACTTTCGAGATTTGCATATTTGTACGGCTCAGATGTTGCGAAACCTTGGTGTGCGGCATCTTCTGTAGAGAGCAACAGGTTGCCTTTGTAGTTTGAATCAACTTGATCTTTCTGAATGAGACCCTGCGCTTCGAAATAGCGCATCCAGGCTGGGTCGCCGTAGACATAAAAAGATGTGATTGTCTGAGCAGCGTCGGCAATGGTCTTGGCTTCCGGATGCTTGGTTGCATCCCACAACAAAACCTGTGGATTGATATTGAGAGCGTTGAATACCGCGAGCGTCGGAGCATCGGTGTATCGAGTAATGGCCACGTCGGTGCCCACGTAACCGAATGTGATTGCGTTGTCTTGATACATCTCTGTGACAACTGGAGACTCAAGGAATGGCCCGCCTGCGCGAATCTCAAGGTTCACACCCGTTGGTTGACCGTTGACCATCAATGATCCGACAGCAGCACCCGTATCTTTTGATGCGACTGCGTCGTCGCCCATGAGTTGATAGAGACCACCATGCTCGGACTCAGGGAACCAGTCTGTCTGGATAACAATCGTTGCGGGACACACGTCTGCGAGCGACACACCGATTGTGGGCACTGCAGTATCGGAAGGAGCGTCGGTCAGAGCGGTATCGCTGCCTCCGCAAGCGCCAAGAAGTGAGATGGAAATACCTAAGGCGATTGCGCTAAAGATTGTTGCGTTTCGCTTGCTCATGTGGTTTTGTTCTCCATTGTTATTGTGAAATTGAACCTTCGTACCATCTTCCAACAACCCACGTGTTGAGAAGACCGAAGATGATAAAAAGCATAAGACCCAGCAAAGTTGCAGCCAACGCTGTGACGAACATCGCAGAAGCTTGACTATTGAGAAAAAATTGCGTGATGAGTTTGCCGAGCCCAGGATCGCCTTTGGCAAAGAAAAAATCGC
>JAIOXC010000099.1 GCA_021741795.1 Ilumatobacteraceae bacterium | reverse complement strand
GTGGTGACCGCGGTGCGAAAGCGAGTTTGCAGATCGGCTGGCACGTCCAATGTGTCAAACGCATCTGCGAGCGAGTTGTACCACCACAGTTGTACATCCCACCCTGCATTGAATCCGACGAACATCTTTGACTGATCATGCTTGACCTTATGCCAGTCGCGTACGGTGCATTCAATGTTGTGGGTTTTGTCGCACAATGCCACCAGGTTCGCTGCGGGCAAGCGATCGGGGGCTAATAATCGCTCAAGATAAAACGTCTTTTTGGCAACAGTCTTTGCCTCTTCGTCGGTGATTTCAGCAAACTCAACGTGGGTGCATGCTTTTACAATCTCGGTCACAGTGTTGCCGACAGTTGCGCGCAGCAACTCTTCGGAGCACTTGGTGTCTTCCAGAATGTCGTGCAACAGACCGGCCGAAGCTTGATCGAGTGATCCGTCGTTTTCGAGCACCAGGGCACTTACCGCCATCAAGTGCGAGATATATGGAATCTTCGTGTTCTTGCGCACCAAGTTCATGTGCCAATGATTTGCCAGTGCAAATGCTCTTTCCATTGTTCCTCCTGTTGTTGTGATTAGAAACGACTCCAAAATTCGATCGGAAACTTGTCGGCTGCAGCTGTGATCGCATCACACACTAAGTCGCAACGCTCGCCGGCATAACCCTGCAGCACAGTCATCACGTCGGCTTCTGGGTCTTGATTGAGCATCTCCAAGAACTGTGGGATGTTCTGCTTTTTGATTGTGTGTGCCCATTCATATTCTCGCTCACCAAAGAATTGCTCGACAGTGGGGCCCAAGTCTTGACCGGCAATGACTAAATCACCGTTGCTGTCAATTTGTGCCCACAAATGACGTTGGTCTGATCCCTCAAATTCCGCTCGCAGGATCACGTCGCTCACAACTGGACGATACCCAGTGGGTGTGCCGCGGTTGAGTCCGGCGCCGAGTTCGGCATAGTCGGGGTTTTCGAGCCATTCCATCTACTTCTTATACGCACACAGTGTCACACCCTGTGCATATTGTGAGAAGTGAAAGAGGAGGTTGTATGAAAACAGAAGAACTCGAAGACGGTGATGTCTGTCCATATTGCGGAGTGCTCCCAATATTCTTTGACGGCGCACCGATGATCAATTGCCCCAATTGCGCATCAGAGCTGTACAACGTCGGGCTGGACGATGAAGTGAGTGCTACTGATCTCGATGAATTAGATCCAGATATTGATGATCTGGACGATGTCGATGATGCCAATGACGGTGGATATGGCTCAGATAGTGGCGGCGACGAAGGCGATTTTTAGCAGTCGCAACAATACGGGCAGTAGCCGCACTCATCGCAGGAGTACTGGTCTAATGGCAATTCGTCGCACGAGCTGCACAATTCGCTGCCATACGAATCACAGTCGTTTGCTGCTGCACGTCTTTCAGCCTTGCGCGCACCTTTGCGTTTTCCGGCCTTGTAGATGAGGTACCCAGTAAACAATCCCATTGCAGTTTCCCTTTCCTCACCTAGAGCGCTTCGGCGCGGCAGTCGTCTTGAAACACTAAGCGTGTGTTGGTGAGTTCATCAATGCCAGTCGGCAAGGTCGATGCCACAAAGATCGAGAACCTGTCGCCGATCAGCATGGTAAATACTGATGACGAACGGCTAACAGCCAACTGGCATCCAACACCGTCTTCAACCATTCGGGTTACTTCGTCGGTTGCTTGATCGGTCGGGTAGGTAGTGATTTCGTAGATCAGATCACCAACTGTGCAGGGGAGTCCTTCGCGCACGGCTCCGCTTGATTTGGTCACGAGTTCGCCTGGTGTGCATGTGATGCCGGCCGCCTGCAGTGTGCGAGCAACGTCAAATGCCGAGGAACTTGGATTACTTGTGAGTCTTATTGAAAACACGATTGATGCAATCAGCACCACAACAACAGTCCCTATTTGCCACCAGTGACGTCGGGATGATCGAGCTTTTGGGTTACTCACACTTGGAAGATCGGCATCTTTGCTCAACGGTTGTTCAGCGCGGGCTCTCACTTCTTCGTTTGGACTGAATCCCTGAAGTGCGCCCGAAATATATGCATACTTTTCTTCGTGGGTCATGTCCCAGTATGTTTTTTCAACCCGAATTACTTTTTTGTGCTCCTTGGTCATGGATTCTCCTGTCGTGGGGGTGATGAATATCTTGTCAAAGGGGTGTAACGGTTAGGCCGCAAGTGCAAAAGCGCTGGCATGAACGAGTGCACCTTCGAAAGAAAGGCTGTGTCCAACAAGTCGTGTTGAGCGCACGTGTTCTTCGGTGCCAAGTCCAACTCCCGGCTTGGTGATGATCTCGGCCTTTGCCAATCGACTCAAAAACTTGAGTGCTGCAGTTGCCGATGGTCGCAGATTGTGATCGCCTGGTGCGTCGAGCACGATTCCGCGCATGAGTGCTTCCCAGTTGGCCAATAATGCCTCATGGGTTGCGAACAACTCTGCGTTCACGATTCGTTGGCCGTGTGCAATTACGACACCCTGCTGTCCAGGAAGTGGTCCTCGACGCACCAGATCTTGAATTGCCTGCGCAGATGCATTATCACGTTGGGCAAAATCTTCAATGTCGCGAAAGTTTGCAGACGGACTGTGGATTCCTTTGCGGTTCAATTCGAAGTCAACAGCACTCCAGACTGCGCCTTGGTCTGAGCGCTTGCTATCGCTATGGCGAAGGCTTTCACGGACGCCTTCCATTTTTGCGCGTCGCACTCGACGGTTTGCAAAGCGATCCGAGTTTGTGAAGGAATTGCCTCCACCCCAACGACCAGCTTCTACGCAACTCACAGGAATGTCGATAGTTGCACCGGCCGGAACAAGAATGCTCACGTTCACCGTTCGTGTTTGATGTCCACCATCCAATACTTGTCCTTCAGGTATCAACACTGCATGGCCATTTGGATTGGTGACTTGCAAAGTTGGCACTTCCGCACTGGCCTTTTCGCCAACAACGATTCCAGACGCTGCGCCAGACACGAAGTGAAAGGGGAGACCCTGTCCTGGCAGGTACACGGGAAAGATCGACGCTCCGAGACGATTGATTGGCCGACCGATTGCTGCTTGTTCGAGAACTGCTACTGACATGGGGTTTTCCTCCGATTGATGTTGTCCTGACATCAATACGCACCAACCCCTTGGGTGTGTGACGTAGCTGTTCTGATCTCTACATCACACCGCGCATTACCCCGTGCGTATTATCAGTGCGCGCGATTGGGCCCTTGTCTCACGAGCGTCCCACTTCACTAAGGTATCTGTAATTCCCCCTGGAGGTTCATGAGTCTTCAAGTTCAATTCGTCAGCCGACTCTCGGATGTGCTTACCCCTGCACTTGAATATCTTCGTCAGCCTGTTGACATATTTGCGAAGCAACACATTGTTGTTCCAACTGCCGGTGTCAAGGCTTGGCTCATGTCCGAGGTTGCAAAACAACTTGGAACAAGTAATCCAAATTCGCAAGATGGCATCATTGCTAATGTCGAAGTTGATTTTCCTGGTTCGCTCACAAAGTTTCTCAAACCACCAGTAATTGGCGAGCGAGATCCGTGGCTGATCGAGAATCTTACGTTTCATGTGCTCGATGTCATCTCTGCCGATGCCCAATACGAACCAATCATTAAGCGATCAGGTGGCCCGCTTATTGCCGCTAGAGCGATAGCTGATCGTTTCGATCGTTATCACGTGCGCCGTCCAGCAATGATTCGGTTATGGGAGCAAGGAAAGGCAACAGTAAGCCCAACCGCACATAACCCAAATGCCAAACAACTGAATGCCACCGACATGTGGCAGTTTCAATTGTGGAGTGAAGTGCGCAAGAGAATCGGACAGCCAAGTCCGGCCGCGCGTAAACCAGAGTTGTCATCCAAAACACCAAAACAAATTTTAGTTGTTGGGTTCCAATCGCTCAGTCCTGGTCAGATCGACGCGTTGTTACAACTCAAAGATCATGTAGATGTACGCGTTGTATTGGTCCACCCATCTCCAGCCATCTCGCAGAAGTGGGGGGTAACTGCTGACCCAACAGTTGGCCTCATTCCTGAACGCAATCCAGCTCCATCCATGCCGGCCGATATCGACCCATTGGTTAACGCCTGGCTGTTGGGTTCACAAGAGCTCGAAACATTGCTTGCGTCGCAACAGATTGAAGCCACTCATGTTGCACATGCTGGTTCCACTTCACAAAATTTGCTGAGTCGGATGCAGCAAACAGTTGCAGAACATTTGTCAGCAGTTGAGCAGTCGGTCGAGAGCGAGGATCGTTCTCTCTTGATTCATCGCTGCCATGACTTAAGCCGCCAAGTCGAGGTGCTGCATGACGCATTACTGCATGCATTTACCGACCTAAAAGATTTGCAGCCTCATGAGATCGTGGTGCTATGTCCCAATATTGAGAAGGCGGCTCCGTATCTAGAAGCTACCTTTGCACGGGTCCTGAAAGTCAAGGGACAAAATGTCAAACTCCCACTCATTGTTGCCGATCGTGGTATTCGCCAGGTCAATGATGGTGCGGCATTATTAGTCGGGCTGATCGATCTTGTGCGTTCACGTTGCTCGGTTGATGGAGTGCTTTCTGTAGCCACATCACCATTGGTTCTCAAAAATCTTGGTGTTAACTCTGAAGGAGTCGAACACTGGTATCGCTATGCCAACAACGCCAATGTGCGTTGGGGGCTCACTGTCAAACACCGCAAACAGCATGGTTTGGATGCACCAAATCTCAGCGCGCATACATGGCGTAACGCATTAGAGCAGATGTTGTTAGGCGCGCTCGTACCTGATGGCACTCAGACATTTGATGCGCTAGGAGTTGACGCTCTAGACGATGTTGATCTGTCTGATGTCGACGAAATCGCTGCTTTAATTCGAGTATTCAATGCAGTCTTGGCTTTGTCAGATCTGACAACCGAACAACGCACTGTTAACGAGTGGTGTGACGCAATTGAGTTGGCTTTGATTGTGCTGTGTGGAGAAAACTGCGACGAACTCGCACTCCCTGTCAAGCAAATTGGATTACTGCGGGCATCATCTGTTGGTAGCACGGTAGTTGTTCCCTATAGCGATGTTGCAAGTCAACTGAGCGACATGCTCAACCAGTTGCCTGGTAGGCAGCCATTGCGCACCGGAGCTATCACTGCAACTTCAATGATTCCGTTACGCGGCGTTCCATTTCGAGTTGTCTGTGTCGTCGGTTTTGACGAAGAGTCACTCGCATCAAATGAAGGCGAAGGTGACGACCTCATTGAACGCCAGCGACTTATTGGCGATCAAGACGCACGGCTTGATGTTCGGCGAGCTTTGCTCGACTCGGCACTTTCCGCTCAAGATCGACTGATCATCACATGTACTGGCCAGAGCATTAAAAACAATCAACGGCTTCCTCTTGCTACGCCACTTGCCGAATTTGTTGACTTTGCACGCCGGCTTGGTGTGGGCAATCATCCAATAAATAGGCATCTGAGTGCTATTGAGATTGAGCATCCACGTCACACCACAAGTGCTCGCAACTTTTTTAAGGATCAAGTTCAGCCACGAACCATTTGGGCTCATGATGATGTTGCGCGTCAGGCTGCGACAACCCTTGGTGGT
>JAIOXC010000098.1 GCA_021741795.1 Ilumatobacteraceae bacterium | reverse complement strand
CATCACGCGTCATTCATTCAGTGCGCGCAAATGCCACAACGCAGCATCGACTTATTGATTCTGCTCAAACCGTTGCGCTCACCGGTTTACCAAACCGCAGTCTGATGCTTACATTCGTCAACAATTCTCTTCTTACCGCTTGGACTGAAGGGCGCAAGCCGACCGTTCTATTTATTGATGTGGATCGTTTTAAAAACATCAATGACTCCCTCGGCCACCAGGCTGGCGATGCAGTGCTTATTGCAGTTGCACAGCGGTTGCGCAATGCCCTTCCCCGTCGATGCGTGGTCGGTCGCATCTCTGGCGACGAATTTGTGGTGCTCGATCCAGACACCCAAGATTCAAGTGATGCGATGCAACTTGCAGACAAGGTGCTCGAGAGTTTCCACGAACCACTTTCCCTCCGTCAGGGAGATGTGTTTGTATCTGCATCTATCGGCGTTTCGTCGTATCACCCATCCATTACCTCAACAGCCGACGACCTTTTGCGCCATGCAGACACTGCCATGTACCGCGCCAAAGATGCTGGACGCAATTGTGTTGCCGTGTTTGACGAGTCAATGCTCGAGCGCGTCACGCAAAGACTTGCGATAGAGACTGCGCTGTACCGTGCTCTGGAGCGCCGCGAATTGCGTCTCGTGCATCAGCCCATTGTCGACATCGACATGGGCGATGTTGTGGGTTTCGAAGCACTGATGCGCTGGCAACGCGACGACGGCACGATGATTTCACCAGCCGAGTTCATACCCATCGCCGAAGAAACTGGCACGATCGTACCCCTTGGTGCATGGGCACTTCTCGAAGCACTCACGCATCTACGCGGGTGGATAACACAGGGCATTTGTCGCAGTGATGCAACCATGTCGGTCAATGTGTCGCCCCGACAATTGCACGACCCAAACTTTGTGGCAGTGGTTAATGAAGCGTTGTTACGAGCGCACGTACCGCCAGAACAATTGTGGCTCGAAGTGACCGAGAGCGTCATGATCTCTCAACCCGAGCAGGCACTCGACGCGCTTAATGCATTGTGCGATCTCGGTGTTCGTATTGCCATCGATGACTTTGGAACCGGCTATTCAAGCCTTTCGCTTTTGCAGAAGTTTCCAATTCAACGTCTTAAGATCGATAAGTCGTTTGTGAGCGGCGTCGCGCAAGACGAAAGTGCTCGCTCACTCGTGCGCACAATTATTGCAATGGGTGACTCGCTTGGCCTCGACATGGTTGCAGAGGGCATCGAGAGCGTGCAGCAGTTGCAAATACTTGCCGATATGAAATGTTCAAAGGCTCAAGGCTTCCTGATCAGCCACCCAGTGCCACCCGAATCGATGGGATCAACAATCGCGTCACTCGATTCGTTTGGCGCGTGGAACAAGCTGCGCGGTAAAAACTCCTAAACGCTATTTTTTAGGCATCCTCGGCACAAACGAGCTTGTACGTCGCTGATACTCCTCGTACCCGGGTCGGCGTTTGTTGATTGACTTCTCAAGAATTGGTACGCCCGAATATTTTAAGAGCAAGATGTTCATTACTAGTGCGCCAATGATTCCGAACAAACCAATACGAGCTTCGGCCGCAATGAGTGCTATACCCCACCATGAGCAAGCATCACCAAAGTAGTTTGGGTGTCGCGTAAATTTCCACAGTCCTTTGTCCATGACTTTTCCGGCATTGGCGCTGTTCGACTTGAAAACTGCCAACTGAATATCTCCAACTGATTCGAAGAGAAAGCCAACAGCCCACACGACGATGCCAATAAATCCGACCGCACCGATTTTCGCATCATTGGTCATCTGTCCCAGTTGAACTGGCAACGAAACAATCCACATCAACACACCTTGCAAGCCAAACACAATGAACAAACTCTTCAATGCAAACTTTGAACCATAGTGCTTCCTCATTGCCTGATACCGAAAGTCTTCGCCCTTGCCATGATTACGCCAATACAAATACCCGCCCAATCGCACGCCCCACAAGGTGGTGAGCACTGCCAGCACTGTTCCGCGCTGCGAGTTTGCATCAGACAATTGCCACGATGCCCAACCGACCACCACAAAACCGAGTCCCCAAAATATGTCGACTATTGATGCATCTTTCTTAATTAGGCTCACAATCCACAAAGCGACCATCATCACGACGATGCATACAGCGGTTAAAGCGAGGACTTGCGGGGTTGAGTTCATAAGAAAAGATGTTAGTTATTCGGCGCTCGGTCTGCTGTATGGAAACAGACACACCACAGCCATTGTTGACAAGACCAACATCATCACAGTTGGCCAGAAACCCAAAACTGGATTCCAAGCACGATCTGTAAACACGTCCATCGCATTGTCACCATTAATACCGACGGTGTAACGACGCAATGCACCCAAACCTGCCCAGACCATGACAAGTCCCCAAAGACCGACTGCAGCAACCTCCCAATTACGTTTCCAAGTAAACGAACCAGCAGCGAGGATCGGCAGACCGACGAGTAGCGGCACGATGTGCCTTCCCTGGGATCCGAAATTGCGAAGCAACGCGTAATAGTTGAGATCTTGCGCGACGACAAGCAATACCGTCACAGCAGCGAGAACCAACAATGCGATGATTTCTCGCCTTGTCATTGACAGCAATCCTCGTCCAATCAAAATCAACGATGCAAAAGAAAAAATTACGAGTGCACCACGTGGCATAGGTGAGTCAAGCCAACCAAAATTGCCCACTGCTTGATCAAGCAATGTCGGAATGTGACGCAATGCGCTCTCTATTTGACTGCGAATTGAAATGCTCGGCAAACCAGCACTGACCTTGGGTGACAAGTGGAAACTATAAATAGCCAGATACCACCAAGCCGCAAACAAGATTGTTGCCAAGTGCACGCTGAAAATACGCCAATGCGGGCGCGCCAACTGCATCAACTTGGCCCTGTTGGAAGTCGCGACATAACACAACAAGAGAATCACTACATAAAACGCCGGACCTAGCGGACGAGTCAAAATCAATAAAGATCCCGATGTCGCGAAAACAAACGTCGACCACCTCTCCAAGCTGCCGGAGATGACTATTGGAGAAACGGACCACATTGCAATCGCTGCACAAATCTCGATAGCGCTCGGATTCATAGTTGAAGCCAAAAAGATTGTTCCAGGAACGACCGCCATCAAGACACCGACACTGGATATCTTTCGCCTTCTCATAGCGAAAGTAGCCATCGCAAGGAGCGCAGCACAAATAGTGCTGGTCATTAGTCGTGCAACTCGCGCTGACATGTCATGTGGACCGAGCAATGTGCCAACTCCCGAGAAAATAAATGGCAAAACCGGGTACCTCCCCATGTTTGTCCAAGTTGGCACATCATTTGCTGGCGCATCTTCTATCGCAATGTCATAACCAGGGCGATCAGGAAATGATGCAAACTGCCAGGGGATGAGATTCGGAGTACCGAACTGTGGATTGACATGTACGTATGTTGTCCAATATGACATTTGTAGAGACGGTGGAAATTCACTTCCCACCCACTCTCCCCGAATTACAGCAGCAGACTTGATGTAGTTAGCAGGTTCGTCAGGACCAGAGAACAACGGAGTCATGAGAGACCACACCGCCATCAGCGCAAACACTGCAACCCCAAAATTCATGCGGCGCCTATTCACGATCCAAGACTAGATTGACAGTGTCGTATGAGCCCAACTTCTGATCCTCGTCCGTGTGTGTTGGTTTTACCTACCTATAACGAGATTGAAAATATCGACCGATTTATCCGTGCGGTGCGTTCAAGTACGCCACATATTCATGTGTTGATCGTCGACGACAACAGCCCAGACGGCACGGGTGATGCTGCCGACAACTTGGCTCGCGAACTTGGCAACATGCACGTCATCCATCGCACCAATGAACGTGGTCTTGGTAGTGCGTACCGCACTGGATTTCGGCATGTGCTCTCCCGCCAATTTGATCATGTGATCACCATGGACGCCGACTTCTCTCACGACCCAGCGATCATTCCCACTTTCCTTGAACTACTCAACAGCGGCCGCGATGTTGTAATTGGCTCCCGCTATTGCCCCGGTGGGTCAATCATCAACTGGCCTTGGTACCGCACTGCACTTTCCAAGTGGGGCAACCTCTACACGCGCGCACTCCTGCGGGTATCCACCACCGACTGCACCACCGGCTATCGGGGTTACACGACGCAGGCTCTCGAGAAAATCGAAATCGAAAATGTGCCAGGCGAAGGATATGTGTTTCTTTCCACGATTATCACGCGTGCCGAGAACGAGCAACTGCATATCGTTGAGACGCCCATTTGTTTTGCCAATCGCGAACTCGGAACATCAAAGATGTCTACAAAAATCGCATTCGAATCAATGCTGCTAGTTACCAAATTGGGCATCAAGCGCAGAGTCTTTAGACCCAGCAAGAGTTAAACGGCTACAAATACCATTCGGTGTCGTCGTAATAGGGCTCGAGGTTGTCGAAAAGTTTTTCGTTTTTACACAACACGGGTGTGTGGCCCAAACTCATGCGTTCGCCATCTCGAAATGCCCATTCGCCTCGCTGAGACGTCTCGCCTCGCACATAGCTCGAGAGCGCAAACGCCCGATCATGCAAAGACGTATTCGGCAACGAGCCATGCACGGTCAGTAGACCCCAGATGACGGCATCACCTGGTTCGAGTTCAACGTCAACGATCTGACGCGGATCAAGACCTACCGCGACCAACTCATCATCGTGCGTGAGTCCCTTCATGATCGACCCTTCGCCGTTGTCCGACAAACCCAAGTAACCATTTGTATGACTTCTCGGCACAATCCTCAAACATCCGTTTTCTGAAGTGGCACGATCAATTGCGATGCCCACAGTTACCGAATCTCGCACCACGTCTTCATAACTTGTTTTGCTCTCGCGAAAACGCAAGTCTTGATGAAATCGATATCCAGAAATAGTTGCACCCGGTGGCTTCCAATGAATCTGCTGAGCAACCTGTTTAATGCTTCGACCCAAAAATGGCTCAAGCAATTGCAAAATTGCCGGATCACTGCGAAACTCGTCGAAATATTTGTTGGCCCACGCAAACCAATAAGCCTGAATCATGTAGCGCTGATCAAAATGCTTTTCGGGCAAAATTTCATACGCCAAATTGCCATGCTTGTACGTGACGGGGTGCTGAATGCCTGCTTGGTATAAATCGGCAGTCTCTCGTTGCAGCCGCAACACATCGTCGCCATCAAAGAGTTGACGAACAATCGCATACCCTTCTTCTCGAAATTGATCAACGATCGCGGAGGTTTTCATAATTTTTGGCTCAGGGTTTCAGCTCGACATCAGTCTCAATTGACTTGACGAGTGAACCCTTCCCAATATGGTGCACGCAGTTTAAATTTCTGCAATTTGCCGGTAGCAGTGCGCGCCAACTCTTTTCGAAACTCAATGCGCTTTGGGCATTTGTACCCTGCCAACTTTGTTTTCGAATAGGCAATCAAGTCGGTCTCGCTCAGCGTCGATTCAGGTTTCTTCACAACAAGAGCCATTACGAGTTCGCCCCATTTCTCATCGGGCACTCCAATGACGGCAACTTCGGTGACATCAGGATGCGAGAAGATCGCACCCTCAACTTCAATTGAACTCACATTCTCTCCGCCAGAGATAATCACGTCCTTCTTACGGTCAGCAATTGT
>JAIOXC010000097.1 GCA_021741795.1 Ilumatobacteraceae bacterium | reverse complement strand
TGGCAGTGAGCGGATTGCTTGACGACGTAGTTGTTGCAGAGATTGAGACCGCTATTGATAGATCGACAACCAATGGGGCACAAGCGATTGTGTTGCAAGTGAATTCGCGTGGCGCAGTTGTTTCACGCGAGCGCATGGCGCAAGTGTTGGAAAAGATTTCGTCAGCAGCAATTCCTGTTGCGGTTTGGGTTGGCCCGACCGGTGCTCGTGCATATGGGTTGTCGGCGCAAATGCTTACCGTTGCCGACGTGACAGCAATGGCGCCAGGCGCACGCATTGGTTTTAGTGGAGATTTGTTGAGTGTTAGTGGAACTCCAGTGAGTTTTGGATCTGCTGACGCTCAGTTAAAAAACTCGAGCGTTGGTTTTAGCGATGCACGCAAACTTGGTGTGCTCAAAAATGTGGGAACCGACGAAGGTGTGCCAGTGGTGCGCAACATGTTGTATGCGCTAGATGGTTTAACAATTGATGGACAAGCTCTCGACACTGTTGTTGAGTCACTTGACTCAACTGGTCTTGTGGTTCGCGACGCTACAACTGCTCGATTTTTTAAACTAGGTGTGGTTGGGCAGCTGATGCACACGGTTGCAAGCCCACCTGTTGCGTACTTGTTGTTTGCTATCGGTTTGTCACTCTTGATATTTGAGTTCTTCACAGCAGGAATTGGCATTGCGGGGTTTGTAGGCGCAGTGTGTTTGGTGCTCGGCGTATATGGTCTCGCTGCATTACCCGTACACCTGTGGGCGGTTGGGATGATCGTGCTTTCGGTGTTTGCATTTGCAGTTGACGTGCAGGTTGGTGTGCCTCGGTTGTGGACAGGCATTGGTCTCGGGTTATTTACAATCGCATCATTAACGCTGTATCAACCAATTGATGGAAGCACTATGCGGATGTCGTGGCTCACACTTGTATGCGGTATTGCAATGATGGCACTTGCCTTTATTGTGGGTATGCCTTCGATGGTGCGAACACGCTTCGCAACACCAACCATTGGTCGTGAATGGATGATTGGCATGGAGGGTGTCGCACAGTCTGATATCTCACCTGAAGGAATTGTGATTGTGCAGAGCGCGCAATGGCATGCTCGCACTAATCGCTCAACACCATTGTTGCAAGGAGCAGCGTGCAGAGTTGCGGCTATTGATGGCATCACTCTTGAAGTAGAACCTCTCGAAGGTGCAGCGCGCGACTATCGAGAGATGCGTAAACCAGCCAGTGAATAACGACCTGTCGGCCCGTAGAACGGCTGCCGAAGTATCTCCGCTTCAACCACTTGACTGGTTGTTATTGCTCACGCCTGGCGTGGTGTGGGGCTCTTCGTTTTATTTTATTGCCATTGCTTTACGATCATTTGCGCCAGGCATGATCACGCCCATGCGTGTTGTACTTGGATGCATCACGCTGACTTTCGTTCCTGGCGTTCGCGCTCCAGTACCGCGCAGCGCGTGGCGCAACATCGTGTTACTAGCGCTTGTGTGGCTCGCAGTTCCGCTTACCGTGTTTCCCTATGCCGAACAGCATGTGTCGAGCAGCGTGACAGGCATGCTCAACGGTGCGACGCCGTTGTTTGTGGCGATGGTCGCTGGGGTTATTGCACGACGGTTTCCACCTCGCGGACAGATTATTGGTCTTGCCATTGGATGTATTGGAGTTGTGCTGATTGCATTGCCAAGTATTCGTGAAGGTTCGTCGAGTTCGTTCGGCGTGGCACTCATCATTGGTGCGCTGATGTTGTACGGGTTTGCGCTCAATATTGCGAGCCCACTGCAGCAACAATTTGGTGCGCTTCCGGTGTTGTGGCGTGCAGAGATCGTTGCGGTTGTGATGCTTGCTCCACTTGGCATTTATTCAACTTTGAATAATGATCGACCTTTCGAATGGGTGGCACTCGCAGCAGTACTCGCACTTGGTGTTCTTGGCACCGCAGTTGCTCATTATGCGATGGTGATGCTCGCTGGCCGACTTGGATCGACACGCGCATCAGCAAGCTTGTATTTAATGCCGGCAGTTTCACTTGCTCTTGGCGTTGTTGTGAATAACGAAGATGTGGCACTGCTTGCAATTGTTGGCAGTGGAGTCGCAGTGCTCGGTGCTTACGTATTGAGCCGTAGTCGCCAAAAAGCGGTCTAACGCGTTTTAGAGTTTTGCACCTGCAATGCGCACGTCATCGCGGCGGCGAGTAAAACCTGTTGTGTCCAAATGATTGATGAGCGGCAGTGCGTACTTGCGTGACACACCGAGGTGTTCGCGAAACTGGGCAACGGTAAAACCTTGCGGGTTGGCAGCCAGTAACTGCCGTGCCGCAGAAACTGCGGTGTCAATTGCGGATGAGTGAAAATACAGTTCGTCACAGTGCACGAGAATGCCGCGCTGCACAAGTTGGCGACTGATTGCCTTGTCAACAGACGCACTATCAGGTGGAGTGCAACCCGCGTCTGCAAACTGTTTCACCATGGGGTGAAGTGCAACGTCGTTAGCGTCGGTGCTACGAGCACGACCATCACGCACAGTCACATTTGGGAGTGTTGGCAATACAAGCCGTTGATGTGTCGTAAGCGTGGCGACGTCGACTCCTAGTTCTTTCGATGTAGTAATGAGTGCCACCACCTCTTTGCTCACCTCGGCCAGATTGCTGGTGGTGGTGACCCACCCATCGAGCGCCTGCTCAACTTCGGATATATCAACATTGCGGCCAGCAAGCAGGCGCAACTGCCCCATTTGCACCCAGCCACGCTCTGCAACCAAACGCAGGATCTCTTTATTGGGCTTGGCCTTCGACGAACGCAGTATTGGCTGGATGTCGAGCACTTCGCCACCGCCAATGGTTTCATCGCGACCAGATTCGCGCAGAATAAAACGATCACCAGGTGCAAGTGGAATCATGTCGGGAAGTACGACTCGAATAAAACCTGTCTCACCGCTTTGGATACTTGTTGAACCGATGGTGTGCAACGCAACTTTGATTTCTCGTGAGCCTACGTACATCATGTAACTGCCGCGTTTTGAAACCGCGTGTTCGATTGACTCCAAAACTTTAAGCGATGCATCAAATTTGTTGGTGCCGAGCCATTGACCATCAACCACTAAAACATCACCACGATTAATGCTGAGGTGATCGACTCCTGAGATGTTGAGAGCGCATCGGTTGCCTGCGTCGAGCTTGTCAAGTGAAATTCCATTGGACTGAATGCCACGAACCTTGACCACGATGTTGGTTGGTTGCACCATAAGTTCGTCACCGATGCTTAGTGGTGAACCAGTAAGCGTTCCCGTGATGACAGTGCCAGAACCTTTTGCCGCAAACGAACGATCGACCCAAATTCGTGGTCGGTGTGTGTTGATGACTGGCGGTAGTGACGCAATGAGGTCGCCGAGTGTGTTGCGAAGTGTGTCGAACGTTGCAGAGTTGTGCACGGAGACCTGTACGACCGGCGCGGTTTCGAGAAATGTAGAACGCACATGGTGGTGGACACTTTCGAGTGTGAGCGCCAAAGCCTCCTGATCGACCAAATCTGTTTTGGTAAGCACAATGACACCCCGTGTAATCCCAAGTGCATCAAGAATGCGCAAGTGTTCCTCGGTTTGTGGTTTCCAACCTTCGTTGGCTGCAACGACAAACATGCACGCATCAATACCGCCGATGCCGGCGAGCATGTTGCGCAAAAAACGAATATGACCAGGTACGTCTATAAAACCAATCTGTTGCTCAGCTATTTGCGTGAAAGCAAAACCGAGGTCGATGGTAAGTCCGCGTCGTTTTTCTTCCTCCCAACGGTCTGGGTCGGTACCCGTAAGAGCCTGAACGAGTGATGATTTGCCGTGGTCGACATGGCCCGCTGTGGCAATAATGCGCATGTGCGGTTACCGAACTGGTAGAGACTTGAGCGCTGCAATCAACTCGTCGTCATCGTGTGCAAAACACGAGCGCAAATCAAATACGGTATTGCCATCAACGACACGCGCAATGACCGGCAAGGTTCGTTTGCGCAACGCTGAAAGGTGATTGCCCGCGACCACAATGCCGATCGACGGTATTGATGCCCCTGGTGTGGATCCGGCACCTGGGAGTGCAGATGTCTCAACGAGTTTGCCAACACCAGTTGCGTCGATGATGTGTTGAGCACGGATGCGTAATGTTTCTATTGGCGTCGTGGCCATTGCCCAAAATGGAATGTCGGTGGTTACTCGTTTGTCGAGGTAGGCAAGTGCCACTTCTTGTAATGCAGATATCACGAGTGCACCCGGGCGAAGAGCACGTGCAAGCGGGTGAGCATTGCACTGAGCAATGAGGTCTGCGTTGCCAGCAATGATGCCGCACTGCGGGCCACCCATAAGTTTGTCGCCACTAAACGTGACAAGTGATGCGCCTGCTTGCAACGCTTGCTTTGCTGCTGGCTCGCCGGCCAACCAACTTGGGGCGGGGCCACTCAGCCACGGGCAGGTTTCGTCAATAAATCCAGAGCCGATGTCGGCAACAACTGGCACGCCAAGGGTGGCGAGTTGGCTGACTGGTGTTTCTTCAACAAAACCATTGACACTGAAGTTGGATGGATGCACTTTCAGGAGTAGTGCAATGTCGTTCTTCTTTGACTCAACTGCTTTTGCATAGTCGCGCAAACGTGTGCGATTTGTTGTGCCTACATCGACAAGTCGTGCACCGCTTTGCTCGAGCACATCGGGGATACGAAACCCTCCGCCGATCTCGACCGATTCGCCGCGCGACACCGCAACGTCTCTGCCATCTGCAAGCGCGCCGAGCACGAGCATGATGGCTGCAGCATTGTTGTTGACAACAAGTGCTGCCTCTGCTCCGCACATTGTGGCAATGAGTTTCCCGATAGAACTTTGACGCGAACCGCGTTCGCCCGTTGCAAGATCAAACTCGAGTGTTGATGCGCGAGCTTGTCGTGAAAAGTGAATGGGTGCCCGACCGAGATTGGTGTGCAGCAAGACACCTGTGGCATTGACTACGTCGCGCAACAAACTGGTGTGAAATTCGGCGGCAAGTCGATCGGCATCAGTAGGATTACCAGCCGCAATGGCTGATCTTGCGCAATCCACAAGCACGGCATGGGGAAGGTCGTGGCGCACCGCCAAGTCACGCGCGAGGGCATCGACCGATGGTGGGCGCTGTGAGTCGTTGGGATTCACGTCTAGCAACCTACTGTCATAGAGATGAATGCCGACAGGTCAGAAGCAAAAACCGACTTTGACCCTCTTTCTGTGCCCGTGCGCCCAGCCGCCACCGTGATGTTGGTGCGCGATCATCCAATAAATGGGCTTGAGGTTTTTATGTTGCAACGCACTTTGCAAGCGGTATTTGCGAAGGGCATGTATGTGTTTCCGGGTGGGCGAGTAGACGCAGTCGACAATGGCCACGAATTGGAATCGGTATGTGATGGGTTGAATGATGCTGAGGCCAGTGCGCTGCTTGGTGTGCCAGCAGGTGGCCTCGCATACTGGGTTGCTGCAATTCGGGAATGTTTTGAAGAAGCCGGTGTGTTGCTCGCACGATCAATTGAAAAAAACGATGTTGTGCGATTTGATGACGAAGCGAAAATTGATCGCTTTAATCTTGCGCGTCACGCAGTGCATGACGGCACGCTGTCGCTCATTGATTTGTGCGCACAAGAAAACCTACGTTTAGTTACCGACAACATTCATTATGT
>JAIOXC010000096.1 GCA_021741795.1 Ilumatobacteraceae bacterium | reverse complement strand
GATACGGGCCTAGGCCTCGTTTTTCCAACCACAATCCACCTGCACCAGCAGGTCGGATAAGAGGTCAAGGGGCAGGCCAATCACGGTGGTCAGGCTGCCCTCCACGCGCTCTACGAGGGCTCCACCATCGCCCTGATCGGCATAGGAACCCGCTTTGCCCATCGATTCTCCGGTCGCCAGGTACCACTCCATCTTCTCGGGGGTGATCTCGAGCATTGAAACGCCAGCCGAATCGAGGCCATGGGCTTGACTCAACATCGTCCCGTCATGGGCCAGGTGCACCACAGCAACTGCGGTGTGTACTTGATGCGTACGACCCGAAAGTTCGCTCAGCATTGACCTCGCATCTTGCTCATCTGTGGGTTGTCCAATTATTTTGCCGTCCAGATCAACAGTCGTGTCGGCGGCAATGATCACGACAGCGTTGTTGTATCGCTCAGCGACCGCGTGCGATTTTGCCACGGCAAGACGTTGCACGTGAGCGATTGGCGTTTCGCCTGTCAGTGCAGTCTCGTCAATGTTTGGTGGATCGATTGCAAACGTCACTACCCCTTCACCAAATTGGTGCTCGAGTAATTGTGTCAACAAATCGACTCGGCGTGGCGACTTGGACGCCAAAACAATTTGTATCGACCCCTCCATGTTGATCAACCGCCGCTGAGTTGCATCACATGACCGTCGTCAGGAACAGTCATGTCGTCGAGATCATCGAGATAGCCATCTGGCAACACCACGCGAATTGGGCCGTTGGTGTGACCACGCGCAATTCGTTCTCCGCCATCAACAATCATCAAACTGTGGTCGAGCGCACCGCACAACTCACGCAAGTTTTCGAGCGACATAATCTCGCTGAACTTGCGACGTGTCTCGCCGCCAACTGGGTAACCGGTGAGATACCAGCCCGTGTGTTTTCTAAAATCACGGATACCGCGCTCTTCACCCAAGTGTCCGCATAACGCGGTTGCGTGCTCGACCATCACTGCAAGCACATCACCAAGTTGTGGTGTTGCTTGAATTGAATTGCCACTAAACGCGTCAATCAAGTCGCGAAACAACCAAGGGCGTCCTAAGCATCCACGACCAATGACCACGCCGTCACAACCGGTTTGCTCCACCATGCGCAACGCGTCTTTTGCTTCCCAGATATCGCCGTTGCCGAGCACCGGAATACTCGTGACCGCGTCTTTCAGCTCTTTGATCGCTTCCCAGTGTGCGCTCGGCGCATAATGCTGACGCGCAGTTCGTGCATGTAACGCAACTGCTGATGCACCCGCCTCTTCACAAATCAAGCCTGTCTGCACAAACGTAATCAAGTCGTCGTCAATGCCCATTCGAAACTTGCATGTGATTGGAATACCATAATTTTTGCCCGTCTCGACTGCTGCAGTCACCAGTGCGCGCAACAGCTGGCGCTTGAGTGGCACTGCTGCTCCACCGCCGCGCCGTGTCACTTTTGGTGCTGGGCAACCAAAATTGAGATCAATGTGATCAACAGCGTCTGCGCGACCAAGTTTGTCGACTGCTCGTGCGAGCATTTCTGGATCGCTTCCATACAACTGCAGGCTGCGAAAGGTTTCGTCGCTGCCAAACTTGAGCATCGTGTCGGTTTTGCGATTGCCGTGCACCAAACCAGTAGCCATCATCATTTCGTTGACGTAGACAAGGCCAGGGCCAAACTTGCGGCACAACGAACGAAATGGCGCATTGGTGACGCCAGCCATTGGCGCAAGCACAACAGGTGGCCACACCGAATGCTCGCCGAGTTGCAATGGCGCAAGGCGCGGCACAGTGGTGTTTGAAATTGGCAAATTGGTTGCGTAGTTCATAGTCATGTGAGTTTGAGGTTTGGCATCGCGCCCATGTCCATGCTGGACGGGCCGTCGGCAACTAAACGGTACCAACCTGCCGATGCAATCATGGCTGCGTTATCGGTGCACATGCTCATACTTGGCAACACCAATCGCCAACCCGACTCTGCGCACACCGTTGTCATTGTGCTTCGCAACAACGAATTGGCTGCAACACCACCGCCAAGCGCAACTGTCTTCGCGCCGATTTGCTGAGCCGCTTTGCGCGCTTTTGCAGCCAGCACATCTACGACAGCATATTGAAACGATGCGGCCACATCTGCCGTCGACACTGTTGGATTTTTGCGCACGTAGTTGATCACTGAAGTTTTGAGACCACTGAACGAAACATCGAGTCCGTCGTGCAACATTGCGCGCGGAAAATCGATCGCATTTGGATTACCAGTGAGCGCAATGCGATCAATGGCAGGGCCACCCGGGTGACCAAGATCCAAAAATCGTGCGACCTTGTCGAAGGCCTCACCTGCAGCGTCGTCGATTGTTTGACCGATAACGCTGAAATCTCCATGACCGCGCATCTCGACAAACAAGGTGTTGCCGCCAGAGACCAATACGACAAGCATCGGAAACTCGACATGAGGGTCATCGAGCAATGCCGCATACAAGTGTGCTTCCAAGTGGTTGACACCGATAAATGGTTTGTCGAGCACGAGTGCAACCGACTTTGCCGCAGCAACCCCTACAAGTAGTGCACCGATCAAACCTGGCCCAACCGTCGCGGCCACGGCATCGATGCGCTCAATGGGCACACCAGATTGCGAGATTGCTTGGCGAATCACCACATTCATTGCTTCAACATGCGCGCGGCTCGCAATTTCTGGCACCACGCCGCCATAGCGAGCATGCAAATCAATTTGTGTTGCCACCACCGACGACAACACATCGTTGCCACCCATCACAACCGCAGCGGCAGTCTCGTCGCAACTTGTCTCGATGCCTAGTATCACGGTGCTTTCGCTAAACAACATGTTGGCACTCATGGTCGTGACTGCACGATCTTGGCAAGTCGCTGCGAATACTCATCGCCCTGAATGTCGGTGCACCACATCACAATCGCATCGTCAGTGTTTTCGTAATACTTTTGGCGAATTCCAGCCGGCACAAATCCAAATCGTCGATACAACTCTTGTGCCGCAGTATTGGTGTGTCGCACCTCGAGCGTGAGGGCTTCACATTCGCGATTGCGCGCTTCGGCAGCCAACTCCAACATCATTTCTGTTGCCACCCCACGCAAATGCCAATCTGGTTTCACTGCAATGTTGGTGATGTGCGCATCTTCTTCCGCAAACAACAATCCGCCGTACCCCACCAGCACTTTGCCAATGTGAGCGACGACATAATGACGCCTGCCCCGACCCATCATTTCAATTTCTTCTGCAAACACCTTCTCGGTCCACGGTCGTGGATACACCGCGTTTTCGATGGGCATGATGTCTCGAATGTGCTTGCGCTGCATGGTCACAATCTGGAGCACCGGATTGTCGCCTCTCATGATGCACTCCGTGTTGCCCAGTTGATTTCGGCGTCTGGCAGGCGCAAATACTCGGGCACCAACGTGTCGGCCTCTTGCCACTCTTGACGCAATGCACGCTCGTGCGCAATCTGGGCAAGTACAACCGCCGTAGGCAATGCAGCCATCTCGTCCGCAAAGTCAAACCTTGGTAACACTCCAGCCACTACCAACTCGATTTCGTTGCGATAACGCAGCGCGCCGTTGCCCACAAAAAGTGTTGACTGACCACGATCAATCGTTTGCAATGCGCACTCTTCTACCGTGCTTGCTTGGGGCGCTGTTACCTGACGCAACTTGCCATCGATGCATCGATACAACGACCAATACACCTCGCCACGCCGAGCATCGATCACGCATGCAATCACATCATCGGTTTCGCCAACTGCGGTTGCCAAGATATCCAAACTTGTAGCACCGATGATCGGCACATCAAGCACCTGAGCTATTGCTTTTGCCGATGCGATACCGACACGCATACCAGTAAACAAACCTGGGCCGATATCAACAGCAACTGCACCAACATCACCAAACGAAACTCCGGCCTGCTTGCGCACAAAGTCAATCATCGTCGTCAACACTTCTGCGTGTTGTTTTTCGCTGCGCATCTCACTCGACGCCAAGACTCGAGTGCCATCCGCTATTGCAACACTCACCCCATCAGTTGCAGTGTCAATCGACAAAATAATCATGATGCTGACCAATTCGAAAGCGACGCACGCAATTTGTCCCACCGCGTTTCCCATTGCATCCCACGCCAGTCAATTTCAATCTGGCGCACGGTGACCGATCCTTCGGTGCCGACATCTTCGGGAGCCGCCAATTTCACGATAAGACCAGTACCGAGCGCGTCACCAACAACATCGCCCCACTCCACCAGCATCACACCACCAGCTTCTTGCAACTCAGTCAAGCCCAAATCATCCAACTCACCTGTGCGCTCAAGTCTGTAGAGGTCGGCGTGGTGCAACTGCAAGCGACCACCCGCATAGTTGTGCAACAAATTGAACGTCGGCGAAGTGACAGGCTCTGTCACTCCAAGAGCGTGCGCAAAATACTGGCTAAAAGTTGTCTTGCCACTTCCCATTTCGCCAGTTAAGACGATCATGTCGCTTGCGCGCACAAGCATCGCAATTGCTCTCGCGATATCTCGAGTGTCGTCGGTGCTGTGTGCGGTAAGTCGAATCATGGGAAGTTGAACGATTTAGCGTAGGTAGTTGCGTGGCACTCTCGCACTGATGCCACACACAATTTCATACCCAATCGTTCCCATTTGGCGAGCCCAATCGTTGGCTGTGATCTGGCCTTCACCCTGTTTGCCAATGAGCACGGCTTCATCGCCCACTTGCACATCATCATTTCCGCAATCGATCATGATCTGGTCCATCGTGACTACGCCCGCAAATGCTCGCCGCTTGCCACCGATCAGCACTTCGCCTGTTGTCCATAATCCACGTGGCACACCATCTGCATAACCAATTGGCAGAGTCGCAATGCACGAACGCTGTTTGAGCGCGCGGTGCAAGCCGTACGAAACTGCTTCGCCAGCGTCTAGCCACTGAACGTGAGAAACACGAGCCTTCACCGCCATCACAGGCTGCAGTTCTGCACCTTTCGAAACACCAAATGAATTACTTTGTGCGTCTGCAGCAACGCCATACATGGCAATGCCAACTCGTGTCATGGTTGGAGCATTGTTCATCTGGCTGGCAATGCCAATGTGGTTCATGGTCGCCGACGAGTTTGCAATGTGCACACGACTCGGCAAAAGCCCAATCAGTTTTAGTTCTTCACACACTTGATCGAACTCGGCTATTTGCCGTGCAGTTGCTTCGTGTCCAGCAACATCTGCAGTTGCAAGGTGCGTAAAAATTCCATCCAGTTGCAACCATGTCTCTTTCGCAATGAGTTGAGCCATCTCGACGGCGTGCTGTGGATCAATGCCAACTCGGTGCATGCCCGTGTCAACCTTGAGGTGCACAGCACCAACTACACCGAGTCGTGTTGCAACGCTTGCGTAGTGCTCGATCGTTGCTTTGTTGTACAGCGTTGCAATGAGTCCGTACTTGATCATGTCTTCATGTTGTTGCGGTGGTTGCTCGCTCATCACCAAAATCGGTGCGCTCACGCCGGCTTGTCGCAGTGCAATTGCTTCATCGGCGAGCGCAACACACAAGCCAGTTGCCCCGCTCTCAAGTGCGGTTGTTGCACACTGCAGTGCACCGTGCCCATAAGCATTGGCCTTTACTACAGCCCACACTTCACTTGGTGCAGATTCGGTTGCCAACACACGCACATTGTGTGCCAATGCACTCAAGTTGATCTCGGCCCACGCCCATCGC
>JAIOXC010000095.1 GCA_021741795.1 Ilumatobacteraceae bacterium | reverse complement strand
CCCTGCGATTGGCAACGGTCCGCTTGGCATCATCAATAATGCAGGCCTCGTCGCCGACGACGAAGGCAACATTGTGTGGTGCGGCCCGCAAGATCAGATTGATCAATACACCGAAGCGCAGCCAATTGGTTGTGACGGATGCGCAATCATTCCTGGCTTTGTTGACAGCCACACGCACATCGTTTTCGCTGGAGACAGGGCCTCTGAGTTTGAGGCTCGGATGGAGGGCCTTCCATATGCGGCCGGTGGTATTCAGAGCACCATGAGGGCAACTCGCGCAGCGAGCGATGAACTGCTGTCATCGAATGCTCAGCACCTTGCCTATGAAGCATTGTGCTCGGGCACAACGACACTTGAAGTGAAGTCAGGTTATGGCTTATCGGTAACCGACGAAGAGCGTTCAATGCGAATTGCTCGGTCGGTAACTACCGAGACGACATTCCTTGGAGCGCACCTGTATCCAACTGATGTAAAACAAGAAGATTATGTTGATTTAGTTGTTGGTGAAATGTTGAATGCATGCCTGCCACATGCCAAATGGATTGACGTGTTTTGTGACCGCGGTGCCTTCGACGTTGATCAATCACGCGAAATTTTAAAGGCTGGTGCAAAAGCCGGGCTTGGAACCAGAATCCATGCCAATCAGTTGCAACGAGGTGGAGGAGTACAGCTGGGTATTGAGCTTGGTGTTGCGTCGTGCGACCACTGCACGCACCTCACCGAAAAAGACATTGAGGCTCTCTCAAGCGCAAATAAAACCACTGTCGCTACGTTGTTGCCTGCAGCCGAGTTGTGCACTCGCTCGCCGTTTCCACACGCGAAACATATGATTCAGCAAGGTGTAACAGTTGCGCTAGCAACCGACTGCAATCCAGGTTCGTCGTACACCACATCGATGCCGTTTGTGATGTCACTTGCCGTGATCTTGATGGGCATGACGCCAGACCAAGCATTGTGGTCATCTACACAGGGTGGTGCTCAGGCATTGCGACGCACCGACATTGGCAACCTATGTGCTGGCTCGCGAGCCGACTTGGTGGTGCTGGATGCCCCAAGCCATATCCACTTGGCTTACCGACCAGGCGTAAACCAAACTCGTGCCGTTGTGCGTGGTGGCAAGTGCGTGGTTGGTGCGCTCTAGCCGTAGAGCTAGTTATCAAGCAACGAGTCGTACGCCAATCAGCGAGACGACGGCAATTCCGAACCAACTGATCAATGCAAGTAGCAGGGGCCGCCCGCCAACTTTGAGGAGTCTGGCAATGCGCACGTCAGCACCCAAACCAACCAGTGCACTTGCGAGACAGACTTGTTCGATTGTCTTGAGCATCGTGAGCCAGTTGTCAGGGATGACACCTGTTGTGCGCACCGCGATCATCACAAGAAATCCGATTACGAAAAGGGGAACAACACTGACATGTTCCTTGTCGGCTTTGGCTACGAGTCCACTTGATGATCGACGGACCCAAATGCTGACGATGGCGACAAGTGGTGCGAGCAATACAACCCGTGAAAGTTTGACGACCGTTGCTGCATGAACTGCAGTTTCTCCACCGGTAGACGAGGTGGCAATCACTTGGGCTACATCGTGCACACTTGCTCCAACCCACGATCCAAACAGTTGCGGATCTGAAAGGCTCAGCACGTTGCGAAAGAGAGGCAGCAGCACAATTGCCAAACTTCCACACAGCGTCACGAGAGCAATTGCGTATGTGACTTCTTCTTCATCGGCTTCAACCACGCCATCCATCGCCGCAACAGCCGAAGCTCCGCAGATCGAGAATCCTGTAGCGATGAGAAGCGAAAGTGATTTTGATACTCCAAGACGTGGACCAAGCCACAATGTGCCGAGAAAAGTGAGCGCAACAACACCAACCACAACTATGAGTTCGCGGCCACCGAGATCCACGACTTGTTTAAGGGCGAGCTGTGTGCCGAGGAGCACGATGCCAAAACGCAAGACCTTTTTTGCCGCAAACTTCTGTCCGGATATAAATATTTTTGGGATCGAAATAATGTTTCCAATAAGTACGCCTAACACCAGCGATGCGACGAGTGGGGAAATGGTTTCAAAATTCCAATGGATAACAAAACCGACAAATGTCACTACGCCGACAAATACAAGTCCTGGGCCATAAGTTTTGGCGAGAGCAACTAGCCGGGGCACTTTCACATTGTAGAATGTAGGCGTGTCACAAGCCCCTGGTTCCCAAAAATCACTGCTCAATGGGCGAGGTGAGTGGCGTACGCTCGCCGTAATCGTTGCGGTCTATGGACTCACGATTCTCACTGTGTTGCGTCATGAAGTGTTAACGCCCTGGTTGACAGTTCCATTCTTGAGCGTGCTTGGTGCCTGGCACCTGAGCATGCAACACGAGACGATCCATGGTCATCCATTTCGACGTCAGTGGATCAACGATGCCATTGGGTCGATTCCTGTCACGCTGTGGATTCCCTACTTGTGTTTTAAGCGAGACCACATCGAGCACCATCAATCCGATCTCACGCACCCAGGTCTTGACAACGAGAGCTATTACGTCTCGCCACAGGCTTGGGAGAGTGCTGGAAGATTGCGCAAGGCTGCGTACTGGGCTAACCGCACCATTTTGTTTCGAATGTTTGTGTGGACGATCGTCAGCACAGTGACATATCTCTGGTCTCAAATTCGATTGATGTTGAGAGGTAACAAGCAGACTTGGTTTGCAATCGCAGTTCATATCATCGGTCTGGTGGTGGTTGTCTATTTCGTTCGTTCGGTTGCGGGGATGCCGTTATGGCAGTTTGCGCTTGGCACAACCTACGGTGGTCGAATCCTCAATGCGATTCGTCCATTTCCAGAACACAAGTATCAGGCTGGAGTAGAAACACGCACTGCAATGGTGATGGCGGGACCGTTTATGAGTCTACTGATGTTGAACAACAACTTGCATGTTGCTCACCACGATGCGCCTGGAGTGCCTTGGTATGAATACCAATCGCTTGCGCGAAAGACTAATGCTGTAGAGCGGGCTCGCGAGGCCGGATTGTTGTACGAAGGTGGCTATGCCGAAGTGTTCCGCAAGTTTTCGTTTAAGCCAATGGGTGCACCAGTGCGTGATGGTGCGTAATATTCGGTTGCTATCGCTTTGCAACAATAGGAAATCGCGGATCATTCAATTGATCGCCAAATGACAAGCCATTGCCTTCAAGTGGTGGTGAGGTGCGCCAAGGGCGCGAGGCAAACACCGCGTCGTCACCGACGTAACGAAAACTGACGGCGCGCCTGAGGTTGACTTCAGTGCCCAATGTTCCTGGGGCTGCGTGCAGCGTGCGGTAATGAAATGCCACAGCATCACCAAGACCCACTGGGCAAGTGATCGATTGCATTTCGTCTAGTTCGCTTTGGTCGGGCATGGTCACAAAATCCTTTGCCTCATCCACATATGCCGATTGGTCGGCAAATCGGCGGGGAATAAATCGCTTATTCCAAAGGTGGCTACCGACAATGAATCGCAATGCAACCGATTCGGGGATTGGGTCAAGGGGAATCCAAATGCTGACGTTGTCCATGCCGTCAATCCCGTAGTAGGGGTCGTCATGATGCCACGGGGTCACCTCGCGCGTCTGAGCTTCTTTGACGAGCACATGCTCATGGAACATGCGCGCAGTCTGAGTGGCCATGAGTTCGAGTGCGACCTGAGGGACCGAACCATGATTGCCCACTTGTTCAAACTGCGGAATTCGCTGCCAGTTGACGTAGTCATCAAAGAAGCGACCAGTCGCACCTGTTGGCGTGTATTCGTTGGCCCACGGGCCAGGAGACTTCATGTTGGCCTCTACGCCTTGTCGCAGCAGTTCAAGTGCGCCAGCGGAGACGAGATTGGGCAGTACTACAACACCATCTCGTAGGTAGGTCGCAACGAGTGATGGGTCGAGAGTCATAAAGATGACGCTAGTTGCTGGAGCTTGTGGTTCAAATTAATCATATAAATAGAAAAGCCGCCGGCTTACGCCGACGGCTTTTCGAATATTCAGAGTTGTAAACGCTAATTAAGCGCGGAAACCCTTACCAATCATTGATACGACGGCATCCTTTACAGGAACCATTCCGTAGATGATTGCGCCGTTAGCGACCCAAATCATCCAGTCATCGGACAATGCAATTCCCCAACCGCTTACAACATCGAGATCGACTACAGCCATCATTGCGATAGCTACGATCAAGCCCCAGTTGGAGCCGATGATTGGAAGCTTCTTGATCATTGCGCTTAGTCCGACTGTGCCAAGTACCGAATCAACAACGGTTGTTACGGCGCCGAGCAAAATTGCTAGGAGAACGAGTTCTCCGAAGCTTGTCCAGAATCCAGCTGTCATGTTATGTATTTCCCCAGTTCTGTAGACGGGATGTCTACACATTCAACGGTAAGAAGCATGTTTGTACAAGTGGTGGATACCCACTTTGAGCCATATGTGGTATGGGTTTTATAAGATTACAGTCGTATTACAACGCAATTTCGACGCTCACTACCAATTGTCAGTGCGTCGTGATTCCTTTTTTTGACTATCGCGACGCTTGCTATCGAGGCGCCTTTCGATTGATCCACGCGTAGGACGCGACTTTCTGCGTGGCGGTGCTGGAGGCATCGCTGCGGTATCGAGCATTTCGCGTAATTGGGACATGCAGAGCTGCCTGTTGCGCCACTGACTGCGGCTCTTTTGGCAGGTGATGCGGATCTCGGCGGGAAGAAGCGATCTAACGCGTTCAATTGCCAATTCGGGCCCAGTTACTTCAGATGTCGTAACAGTCAGGGTGGACTTTGAAGACGTTTTGTTGACGTGCTGACCGCCTGCCCCGGTAGAGCGGGCAAATGTCCAGTTCAGTGAAGCAAAGGGAACTGCGAGCCCACGCGAAGTGACGAGATCCTCATCTGCGGGCATGGGTATATTATGACGCATGTCTGGTCCTTGGTCGCCACTAAAAATACGAGTTTTTAGGGCGCTCTGGATCGCCGGTTTGGTCTCGAACATCGGCACGTTCATGCATATTGCGGCTGCTGGTTGGACAATGACGACTCTTACGGAATCGCCAACACTTGTAGGGCTGGTGCAAACGGCATGGGCAGCACCAGGCTTTTTGCTTGCGCTGCACGCTGGTGCATTGGCCGACATGATTGACAGGCGACGGCTCATTGCGGTTACTGAGATAGTTGCGTTGTTAATTGCTTGTGCACTTGCGGTGATGCAATGGAGCGATCTGTTATCGGTCAACTGGCTCTTAGCTGGCACTTTTTTTGAGTCGATCGCACTCACGATTTCGGCACCAGCATTTATGGCACTGACGCCAGAGATTGTTGATGCCAAGAACTTGCCACAAGCAATCGGTCTCGATTCCATTTCGCGCAATATCGCCCAGTCGGTAGGGCCCGCACTCGCTGGACTACTGATTGCTCTTTTCAACCCTGGGGCGGTGTTCGCGCTCAATGCAGTTTCGTTTATCGGCATAGTCATAGTCACTCAGCGCTTTAAATCGACGGCGCAGCGTCAGCCCCGTCAGCATGGCGTCAATCATGCAATCGGCGAAGGCATTAAACATATTGTCGGTGCGGCGAATCTGCGCAATGTTGCGCTGCGACTGACTCTTGTGCTTGGAGCGACATCGGCGCTTACATCGGTGATGCCTGTCGTTGCGAAAGAAAATTTGGGAGTTTCGGCAAGGGGCTTTGGTTTGCTGTCAGGTGCACTTGGGGTTGGTGCAGTCGCCGCCG
>JAIOXC010000094.1 GCA_021741795.1 Ilumatobacteraceae bacterium | reverse complement strand
CGTAGGTAATACCCACCGGATGGTGACCAGTTTTCAAGGTCTGGATGACTTGCATGTCGCTTGTGCGGACCTTGACCATCGTGTCGCTCTGGTAGTTGACCACGTACAGACTCAAACCATCATCGGACATCACCATGGTGCGGGGTTCGGTTCCGGTCGCCACAGACTTGATGAGAGTGTCGGTGAGGGGATTAATGGCTCGTATTTGACCTGATTTATTGTTGGTGATGTACAGCACCGAATTGTCAGGAGAGAGCACAAGGTGTCGCGGTGTGTAACCAGCGCTATTGATTGTGCGAATCGAGTAGTTATTCAAATTGATGGCAGCGATAATCCCGCCGCCCATAACGGTCACATAGGCAGTTGACGAGTCGTGAGTGATGGCGATACCCCGTGGATGGAGACCGACATCGATTCGTTTTACCTCTTTGCCCGTTGAGACGTCGATGATTGAAACATCGAGTGAACAAAAGTTGGAAACAACGACGTACTTATTGTCTGGTGACACAGCAAGATACTTAGGAACAGCGCCAACCAGGACTACCTGGTCGATTGCAAATGTCGAAGTGTTTACTCGATAGACGAAGCTCTGGTCCCGATCTTTGCCTTGACAGGTGTCGACTGCGCTCGGATCCCAACCATTGCCGTACATGGCGTAGTTGGAGACATAGGCATATTTTGCATCTGAAGAAAATGCAGCCTCGACGGGTGAGCCACGCACAACCGAAGATTTGTCAGCAATTTCGGCGCCGAAATCCTTGAGGTCAACTTTGTCATCAATAGTCGTAATTAAGTTGCTTTGTCGATCAAACACACTGATGTTGTGTCGATACATCATGTTTTGGGCAAAGAACAATCCGGTACCAGAGTGCACGACGCTCTTTGGCTGCAAGTTGTCGTTGGCGATGGTGTCAACCAGTGTGAGCGTTCGTTCATCGGATCGCTTGCCGTCCGGGGGTACGAGTGTTGAAGTGGTCGGGTTGGGGAACGATGTAGACGTAGCCGCAGGTGCTTTGGATCTCTCGCCATTGGCACAAGCAGCGAGTCCGATAACAATGCTGATGCTGATGATCAAACGCTTCACACCAGCAAGGCTATGAGCCATTGAGGTGTCGTGGCTGAGTGCTCTTGACTATTGCCCTCAACAATGGTGGAATTGTGGAATGACAAACGCAACTTTCACAAGTATGGATGTGTCCACAAAGGAAGAGTGGTTGAACATCGGTGCTGAGACCGCCAAAAACCAGCCTCGTGTTGCGGAGGGCATTCTGGCTATGTTGCGCGGAATGGACACGATTGTCGATGGATTTGTCACTGATCAATTAACACATGCATTGCAGACTGCAACTATGGCCGAGCGTGCGGGAGCAGATGACGAAGTAGTGGTCGCTTCCTTGTGTCACGACATCGGCAAGGCAATTAGCGTGCCCAATCATCCAGCGATTGCTGCAGCGATATTGAAGCCATATGTGCGTCCAGATGTGCACTTTATGATTGAGGCACACCAAGATTTTCAGGGTCGCCACTATTACGGACACTTTGGGATGAACCCCGATGCCCGTAAAAAACATGAGGGTCACCCTGCATATGACTTGGCTGCAAAATTTGCAGACGAGTGGGATCAGAAAGCGTTTGATCCAAATTACGACACGTTGCCGCTCGAGCATTTTGAGGAACGCGTGCGTGCGATATTTGCAAAGCCAAAGTTCGTTGCCGCCGATTAATTCTTCATCACGCAGCGTTTCGCTGCCCATGTACGACTTTCCAGAAGTACAAGACTCAACGCTCAAGTTGTTGGCTGCACTAGTTGATGCACTTACATCATGTGGTGAAGTCGTGCATGCAGAGACCCCCGATGGTTCAGTGCATGAAAAACTCATGGAAATGTGGTGCAGTAATGACACGGCATTGAGTCAGTCATGCGGTCTACCTTTTGTAGAAGATCTAAATGCGTTTGTTGATGTGATCGGCACTTTTTTATGGACTGATGTGAGCGATGCGCGCGGTCGATATCAAACAGTCATTGTCGTACGTGAAGCACTAGGGATCTCGAGCATTGCCGACGTGCGAGGGTTGCGCCCCGTGGTGAGCAATACGCAAAGCTTGAGTGGATGGTGCAGTCTCGGGGTTGCACTCAGTGAAGTAACGACTGAGCCGTCTTTTGTGCAGCCATTTACTCAAAGCGGGGGACATGCAAAGAGTTTGCAGATGCTGCAAGACAATGAGGCAGACATTGCATCAATTGACTCCGCAACATTTCGGTTGCTCTCTCGCCACCGCCCTGAACTTGCAAATGGTGTGCGAGTGATTGGTTATGGCCCTCTTGTTCCCGCAACACCGATTATCGTGTCTAAATCTTTCGCGGTGGATGCAGACGAGTTGTATCGCGTTGTAAGTGGGGTTTTCGGACGGTCAGACCTGCGAGCCAGTCTTGCTGATATTGGTATCAGTGGCTTTGTGCGCCTTGCCAATAGCGATTACGACGGCGTAATGGATCTGGTGAAAATAGCCGAGGTAGTGTTGCCACGTAAGTAGTTACGGAAAACAGATCGGAAATTTAATGTCGGGTCCTCGTCCAGTTAAGGCGCCTACGGGCAACAAGCTCACGTGCGCGAATTGGCAGATCGAGGCGCCGTATCGCATGCTGCAGAACAATCTCGACCCTGCAGTGGCCGAGCGCCCAGATGATCTCGTTGTTTACGGTGGCACGGGTCGCGCGGCTCGCAGTTGGGACGCCTACGACGCAATGTTGCGCACCATGACGACCCTTAAGCCCGACGAGACAATGCTCGTGCAGTCTGGCAAACCTGTCGGTGTGTTTCGTACCCATGAGTGGGCGCCGAGAGTGTTGCTCGCTAACAGCAACTTGGTGGGTGACTGGGCGACATGGGACGAATTTCGTCGGCTTGAAGACCTTGGCCTCACCATGTATGGCCAAATGACCGCGGGATCGTGGATCTATATCGGCACACAGGGAATCTTGCAGGGCACGTACGAATGTTTTGCAGAGATTGCACGTCGCAAGTTTGGTAACACGCTTGCAGGCACCATCACGTTGACCGGTGGCCTTGGCGGAATGGGCGGTGCTCAGCCACTTGCGATCACCATGAACGACGGTGTTGCATTGTGTGTAGACGTAGATGCTTGGCGTGTCAATCGTCGCGTCGAGACTCGCTATCTCGATGTTGTCGCCACTTCGCTTGAAGATGCAGTTGCGCAATGTTTGGCTGCAAAGAAAGAGCGACGTCGTTTGTCGGTTGGGCTCGTTGCTAATGCTGCTGATGTTTTTCCAAAATTGTTGGCGATGGGCTTTCCTGCCGACATTGTGACCGATCAGACGAGCGCGCACGACCCATTGTCGTATGTGCCAAACGATGTAAGTGAAGACGCTGCAAAGAATTTGCTTGCAACGAACCCAGCCGAATACATTCGTCGCTCGCGTTTGGCGATGGCCGAGCAGTGCGCGGCGATGGTTGGATTCATGGATGCTGGCGCAGAAGTGTTCGACTACGGCAACTCATTGCGGCGTGAAGCACAACTCGGTGGCTACGACAGAGCGTTTGATTATCCAGGTTTCTTGCCGGCATATATTCGTCCCCAGTTTTGTGAAGGTCGCGGACCATTTCGTTGGGTTGCATTGTCGGGCGATCCTGCCGACATCGCGGCAACAGATGCTGCGGCGATGGAAGAGTTTCCTGATGACGAAGGTTTGGCAAAGTGGATTCACTTGGCTAAAGAACGTGTCGCGTTTCAGGGATTACCAGCGCGCATCTGCTGGCTCGGTTATGGCGAACGTGATCGTCTTGGTCTGCGATTCAACGAGATGGTGAAGAAGGGTCAACTCAAAGCACCGATTGTGATCGGTCGCGACCATCTGGACTCGGGTTCTGTTGCTTCGCCGTATCGCGAAACCGAATCGATGATCGATGGCTCGGACGCAATTGCCGACTGGCCTTTGCTTAATGCGCTCGTCAACACCGCGAGCGGTGCAACATGGGTGAGCATCCACCACGGTGGCGGAGTGGGTATCGGCCGCAGCATTCATGCTGGCATGGTGGCAGTTGCCGATGGCACCGAACTAGCCGCAGAAAAGCTGTCACGCGTGCTGGTGGCCGACCCCGGCATGGGTGTTATTCGCCATGCCGACGCTGGCTATGACAGGGCAATCGAGGTTGCCGATCAACGCGGAGTGCGCATTCCGATGCGTGAAGGCTGAGCGAGCACGCAACATGACGACTCAAACATTTCATGCACAGTGGGCTTGGCGGGGCGCTGAGTCTGCCGTTGCCAACGTACGTATTGGGGTGAGTAACGGTGTGATTATGAGTGTTGAAGATGGTGTGGAGGCGCAAGCAACCGATGTGCGCATCTCTGGAGTTGTGCTGCCCGGATTGGTGAATGCACACAGTCACGCCTTTCATCGCGCATTGCGCGGGCGCACGCACGGAGGTGCAGGTGATTTTTGGTCGTGGCGCACACCGATGTATGAGATTGCTAATCGTTTAACACCAGAAACTTATGGCGAACTCGCAACAATGACATTTGCAGAGATGGCGCTCAGCGGCATCACTGGTGTTGGCGAGTTTCACTACATCCATCATCAGCAAGACGGCAAGCGATATGCAAATCCAAATGAGATGGGTCTTGCAATGGTGGCTGCATCTCAGTGTGCGGGTATTCGCATGGCGCTGCTCGATGTTGCTTACCTGCATGCGGCACTCGACAAACCTGAGCCACTTGCTGAGCAGAAGCGTTTTTCGGATGGCACGATCGACAACTGGCTCGACAGGGTCGATGCGTTAGGTGAGGGCGGTGAAAATTGGACAGTTGGCATGGCACCGCACAGTGTGCGCGCAGTGCATCCGAACGAGTTGGAAGAAGTAGTTGCAAATCGTCACGGCAAAGTGGTGCACGTGCATGTGAGCGAGCAGCCAGCAGAAAATGCGGCATGTATTGCTGCCACAGGTAAGACACCAACACAGGTATTGGCTGATGCGGGCATGCTTGGCAGGCATTTCACCGCAGTGCACGCAACGCACTTGACTGCAACCGACATTTCGTTACTTTGCTCGAGTCACAGTGGCGTATGTATGTGTCCAACAACAGAACGTGATTTGGCCGATGGCGTAGGTCCGGCAAGTTCGTTGAGCGCTGGCGGGGCAGTGCTGTCGCTTGGCACTGACTCAAATGCATTTATTGACATGTTTGAAGAGGCACGCGCAGTAGAAACCGATGAGCGACTCGTTACTGGCAAGCGCGGAGTGCATGCTCCTGCGAGTTTGTTGATTGCTGCAACGTCGGGCGGTGCAACCGCACTTGGATGGGGGCAGTACGGAATACAGATTGGTACTCCAGCCGACTTCATTGCCCTGTCGCTCGACTCGGTGCGACTCGCTTCGTTTGATGCCGCTCATGCCGCAGCCCATATTGTGCATTCGGGCGCACCAGCAGATGTGCGCGATGTCTGGGTGGGTGGGCGTCAAATAGTGCAGGATCACCAACATCTCACCGTGCCCGACGTGGTTGGTGGGCTTGGAAGGGCAATTGCCGCAGTCGTTACAATGTAAGGCTTATGACCGTCTTACCGATAGCAACAGTGGGTCACCCAGAGCTCAAGTGGGTGGCAAAAGAAGTAACTCGCGAGCAACTTGCATTGCCAGAGACTCAAGCGTTTATCGATGACCTTATCGAGACCATGCGTCATGCAAATGGAGCAGGGCTTGCAGCAACGCAAGTGTTGCGCCACCA
>JAIOXC010000093.1 GCA_021741795.1 Ilumatobacteraceae bacterium | reverse complement strand
GTCTCTGCGCCAGCAATGGGGTTTCGTTGGTGGGCAACTACTGGCGGCGGTGCCTTCTTCTCGAATGCTGGTCGCGATGCCTCTCGTATATATGTATCGAAAACACAAACCATCGCCGAGGCGCACGTGAGTACAACACCCAATGCCGGTTGGCAAGCAGTTGGTGGAATTCCCAAGTTGGTGCAGCTGCAAACTGACGCATTGCGTGCGCGCGGTTTTGGAGATTTTTGGCAACACATGCTTGTTGCGCAAGGTGCAATTGATGTTGCAGTCGATGTGATCGGCCTGCAGCCCTACGACAATGCCGCCATCTACCCCATCGTGCAAGAAGCTGGCGGCACGATCACCAACCGTTTTGGTGTTACCGAATGGCAAGCAGACTCATCGGTGAGCAGCAATGGCATATTGCATCCCGAAATAATCACTCGCTTGCAATAGGTTGTCTTAAATGATTCAGCACAATCAATGGGCACAGCTTTGGCAACTCGACAAATCAATCGCCTATCTCAATCACGGCAGTTACGGAAGTGTGCCGGTGCGCGTACAAGAAGTGCAGAATGCATTTCAAGATCGTGCAAGTGCGAACCCAAACAGATGGTTTCGATTCGAGATGCCCGACTTGATGATTGAGGCTCGACACATCGTCGCCTATTGGTTTGGTGTTGCACCAGAGTACTTTGCATTTGTTCCCAACGCATCGCAAGGTGTGATCACCGCCGTGCAGGCTTTGGTTGACGATTCCACTGCCCAAAAACAACAAGCACATCTGATTGCAACATCGCTTGGTTATGGCGGCGTGCTGCACGGCATGCAACACATTGCTGCGCGCAGCAATGCAACATACAGCGTTGCCGACTTGGTGTACCCCACCGATGTGGGCGCTGACGTGATTTCATCGCGTATTCGTGCGTTGCTGCCAGCCAACAATGCGCCAACAATTGTTGTGCTGGATCACATCACCTCCGAGACCGGCGTGTTGTTGCCCGTTACCGACATCATTGCTTCGCTTCGCGCTACTCACCCACACATTCGATTTGTGATCGATGCTGCACACTCGGCTGGCATGCTCGAACAGCCACTGCCTGTTGGGTTCGATGTCTGGGTGGGCAATCTGCACAAATGGTTGTGTGCTCCACGCCCAGCCGCTGCACTCATTTGTGGGTCAAACGAAGTTGCGGCATTAATGAATCCACTCGCGCCTTCATGGGGTTTTGATGAAGGTTTTCCATCATCATTCGAGTGGCAAGGCACTAGCGATTATTCGGCCTATCTCTGCGTACCTGCCGCAATTACGTTTCAAGAACAGTGGAGTTGGGCAGACCGCAATACCCGCAACTGCGGGGTTGCCGACGGTGCTGCTGCATTACTGAGGGCTTCATGGGGAGTTGAAAATCACTTGGCTGGCGCGATCGAAGCACCTTGGATGCGCATGATTCAGCTACCAACAACGACACCTCTCGACAAATCACAAATCGATTCTTTGATTGAGCGTTGCGGCCTTGAGCTCAACGCAGAAGTCGCATGCATGACAGTGCGAGGCAACAGCTATGTGCGCATCTCTGCGCACATGTATAACGAAATCGATCAATACGAAGAGCTTGTAGGAATTACTCGGCTGTTGCCGTAGCGCTCGTCTTTCGAAGTTGCAGCAACATTCGTGCTGCAATAAAGATGAGAAGCACCGCAAACAAGAAGTTAGAAATCGCATCATCCATTCGCGTTGCGAGCCAGCTTCCACCAATCGCCGAGAATATCCCGGTAATACTGACGATTCCGGCGGCCGACAAATCGGCATTCTTGTTTCTAAAATTCTGCAGTGTTCCGGTGAACGCAGTGGGGATAACTACGGCGAGAGACGTGCCTTTAGCAAGTGCGGGTGACACGTGGAATAACACGACCAATATTGGAACTGTCATCAGCCCACCACCAATGCCGAGCATTCCGGCAATTGCACCGACGATGACTCCGATAAATACGAGCCAGGCAGCGGTCGGTGCGTTGATCACCATGGTGCCCGAGGAATCGATCTTGAAGAACATGCGCACGCCCGCGATCACGAGCACTGCAATAAACGAAATGGTGAGTGTGCGTTTTGACAACGTTGCCAACAAGCGTGCGCCAATGAGTGAGCCACAAACCGAACCAAGAGCCAGCCACAACACAACATGCCAATCAACTTCGCCGTGGCTCCAGTACGTCACGAAACTTGCACACGAAATGAGAAATACTCCGCCGAGTGACGTGCCATGAGCAAGGCGCTGATCCATCTTGAATGCAAACATGAGGCCAGGCACAATGATGATGCCGCCCCCGAGACCGAATAAGCCCGACAGCAGGCCGGCACCAATGCCAAAGCCCATCAATATGAGGGCGCGCTTCTTCTCTATTTTCACTTGTCTAGTTTGCTAGATAGACCGTCGCGCAACAGCATTGCAATGTTGAGTACTGCGCTGGAATGCACCTTGGCCTGCGTCGAGTCGAGAGTTTTCCCCAACTCAACCACAAATGCCATGCCATCTTTTATGCTGTTGCGCTGCCAAGTGGCGGCTACGCCCGTATATCGCCCACCCGTAATCCGCTTAATCGGAATGCCCGTGAGCCGTGAATACGCCGATCGCATCGTGCCCTCAAGCCCGGTCCCCGGCGAGATGATGTTGAGATCTTGGTGATACCAAATGCCGAGTGTTGGTTTGATTTCACGCATGAATGCAACGATGGCTTTGGTCTCTGGCTCTGATGCTTTACTTTTCCCAGCAAATTGCCAATACCCCGGCTTGCCCATCTTGGCCCAGTTGTACGGAAAGTTGCGATTGAGATCAACGCGATTGGCATTGCCTCGCTGATCAAGTGCAGTGCCATCTGGGTTCATGGTCGGAATAATCCACAGATCAATTCCGTTCGGGACCACCGCTTCTTGCAATGCATCAGTGATTAATAAACCTGCAGCTTCATTGCCATGAATTACTCCAACCACCACGACAACGACTCCACCTTTGGTTCCGAGCCGCACAGCCTCTATTGGCGTGCCAAGCACACTTGTCCCGATTACACGTCTTTCAAGAAATGAACTTGATTGTGCTTGAGCAGGAGCAACACCACTTGCGATTGCGCACGCGAGCAGCAAACCTGCAACTCGCCTCAACACGATGAAACTACTTTGACCAAATTGTTTTGGTCTTGACCTTCTTGCAGGTGAGTTTGACTTTGTTGACTGTCGTCTTGGCGCCAAGCTTCGTGCATGATCCGCCTAGTTTGGCAGCCTTTGTAGTTGACACCGTGGTTGTGGTTGTCGCAGTGGCAGCAGTGGCGATCTTCAATGTTCCACGCTTCAGGGTGTACGTCTCACCTGTCCTGGAGGCGTTGAATGCGTAATAGATACGAAATACGTTTGGCGATACTTCGTAACCCGTTGGGTCAAGACGTCGACTGTCGTCCTTGGTCACGGCCTGGGGCGTTGACCATGTGAGACCATCGGCAGACGACGAGACAAAAAGTTGTTGCATTCCATTTCCACAACCAGGGCCAGTCGACATGATCATGAGCCAGTCGCCCGTCTTCGCACGAAGAATCTCGGTGTCGACGAAACCACCCTCCAAGCGATAGCCGCTTTCTGCCGTGAAGTTAATGCCGTCATTTGAAATGTAACTACGTACTTTTTCAGGACACGAATTAGTCAGTGTTGGGCTCACGACAAGATAAACGCGTACTTTTCCATCCGGAGTAACCACTGCATCTGGCACGCCCCACGCTTTCTCTGTCATTGGCACTGCAACATCTGTAGCAATTGGTGTGCTGGCTCCAACCGACAGACATTCGGCAGTCGCGCACTGTGCTGAAGAAACAGTTTTTACTGATGTCCCCGGAGTCATATCAACGAAATATGCCCTTCTGGTTCCATTAGGAAGTGTGATTGCAGTGAAGTCTGAGCTCAGTCGACCAACACCACTTACCAATGTGCACGCACCTGCATCAGAGCAATCAGAAACTGCCGTTGAAGGAAGGCTTGGATACCAAATACGATCTACCGAACCCGTTCGCTCGACGTGAGGTGAAACGGCCGATATCCCAAGCGCGACACTCTCCTCAGAAAATTCCCAGGTAACAACCGCCGAGGCTTGCTGCCCCGAAGCCAACAGGCTCGCTACGAGCGCTGTGGTGACAATGAACCCTTTTCCAAATCGGCGCATGCGATTCCTCCTGCTAAAACGAAAGTGTTGACCACATTATAAAGCACAACGCTTTGGCCCGGTGCAATTCGACGCTGAGGTTCGCGCCACGTAAGGCGAATCTCCGAATCTCCCAATACTTCAGCGGTTGCAGGGATTGCCGCGCCATGAGCACTCGACTGCACCAGCACGTCGGTGTTGACGCGCAATCGTTGTGCATCAGCAGCATCAGACCACACGATGTTCTTCACAACAACCGATGCACAAAACAGCTTTGATTCGTCACCCACCGTGATGCGTGCATTCGGCGTATCGACATCAACAACGTATTGCTTTGGCCCACCACCTGGCAGACCGAGGCCCTTGCGCTGACCAATCGTTACGAGCTCAAGTGCTTCGACTCTTCCCGCTTCCGAGCCATCTTCGTTTACTACTTGTGCTGGACGAAATGGAATGCGATTGCCCAAGAATGTTTCGCGTCCACCGGTCTTGCTAATGAAGCACACGTCTTGGCTGTCTGGTTTTGTTGCAGTACGCAGACCCAATTCAACTGCTCTGTCACGCACTTGCGCTTTGGTGAGATGTCCAACAGGAAACATGGTGAAGGCCAACTCTTTTTGGTCGAGCATGTGCACTACATAACTTTGATCTTTGGCATCATCTGCGCCGCGAGCAAGTCGCATTGTGCCCTCATCGTCTTTTTCGATGCGAGCATGGTGACCAGTTGCAACGGCATCAAAACCAAGCAGGCGTGCTCGCTCGCTCAAGCGATCAAACTTGAGGTGACGGTTGCACTCGATACATGGGTTAGGCGTAAAGCCATCTACGTGAGCTTTCACGTATGGGTCTACAACATGCGTATTGAAGTCATCCGAAAAATTGAACACCAAGTGATCGATACCAAGTTGTTGCGCAACACGGCGCGCATCGTCCACATCGGAAACCGAGCAGCAACCGGTGTCGCTTTCGCCACCCCACAAGCGCATGGTCACTCCAACTACTTCATGACCAGCATCTTTGAGTTCGGCTGCGGCGACCGACGAATCGACACCTCCAGACATGGCCACGAGCACTTTCATGCTCTAAAGGCTACGGGGATTGGCTTTGGCTGGTGCGTCAGCGACGCAATTGCGTAACAGCGCCAACAATGGTGCGCACGGCAGTATCAATGTCGGCATCTGTAGTGGTGTGGCCAAGGCTGAGCCTGAGAGCACCGTTTGTCCACTCGCGAGAAAGACCCATCGCTGCGAGCACGTGAGAGGGTTCCATCGCACCACTCGCGCAAGCCGATGCGGCCGAAGCACACACGTCGGCTTGGTCGAGCAAAAATAACAATGCTTCGCTCTCAATACCTTTTACACAAAGATGAGCAACGCCCGGCACGCGATGCTCGCGCGGCACGGTTTCAAGCACTTCTGGCAATGCTGCAACGATGTCGTCTACAAGGCGATCACGCAGTTTGGTGACTCGCTCATTTTCGTCGGCTCGAGTGATGTCGGCGACATGCAATGCGGTTGCAGCGCCGATGATGCCGGCAACGTTGTGTGTGCCACTGCGTCTGTCGCGCTCTTGACCACCACCAAAAATGA
>JAIOXC010000092.1 GCA_021741795.1 Ilumatobacteraceae bacterium | reverse complement strand
AACCAATTCGCTTAGCACTCGATGCCATTGGCTATCGCGGCGACGGCCCGCCACCAACGCTCGATCCAGCAGTGATCAGCGCAACCACATCTCGCTACATACAAGCCTTCGAACGCATTACTGGCACACCATTTGTTGCAGGTGAATATCCGGTACAACAACGACTTACAACATCACTACAGAAAGCGAACCTGATATGAAACCACAAGTCATCATTCTCATGGGCTCACCTGCCGACATGGATCACAGCAACAAGATTGCAGATGCCGCCAGGGTATTTGCACTCGACGTCGAGGTACGCGTGGGTTCCGCTCATCGCACTCCCGAGCACGTACTTGGCCTCATTCGTGAATACGAAGCCAACGGCCGTCCAAAGGTGTACATCACGGTTGCCGGTAGGTCCAATGCATTGTCGGGTTTCACAGACCCCCAAGTGACTGCACCGGTAATTGCGTGCCCACCACCGAGCGATGATGCCCAATCAGTTAATGACATCTGGTCGAGCGTGCGTATGCCGCCTGGAGTCGCTTGCGCATTTATTGCAGAGCCAGTCAATGCTGCAGCATTTGCAGCAAAGGTGCTTGCTCACCACGACAGCGCAGTTGCCACAGCAGTCGCGAATGCTCAGCAAGCACAACGCGAAAGAGTGCTCGCAGCCGACGCCAAGAGTCGCAATGCCTGAGCATTCATTGCAAGCAATTTTCGATACCGACTCACCGCACGAAGAGTGTGGTGTGTTGGCCATCTCTTCCACGCAAGACGATGCTGCACAACTTTCATTCTTTGGTTTGTTTGCGCTGCAACATCGTGGACAAGAAGCTGCGGGTATTGCAGTTGCCGATGGCAAGCAGGCTCGCCTGCACAAAGATGTCGGTCTTGTCGGTCAAGTGTTTACTCCACACACACTTGCACCACTGCACGGCATGTACGCAATCGGTCATACCCGTTACTCAACCACCGGCGCTCCTGGCGCGCGCAACGCACAACCATTTTTGGTCGAGACAATGCATGGCCCACTTGCTGTTGCCCACAATGGCAACTTGGTAAATGCACCAGAGCTTCGCGACGAGTTGCTTGCCAAGGGTTTTGGCCTTACCGCGTCATCTGACACCGAAGTGATCACGCTGATGCTTGCATCGGCTGGCGGCGCAACATGGGAAACACGACTCGAACGCACACTGTCGGCGTGGCAAGGTGCGTATTCGCTCGTCATCTTGGCAGCCGACCGCATCATTGCCGTGCGCGACCCATGGGGCTTTAGGCCGTTATCGGTTGGCCAGTTGCCCAACGGCGGTTGGGCAATCACATCTGAAACGTGTGCGCTGCGAACACTCGATTGCACCAATATCTCAGAGGTCGCACCTGGAGAGATCGTCACTGCGCAAGGCACACAACTCACTCGTCGCCAAGCACAGATCCCTCACGTACCCCAAGCCCGTTGCACATTTGAGTTCGTGTACTTCTCGCGTCCAGACTCAGAGTGGGACGACCGCAGTGTGCATTCTGTGCGCCAGCGCTTGGGCGAACAACTTGCTGAAGAAGCATCGGTTGATGCCGACGTTGTCATCCCTGTACCCGACTCGTCCATCCCTGCAGCAGTTGGCTTCTCACGAGTCAGCGGCATTCCCTATAACGACGGCTTGATCAAAAACCGTTATATCGGTCGCACGTTTATCGAGCCAACACAGTCGATGCGCGACAAAGGTGTGGCCATGAAGTTCAACACGCTGAATGAAAACCTCGAGGGCAAGCGTGTCATCATGATCGATGACTCGCTTGTGCGTGGCACCACCGCGGGCCGACTCGTTGCACTCATTCGTGATGCGGGTGCAACCGAAGTGCACCTGCGCATCACCTGCCCTCCCATCACACACGCGTGCCACTTTGGTGTCGACATGGGCCACGATGACGACCTCATCTCGGCTCGCCTCAACTTGGAAGAATTACGTCTGCAAATCGGTTGCGACTCGCTCGCATTTTTGTCACTTGATGGCATGATGCGCGCAGTCGGCAAAGAAGACGGCTACTGCAACGCGTGCTTCACTGGTGCATACCCAATCCAGATCACCAAGCGCCACAGTAAAGATGTGTTTGACCAGGTGCTTGCATGACGCACGACGTCACGGTGCTCGTTGTTGGCAGCGGTGGTCGCGAACACGCCATTGCCAGCAAAGTTGCACAGTCATTGCATTGCAAACGCCTACTTGTCGCGCCAGGCAACGCCGGCATGCCAGGCGAGCGACACAATGTCGCAGTTACCGATGTACAGGGCATTGTCGCATTGTGCAAGCAGCAGCATGTCGACTTGGTGATCATCGGCCCAGAGGTAGCGCTTGATGCTGGTCTCACCGATGCACTTCACGCCATCAATGTCAAAGTCTTTGGCCCAACACAACAACTTGCACAGCTCGAGTCATCCAAAGTCTTTTCTCGCCAACTCGCTCGGCAACTCAACTTGTCAAGCCCACACTTTGCCCACTTTCCAAAAGGTAATGCCGATGCCGCAATTGCATGGTGCGCAACCTTTGACAGACCTGTTGTTGTCAAACAATCTGGCCTTGCAGCTGGCAAGGGTGTTGTCGTACCCGAATCGATTGTTGAAACCCATGTCGCTATCCGCGAAGCAATCGCTGTTGGCGACATTGTTTTGGAGGAACGGCTCATTGGCACCGAAGTGTCTCTCATTGCTTTGTGCGACGGCATCACGAGCGTTGCTCTACCCCTCGCCCAAGACCACAAGCGTGTTGGCGAAGGCGACACCGGCGCAAACACTGGCGGCATGGGTGCCTACGCTCCCGCACCGGTCAACACCACGGCAGCTGCACTGCACGCCGAGTTCATCGCACCAGTCATCGGCCATTTCGCCAAAATGGGCACTCCTTATGTAGGAGCATTATTCGCAGGCATCATGCTCACTTCTAATGGGCCACGATTACTTGAGTTCAATTGTCGTTTCGGCGACCCAGAGGCCCAGGTATTGCTCGCACTGATCGAAAATGATTTTGTTGAGTTGATGCTGGCATGCGCCACTTCGTCTCTCGCTTCGTCACTCACGGCAAACCCTCTGCGTATCAAAGAAGCCAGCGCGCTAGGTGTTGTCATCGCTGCAGACGGCTACCCACACAAAATACAGACCGGCGATGCAATCAGTGATATTCCACAGTCCACACCCATCGCCACGGTGTATCACGGCGCCACCGAATTGGTCGACAACAAAATCGTCTCCGCTGGTGGACGCGTACTCACATGCGTTGGTATTGGTCCCACTCTCGAAGATGCGCGCACTCACGCCTATGCAGCAGCTAATCGCATAACGCTTCGTGGCTCACACATGCGTCGCGACATTGCGTGGCGCGCACCCGGTGCCACTATTCATTCATACGCATCTACCGGCGTCAATATCGATGAGGGCACACGGGCGGTCAGCCTCATCAAAACAAGCGTTGAAAAAACTGCGAGCGACTTAGTTCTGCGTGGTGTCGGAGCATTTGGTGGCGCACTTGACGTTTCATTCCTCAAACAGTTTGATCACCCAGTGCTCGTTGGATCAACCGATGGCGTTGGCACCAAAGTCGAACTCGCTGCGCGTACGGGTCGCATTCGTGGCACCGGTCATGACATTGTCAATCACTGCGTTAACGACGTGCTCGTGCAACGTGCCTACCCACTCTTTTTTCTTGACTATCTTGCTTCGTCTCACATCGATGCCGAAATGGTTGCCGAAGTGGTTGGTGGCATGGCCGACGCATGCGCTGCTGCTGGTTGCGTGCTGCTGGGCGGCGAAACAGCTGAAATGCCAGGCGTCTATGCACCAGGCGCATTCGACATTGCTGGCACACTCGTGGGCGTTGCCGAGCGCGACCAACTCTTGCCGCTACAAAATATCCAAGCAGGCGATGTACTCATCGGCGTGCTCTCCAATGGTCCACACACCAACGGTTATTCATACTTGCGCAAGTTGTTTGCGTGGATTCCCCTCGAGTCTCAACCAGCACCGCTCGACAAGCCACTTGTCGAAGCGCTGCTGATGTCGCATCGCAACTACTTGCCCGTGCTCAAAGGTGCGCTCGATACCGAACATGTTAAAGCACTTGTGCACATCACAGGCGGTGGTCTTCCCGACAACATGCCACGCGTGCTTCCAGATGGTGTTGGAGCAAAGATCAATCTCGGTTCATGGCCCATGCCACCGCTGTTTCAACTTGTGCAACAACTCAGCGCGCTCAACACCGACGAGCTCTATCGCACACTCAACATGGGCATCGGCATGGTGGTCATCGTTGCGCCAAGCGATGTATCTGCAGTGCAGTCGGCCATTAGTGAACCAACTTTTGTTATCGGAAGTCTTGTGCACCACACCTCCAACCAACACAGTCGAGTTTCACTCTCATGACCGCGCGGCTTGTGGTTCTTGCGTCCGGCAACGGCACCAACCTGCAGGCCATCATCGACGCGTGCGATGCAACAATCAACACAGTGCAACAACTTGATGCTCAGGTAGTTGGTGTTGTTTCCAACAAGCACGAGGCGTTTGCACTGAACCGTGCAGAGTGCCACAAGGTCGAGACAGCAGTTGTTGCAGCAAAACCGCACGAGACTCGCCCACAATACGATGCGCGCCTTGCGCAGATTGTTGGTGCTTGGCAACCCCACATCATCGTGCTTGCTGGTTTTATGCGCGTCTTGTCCAACAGTTTTCTGTCGCAGTTCCCCAATCAGGTCATCAACATTCATCCCGCACTTCCCGGTCAACTGCCAGGTGTTCATGCCATCGAGCGCGCGTTTACCGAGTTCGTTCAAGGCTCGCGCCGCGAAACCGGAGTCATGGTGCATTTTGTGCCCGACGAAGGTGTCGACAACGGCCCAGTCATTGCCCAACAAATTGTGCCTATTCATGTCGCCGACACGCTCAGCAGTCTTGAAGCACGAGTTCACGCCACCGAACACACACTCGTTATTCATGCTCTCCAACAACTCATCACCCAGCAGAAAGCACCCACATCATGACCAACCAACACACTGATTTTTTTACTCACTTCGAGGGCCTCACGTTTGATGATGTTGTCATCGTTCCGGGATATTCAGATGTGCTGCCCGACATGGTCGACACCTCCACCACATTTGCCCGCGACATTCAACTTGCCGTTCCACTTGTTTCGGCAGCGATGGACAAAGTCACCGAAGCAGGTCTTGCTATTGCACTTGCCCGCATTGGTGGTCTCGGAGTAATCCATCGCAACCTCACCATTGAAGATCAGGCAAACGAAGTACGTCGCGTCAAGCGCTCGCAGTCTGGCATGATCACCGATCCAGTTACCTTGCCACCCACAGCCACACTTGAAGATGCCGAGCAACTGATGCATCGCTACCACTTTTCTGGCGTACCCATCACCGACGCCACGGGCACACTCGTTGGCATTCTTACCAATCGCGACATTCGGTTTTGCAAGCAAAGCGACTATGTGCGACCTGTTACCGAGTTCATGACATCAACCGGTCTCATCACTGCACACGTTGGTACATCACTCGACGAAGCACGAGCCATATTGCAAGAGCATCGCATCGAGAAACTTCCACTCGTTGATAAAGACGGAAAATTACGCGGCCTCATCACGGTTAAAGACATCATGAAGCGTCAAGACTTCCCCACTGCCACACGCGACTCTGGTGGTCGGTTGCGTTGCGGCGCAGCCGTTGGTGTGGGCGATGATCTCGAGTCTCGCTCCGAAGCTCTCATTGCTGCTGGAGTCGATGCGCTCGTTATCGACACCGCGCACGGTCACTCTGCT
>JAIOXC010000091.1 GCA_021741795.1 Ilumatobacteraceae bacterium | reverse complement strand
GCAGGCCCATGCCTAACCATTCGGCCACGTCGCCGTAGACAAGCTACGCATGCAGGCTACAGGGATATATAAAGCGAACCTTCTGCAGAGTCGTACTTCGTTACGCTGTTGTGATGCCTAACGAGCAACCAAAAGTGCAGCCTGAGACAACGGCGATCACATCTGGTCGTGATGCATCTGGTTCACTTGCGCCAACACTTTGGCCATCAACTACGTGGCAATCGGCAGGACTCGACGACAGCACCAAGCACGCGCTATCCACACACAAGAGTGGCAATTACGCCCGTTACTCAAACCCAACAGTTCGTTCTTTTGAAGAAGCTGTGGCAGAACTTGAAGGCGCAGAAGATGCACTTGCATTTGCTTCCGGCATGGGCGCAGTGAGCAGCGTGATTTTGGCGCTGTGTTCAAGCGGTGATCACATTGTGGCTCACAATCAGCTGTATGGCGGCACAATCTCTTTTCTTAATGGGCCATGTGCGCGACTCGGCATAGACGTGACATACGTAAATGGCTCAAAGCCAGGTGCCATGGCTGCAGCCGTGAGGCCAGGCAAGACCATGCTGGTGATTGCAGAGTCACCATCTAACCCGCAGATGGGCCTCGTTGACTTGGCCGAACTCGGTGCAATAAAAGGACCATTTACTCTCGTTGATTCAACATTGGCAACGCCACTTGGCCAACAACCACTTTCGTTTGGCGTCTCCCTTGTATTGCACTCTGCGACCAAAGGCATTGCAGGCCATAACGACGCGATGCTCGGTGTCGTTGCTGGCGAAAAGGAATTGATCGACTCCATCTGGGGCTACTCAGTGATGCATGGCGCAACGGCTTCACCCCATGATGCGCTCAATGGTATGCGCGGTATTCGCACACTCGGTGTGCGTATTGCGCACCAATGTGAAAGTGCGCTGGCTATTGCGACTTGGCTGTCAACTCACAAGCAAGTCACAGCAGTTCACTACCCCGGCCTGGCTATTCACTCGCAACACGCGCTCGCTACCAAGCAGATGCGCAAGTTTGGTTCGGTGCTTTCATTTGAGATTGCTGGTGGCAAAGATGCCGCACGCAAGGTTCTTGATGCACTACAGATTGTGCGACCAGCGGTTTCGTTTGGTGGCCCAGAGACTTTGATTTGTCACCCAGCATCAAGCACACATATTGGTGTAGACACAGATGCGCAGCTAGCGAGCGGGATTACAGATTCGATGCTGAGATTGTCGATAGGGCTTGAAGCAACCAGCGACATCATCGCAGATTTGCAAAACGCACTCAAATAAACATAACGCGCCGAAGCGCGCGAGGTTTAACGCTCTTCTTTGAAGATGACGTGCTTGCGTACGACTGGGTCGTACTTCTTGAGCTCGAGACGCTCGCGTGAATTGACCTTGTTCTTACGGGTCACGTACACATAGCCAGTGTCGGCTGTTGAACGAAGCTTGATGATTGGACGCTTGTCCTTAGATTTTGCAGCCATGACTTAGATACTCAGACTTTCTGACCGGTTGCGCGGATGTCGGCGACGATGCGCTCGATACCCAACTTGTCGATTGTGCGAAGACCCTTGGAGCTCACGTTGAGTGTGATCCAGCGCTTCTCGGATGGAAGCCAGAAACGCTTTTTGTGGGCGTTGACCTTCCACCAGCGATTGGTCTTGATATTTGAGTGGGAAACGGTATGGCCCGTACCCGGACGCTTTCCGAGGACATCACAGCGATTTGGCATTGGACAAGTATAGACGGGGAATATGCCCCGCTACACTATGAGACTTATGAAAAAGGAAACACATCCCGAGTACCGCTTTGTTGTCTTTGAAGATGCCTCGGCAGAGTACCGATTTTTGACCCGCACCACCATGAATCCAGATCCGTCCAAGAACACGGTTTGGGAAGATGGCCAGACATATCCATGCGTGCAGTTGGACATTTCGAATGCCAGCCACCCATTCTTTACCGGTCAGATGAAGATCATCGACTCCGCAGGTCGCGTTGAGCGCTTCAACAAGCGTTACGGCACCCGCAAAAAGACTGTCGTCAAGAAAGAACCAGCACAGAAATAAGTTCTAGTTGCTGCGCTCGCTTTACGCGAGCGAACCAATGATTGATGCAAGTCCCGCAACTGTTGTGCGTGGATTGACTATGCACATACGCAAGACAGTTTCGCCGTCCCAGGTACTCGGCACCACAAAAGCAAGGCCTTCACCTAAAATGCGGTCGCTCCACATCTGATATTGCTCGGGCGTCCAACCGATTCGTCGAAACACAATCACCGATAACTCGGGCTCAAGCACCAACTCCACATGTTTTGCGTCGCGCACCAACTGGGCACCTTGGCGAGCAACCTCGAGCGTTGCTTCCATCGCTTCGGTATAGGCCTCGGTGCCATGCATGGCGAGGCTGAACCAAAATGGCAAGCCGCGTGCTCGGCGAGATAAGTGATGTGCGAGGTCGGCTGGATTCCAGGCCTCGTCGCGTACCTCACCGTCTTGCTGCAAAACGTCTAGATATTCGGCGTGTTGAGTGTGAGCATGACGAGCTTCGGCTGGGTTGCGATAAATCAGCGCGCATGAGTCGTATGGACCAAACAGCCACTTGTGCGGATCAACAATCATGCTGTCGGCGTGTTCGATGCCATTGAACAAGTGCCTCACACTTGGAGCACACAACGCGGCCGCACCATATGCACCGTCGATGTGCAACCACGTACCAATTGCGCGAGCGACTTTGGCAATGCCCTCAAGGTCATCAACAACACCAACATTTGTGGTGCCAGCGGTGGCGACAATGGCACAAACTCGTTGTAATTCGGATTCATTGAGCGACGATAAGAACCGTTGCATCGCTACCCCGTCGGTGCGACCACGTTGGTCTGCAGGCACCTTCAGAACATCTGCGTCCATCACTTTTGCCGCCTGCTCGACAGACGAATGCGAACCACCAGAAGCAATGATGAGCGGCCGTGTGCGATCGAGCGCGCCACCTGCACGATGACGCCAACGCCAACGAGCAGCAATCAGTGCCGACAAATTGCCTGCAGTGCCTCCGGCAACAAACACACCACCCGACTCTTCAGGCATGCCCGCCATGTCAGACACCCACTTGATTGCTTGGTTTTCGGCGTACACCGCACCAGCACCCTCGAGCCATGAGCCTGCATAAATATTGGATGAGGCAACAACCAAGTCAAACAACACCGAGCTCTCGGTAGGAGCACCAGGCACAAATGACAAGAACAACGGGTGATCAACGCTGATGCACGAGGGTGCAAGTTCGTCGACAAACTCGCGCAACACATCGATTCCGTTTCGACCCTCAGGTTTGATTGTTTGCCCAACAATTTGTTGCAACTCGCTCAGTGTGTAGGGCTTGTCGAGCGGGGGCGGGTCCATCTTGACCCGCTCCATTGCATATTTAACAATCGCGATCGCCAACTCGGCACTTTCTTCATCATAAAAGTGCATTAACTGGGGCTTGGAGATGTCGCTCATTGTTTGTTCATCGCGCTGCGCACAGAAGTTTGAGTAGGTAGCGACGGCACAGCACCTCGAACTGTTGTTGCCAAGGCGCCGGCAACTGCACCGACTGCAGCGGCATCGTTGATGGCTGCCCCTCGTGCAAGTTCGGCACTCAAGGCACCGATAAACGCGTCTCCAGCGCCAACCGTGTCGACAGCAACAACCTTGTGTGGTGCAATGCTCGTAGCCGATGTTTGAGTGTTGATAATTGCGCCTCGTTCTCCGAGTGTTGTGAGCACCGTCTTCACTCCGGCGTCGAGCAACGCCTGTGTGCCACCGCATGCGGCCGACTCAGTTTCGTTCGGCACAATTACATCTACAAGCGACAAGATCTCTTCGGTCAACGACTTATACGGCGCTGGATTCAGCACCGTGATCGCCCCGCTCTTTTGAGCTGCTGTAAGTGCAGCAGCAACAGTTGCAAGAGGTATCTCGAGCTGCATCAGCAACACATGCGAAGTTGGCAGCACTAAAGGATTTTGCGCAACGCCAACCTGCGTGTTGGCACCAGAAATGACAACGATCTCGTTCTCGCCACGACTGTCAACATTGATAAACGCACGACCTGTCGGCATATCGACAACGCGCAACATCGTCGTATCGATACCCTCGTTTTCGAGCACGCCACGTAAAAATAACCCTGCATCGTCGTTGCCCACACAGCCAACAAATGCCGTGCGTGCACCCATGCGAGCACAAGCAACCGCCTGATTGACACCCTTGCCGCCGGCATGTTCGGCATAACTGAGCGCGACGATGGTCTCGCCTGGTTTCGGTAAATGATCGAGTGTTGCAACCAGATCGAGATTGGCGCTGCCCACGACCACGACGTCGAAGGCGAATTCTTTGGGGGCCGTACTCACCTCTCTACTGTGGCACATCACTGAGCCCAAACAGAAGAACGCGAGCAAACAACTAGAGTCTTGCGGATGACATCTTTCAGTAGCCCAATCCCAATGATCATTGATTGCGACCCAGGCCACGACGATGCAATGGCGCTCGTAGTGGCTGCTCGGCATGCCAATGTGCTCGGAGTAACAACTGTTGCCGGCAACGCGCCAATTAGTGCGACCACCCGCAATGCTCGAATCGTTCTCGACATGATCGGCTCCACAGCACCATTGCACCAAGGAGCACACCGGCCCCTAGTTGCTCCGCCACGAGACGCTTCATACGTGCATGGCAAGAGCGGTCTTGATGGAGCCGACTTGCCTGAGCCGTCCGGCCCAGCAGATTCAGAGGACGCAGTGGGTTTCATCATCGACACTTGCCGCACAACCGAGGGCGTGTGGCTGGTGCCTACAGGACCATTAACCAATATTGCTCTTGCGCTTCGTAGCGCACCCGACATTGCGCACCGCATTGCTGGCATCTCGCTCATGGGTGGCGGTTCATTCGGCAATCGCAGTGCGGCTGCCGAGTTCAACATTTGGGCAGACCCTGAAGCAGCCACAATGGTGTTTGAATACGGCGGCAAATTGATCATGAGCGGCCTAGATGTGACACACAAACTGCAGGCAACTCCTAAGCGCATTGAAAAGGTTCGCGCACTACCCGGCCATCTCGCTTCGGTGCTCGCCGACTTGTTTGTATTTTTCTCTGACGTCTACGTGAGCCGACACGACAATATGCAAGGTGGCGCAGTACACGATCCGTGTGCAGTGCTTGCGCTCACACATCCGCAACTATTCACCACCAAACCTCAACACGTGGTGATCGAACTCAATGGCGAACACACGCGTGGAATGACGATGATTGATCAGCGTAGGCTTATTGAACGCCTCAACCCAAACTGTGAAGTGGTATGGGATGTGCAGGCCGAAGAGGCCTTTGACGTAATTGTTCAGGCCATCGGCCACTATTCGAAGTAGTTACTTGCTCCAGCTGAGCAATTTTTCGAGATCACTGAAATCAAATGGATCGGAGCACGTCAAAATGATGTGCTCTGCACCGACCTCTTTGTATTGAGCAAAAATTTCTGGTGTCACTTCTTTTGGATAGATAGCAACCGTTCGCTCGATCTCGCGTGGATTACGACCAACTTTTGCACACCACTCATCCAAGATCTTGATCTTGTTGCCGTAGCTCTCTGGCGGGCCAAAGTAGTTGTACTGATTGGCATGCTCTGCAACAAGGCGCAACGTGACCTTTTCGCCACCGCCACCAATCATGATTGGAATCGTGCCGTTGACAGGCTGCGGATTGAGCTTTGCCAAACGTGACTTGATGACAGGCAATCCAGCCTCAAGCAACTTGAGTCGCTCAACAGCTGTTCCAAAGTGATAGCCGTACTCGGTGTAAT
>JAIOXC010000090.1 GCA_021741795.1 Ilumatobacteraceae bacterium | reverse complement strand
GACTTGGTGCTCTCGGCGAGCACGGCGCAACAAAGGTGTATGCAACTGGCGACTTGGCTGGCAAATTGTCGGGCCCTGCGGTTTCGGGTGCAATGAAAGCAGTCATCGACGGTGGCGACACACCAAACGTGATCATGTTTCCTCAGAACTACGAAGGCCGTGACATCATGTCGCGTTTGTCGGTCAAGCTCGATCGCACAGTACTCACCAACAACACCGACATTGCAGAGTCTGCAGACGGCGTGATTGCAACAACACCAATTTTCGGTGGCAACTCACTTGTAGCCACAGCCTTCACAGGGAGTGGCCCACACTTGGTGTCGTTCCGTCCAAAGAGCTTCGTTGCCGAGTCGGCAGGCGGAGGAGCAGCACCGGTTGTTGCCGCACCAATTCCAGACCTCGGTATCGCAGGCAGCGCAAAAGTCTTGGCAGTTCATGTCGAGGCAAGCAGTGGTCCAAAACTTGACGAAGCAGCAATCGTTGTTTCTGGTGGTCGTGGCTTGGGCGAAGCAGGCAAGTACACACTTGTTGAAGAGCTCGCAACATTGCTCAAGGGTGCACCTGGTGCATCACGCGCAATCGTCGACGCCGGCTGGGTTCCTTACAGCTACCAAGTTGGTCAGACCGGCAAGGTTGTGAAGCCAACTGTCTACATCGCAGCAGGTATCTCGGGTGCAACGCAGCACATGGTGGGCATGAAGGGTTCTAAGAACATCATCGCCATCAACAAGGACAAAGAAGCACCGATCTTCGGTGTTGCTGACCTTGGCATTGTGGGCGACGTGCACAAAGTGTTGCCACAGCTCATCGAGCTGCTCAAGTCACGCGGCTAATTACTGACGCTTTTTAGTTGGCTTCGATTTTTTTCGAGCCGGCTCAGGAATGCCGATAGTCATACATATAGAGCGTTTAGCAATCACGTCCCACTCGTCGCCAAGTGGGTGAGTGCCATTCATTTCTATGAGGCGACGCGAGTTGACCATTCCGTTGAGCCATGCTGCAAACATCTCGGTATTGAAATCGTCTCGCACCCAGCCTTTGGTCTGCGCATAACCCAAAGATTCACCGACTACCTTGTTTGAAACATCTTGGGCAATCCCCAATTCCTTTGACAGCGCTGGCCGATTGATCGCATTGCCGAGCACGTTGAGGCGCGAATTGCGGATTACGCGCCGGTCGGGGGCAAACATAGTTTCTAGAAATCGATGCGCAAGCTCGACGAATTGAGTCTTGCTTTTGCAAGTGTGAATCGCAGAAGCAAAAGCATCGCTCAACTGACGTTGCCCGCGTGAAAAGCGGAAAGCTTGGGCTGCATCAATGAGGCCTTCGCGGCTGCCGAAGAAGTGGTAGATCGAGGGAGCGGTGATGTCGCATGACTTCGTGAGATCCCGTATGCGTACGGCACCCTCACCACCTTTGTCGATTGTTGCTGCGGCTGCCTTGAGCAATCGCTCGCGAGTGTTGTTTATTTCAGCCACAAACAAATCCTAGTTATAAATTTTCAGTCAGTAAGTCGGTTCAATATTCTCTAATAATGTTAGAGGCTATGAAGAATCACCGAGTCGCTAGCAAATCTGAGCTCAAGCGAAGCTTTAAGCAATGGGTTCGTGGTGGTGGCCTTCGCCAGGTGGCCGCCGCCGCGCTACTGCTTGTCGTGTTGATCTTTGTGCCGAATACGCGTACTGAGTCAAATACAGCGCTTGCATCCAATGCGGATCAACCGAGGTATGTGGATATGTTGTGCGACAACTGGGGGATTGTTTTTTACCTCACAGCCCCAACTCAGACGTCACCTACTGTCACTAATTATGAGTACGCGTATTCAACAACCGAAATAAGTGCGGAGCCACCTGACGGATCATTTAGAGCACTAAGTCCGGCCGACGCAACAAGTCCTGTTGAAGTTAGTTGGGACACTTTGGGATTGCCAAACGGTGTCCTACATTATTTCTACCTTCGCGCAGTGTTTAATACTGTTCCTGTCACCAAGAGTCTGAGTTGGTATCAGATCGTCAATGGCACTCCACCCAATACTTCAACTTCAACCAGACATGCTGGTTGCACGGTGAGTGGTTCGAGCGCTGCGGAGACTGTTCCATACAAGCCAATGGGGCTAACTGCGACCGCGGGTAGCGGTTCGGCATCTATCGCATTCACTCAAGTGAGTCCAGGTACCCGGCAAGGGGTAACGAACTACAAATATTCGCTAGATGGTGTCAATTACACGGCGCTGAGTCCAGCCGATGCATCTTCACCAGTGACTATTCCCAGTTTGACACCTGGGGTTACGTACACGATCTATTTGAAAGCAGTGAACTCTGTTGGCGACTCCGTTGCATCTTCGAGTGTAAACGTTGTGCCCGTTTCTGGACCACCAACTGTCACGAGCATTTCACCAACTTCTGGCACAACTGCAGGCGGCACGTCCGTGACAATTACGGGCGCAAATTTCATATCGGGAGCAACTGTCACCATTGGTGGTAGTTCGTGTACATCGGTGGTAGTTATCTCGTCAACTTCGATTACTTGTACAACACCATCCGGAACCGCAGGTCCGCGAGATGTTGTGGTTGCAACCGGCGTCAGCCCAAATGCAACGCTGACAGGAGGGTTTACGTATGTCGCTCCTCCCGCTGCACCCGCAACGCCAGATCTAGCAACTGCATCTGACTCTGGCTCGTCTTCGACCGACAATATTACGTCAGACAACACACCAACTATTTCGGTTGGTAGTGCAACCGACGGCAACACGGTAACGGTGACTGCTACGAAGGCTGGTTCGGCGAATGTGACTTGTACGTTTACGGCGGCTGCCGAAACTACGGGTTGCGATCTCGGAACGTTGGTCGATGGCGTTTGGTCGGTTACTGCAAAACAAACTAATAGCGGTATTGACTCGGCATTGACGTCGGCATTGAGCATCACGGTTGATGCAACGCCTCCAACTGTGACTTCATTTTCCTCACCTAAATCAAATGGCAAATATGGGATTGGAACGACAGTCGATGTCACAGCAACACTGAGCGAAACGGTCGCCGCTGGGGCGTCAATCACCGTCACGCTCGATACGGGCGACACAGTGGTTTTGACGACGGCAACGGCATCAACGACATTGTCTGGTACCTACACGGTTGGCACGGGGGATAACAGTGCGGATTTGACCGTGACGTTATACGCGCTTACATCGGCACCAACAGATGCCGCTGGCAATGTCATGACGTCTACGACATTGCCAACTGGTGCCAACAACATCGCTGGTGCACAGGCAATTGTCATTGATACAACTGCACCTACCTTGAGTTCGGCAACGGCAAACACTGCTGGTACACAAGTAACTCTTACATTCAACGAAGCGCTGAATGCGACGACTGCTATTGCTGGCGACTTTGCCGTTTCGGTTGGCACCACGTCAATGACGGTGAGTTCAAATTCGGTGAGCGGGTCAACGGTAATTTTGACGCTTGGAACTCCGGCTGTTATTGGAGACGTCATCTCAGTTGTGTATACGGCACCACCTCCGAACTCGGCAACTTCTAATTCGGCAATACAAGACACTGCTGGTAACGACTCAATATCTTTTACGACCACCGCAACTGTTTCACCTGCTCCAATTCCAAACCCGACAGTTGCTCCAGTTACAACTGTTGATCCGACCCCGACGGTTGCTCCGACTACAACTACGACTACGACTGTTGCTCCGACTCCGACTCCGACTGTTACTCCGACGAAAACTAGTTCTCCTACGGTTCTTGAATGCAGGACTGCTATCAGTAGTAAAAAATCCACTGCACCAGTACTAGTTGGTGAGAGATTGTCTAACGGGATCATTTTTGACCCTGCTTCGCCAATACTGGATTCCAGAGATAAACAAGAACTAGATCGCGTTGCGAGACTGATGGCCGAGCGTGGTGGACTAGTTCTTGTCTCGGGATTTGCGCGTAAAAATGGATTTGACTCAGCCGAATATCTCAAGAATCTTTCACTGAAACGTGCTCGCAATGTTTCTGATTATCTTGTCGCAAGAGGTATACGCGTGTCCATGCGATATGAGGGATACGGAGCAGTAACAAAAGATATTGGAACGAGTATCGAGCGCAAAGTTGAGCTTCGGTGGATCGATGATTCTGAAAAAATTGTGTATGAAAAGAAATGCTCGAACAAATAGCTATCTGTATTCAAGTTCGTTGATTTTGCTAAGTAAAGCCTTGCCTACTTGGAGTAACTCGAGAGGAATGCAAGTGAGGCAATGACCGTGCCAAAAACTGCAATATTGGTGGCGATCATCCAACCAACATTGTTGATCAGGTGATGGGTGAGGCGATATTCGATTCGGTTAAAGCCCTCATTCATATCGTGGCGCAGCTCATTGATTGCACGATCGGTTGCGTCGAAGCGCCTGTCCACCGCGTCAAACCGCCTATCTACTGAGTCAAATCGCTTGTCCATGTTGATAGCTAGTTTGCGCATGTCATTGCCAGTCGCGTTCCTGTCCAAGTTTTCGGTGAACAATTCTTCCACTAGTTACTCCGCTCGTCTATCTTCCATTAATGCTGTCACCGTGACTCCTATTGGTTGTTTGTGTTACAACGATGTGTACGGCTGATTGCGTTAAATGCTGTGAATTTTGAGTGTTACACAGGTCGTGCTCTGGTTGTCAAGCAACCGAGTCTCGAGCGTTGATCGCCCAAGATAAACCACGCTGATAGTCAACGATCATGAGTTGCAATTGCCAACCGGTTGGGCTCTCATCTGCATCAAACCACGACCATTTCAACGAATGCAGTACGTCGCCAATCTCATCATTGTCGAGTGGCCATTGGTTTGAGCGCCCCGAGAGTGCGCCAAGCAGCCACCACGCGCTGTCACGCCCTGCTGCAGCACCACGACGCCGACCAAATGCGCCACCGCTTGCGCCGGCCCAAGCCAACAGCGCCAATGCTTGAGTTGGCTCGAGTTCGCGCAGTGTTGCCGATGCAATGCCGACAGATGCAAGCGCATGCGTTTCGTCTCCACGTGTTGCGCCAATCTGCAGTTTTCCATTGGATGAAGTTGTCCAAGCACTAACGAGTTGATGCACTGCATCGACGACAGCGCTGTCCTGAACATTCGCACTCTCTGACGAAGTAGCAGCAGTTACAACACGACCTGTTGACGTGGGTGGAAGCTCTGGCGACGGAAACTCTGCAGAGTTATCGCGATAGACGGCAAGTTCGTAGTTGGGTTCCCAATTCTGTAATTCGAGCGGGGTCTCGAGTGCATCAAAAACATCAGCAGGGTTTTCGATGTGCTGTCCGCGCAATGCACACTCGTGTGCAACAAACGAAGCAATTGGCGAATGCGGTAACTCATGTTGCAACTCCAACCACTGATGGTTTTGAGCAATTACTTCGGTGAGTGGTCCGAGAGTAAACCTTCCGGAGCCTTCTAGGACCACCTGGGCTGCGATGTGTGCAGGGGCGAGCAAGGCAAGGCGGTATTCGGCAAGTGTGGATGCCGGCCAAAGTTGCTTGCCACTTGCTGTTGCGAGCCTGCACGAGTTGCGCAATTGCAAGAGCGATGACCAGTCGCGGCTTGAACACAAGTCATCTACCGCGCGCACCAAACCATCCAGATCACTGCGGTCAATGAGTTGATTGAAATCGCTCAAAGGATTGGCCACGGGTATCGAGTGCCACTGCGATCGATAGGAAATGCTCCACCTTCACAGATCCACTGTGCGCGTTCTTGCAAAGCCACAACTTGTTCGCTACTGAGCAGTGCGGCAATGTCAAGAGGAACTGCCTCAATGAGTGGCTCGATGACGGCACGAAGATTATCTGGTAGT
>JAIOXC010000089.1 GCA_021741795.1 Ilumatobacteraceae bacterium | reverse complement strand
GTCGAAGCCGCACAGCAGAGGAGGCCGATGAATGGTTGGCGATACGACCCAATGGTGATGCGTTGTTGTTGGCTGCAATTGCTCACACAATCCTTGCGAGTGGCAAAGCCGATGTGGGAGACCACGTGCGCGCACACATCGCAGGGTTCGATCACTTGTCGGCAGCACTTGCACCGTTTACGCCAGAAGCCGTTGCTGATGCAAGTGGTATTGATGCAAAAACGATTCGTCGAATTGCTGGCGAATTGAGCGATGCGCCTACTGCACTTGTTTACGGTCGTATCGGAACAACAACAGTTTCGTTTGGTACGACTGCGTCTTGGCTGGTCGATGTGATCAACACGATTACGGGCAATCTCGACAAAGCAGGCGGCGTGATGTTTCCAATGCCCGCTGCTGGCAATCAAACGACCCGCGGGGAGTCCGGCACCGGCAAGGGTTTTCGCATTGGGCACGGATATTCGCGTGTGCGCAAGTCACCCGAGGCAATTGGCGAATACCCAGTGTCTGTCATGGCTGAAGAAATGCTGACTCCTGGCGAAGGCCAAATTAGGGCGATGGTGACAGTTGCAGGAAACCCACTGTTGTCGACTCCCAATGGCGAGCAACTCGAAAAAGCATTTGAGTCCCTTGAGTTCATGGTTTCTGTAGACATTTATTTAAATGAAACAACGCGTCACGCAGACGTGATTTTGCCGCCGCCATCGCATTTGGAGCGCAGTCATTACGACATGGTCTTCACTGCGTTTTCAATTCGCAACGTCGCCAATTTTTCTGAGGCTGTATTCGAGCGCGACGTCGACCAACTAGACGAGTGGCAGATCTTGGCAAAACTCGCCGGCATTGCACAAGGTGCTGGGGCTGATGTTGATCCTGCCGTGATAGATGAATACGTTTTCGGTTCGCTGTTGGGCAATTTATTGAAAGACAAATCATCTCCAATACATGGGCGTAGCGAAGAAGAGATTCGTGAGATTGTGGACGCAACACAACTGAACGGTCCAGAACGCATTCTCGACACGTTGCTGCGCACCGGTCCATACGGCGAAGCTTTTGGTGCAAACCCAAAGGGCATCAACTTGCAAACGTTGCGCGACCAACCTCACGGTGTTGACTTCGGGCCGCTCGAGCCTCGAATTCCGGAAGTTTTGCGTACGCCGAGCGGAAAAGTAGAACTTGCTCCGACAGAACTGCTCGCGGATTTAGATCGTTTAGAACAGGCAATTCACGTAGTTGATGCAGACGAGTTATTGCTCGTCGGTCGTCGTCACTTACGATCAAATAATTCGTGGATGCACAATGTCTCAGTGCTGGTGAAGGGTAAGCCACGCTGCACATTGCAGATGCACCCAGAAGATGCCACACGCGCTGGTGTTGTTGATGGTGGAAGTGCTCGCATTACAAGTCGCGTCGGAAGTGTTGTGGCAGTTGTGGAACTCACAAACGATATTCGTCCTCGAGTTGTGAGTCTTCCGCACGGATGGGGACACGGAGTGCGCGGAACGAAGATGACTATCGCTGCAGAACGCGCCGGCGTGAACTCAAATGTTTTGACTGACGAAGATCAAATGGATCCGCTGTCAGGAACTTCCGTATTAAATGGCATACCAGTAACAGTTGCAGCGGTTATCCACTCATAATCCGAGTTGCACACAACGCTGTCCACAGCATGATCCCCAGTAAAAACCTGAAAATCACAGGGTTATCCACTTCCTCCACACAGGGGTATACCCCTACAGTGCGAAGTGCATCTAGCAATGGCGCAACGCAACACGGCAGCTGTGAGACCGCAAGGTTTTGAACCTGTGAAAGGGGGGTGTGACGTTGCTAGATGTTTTTTAATATTTCTTTTTGATGTCATTTTTCAGGAGCCGCCAAACCGTTACAGAGCAAGGAAAACAAGAGAGAAAAAAGTGCCCAAATTTCGACGAGGGTAATTGACAGAAGGTAATTACAATGCTGTAATCAATCCCTACCAGTTGTGGGCAAATCTGCAGTGGGAGTGGTTTGGACACAACATCTAGTGGTCTCGAAAGGGACGCCAGATTTGGTGACTTCTCACTCTGATTGGAAATTTGCCCAGAGCCCGTAGTTATTGAGAAATATCAGGTTTAAGTCGTTTTATTCACCAGTTGTTACGTACCAAAAATACAGAGAGAAGTAGTCAAAAATGTCAATCGCACCAGAGCGGCTCACCATCGGAATCAGCCGCAAGTTCACCACTGAAGGTGTACACCCATACGACCAGATGGTCTGGGAGAAGCGCGATGCGCGCATCAACAACTGGAAAGACGGAACAATTGCATTCGAGCAACTCGGTGTCGAGTTTCCAGTTGGCTGGTCGCTCAATGCAACCAACATCGTTACTCAGAAATACTTCCGCGGCACGCCGGGCACGACAGAGCGCGAGCACTCACTTCGTCAGGTCATCGATCGTGTAGCAAACACCATTGCCGACTGGGGCATCGAGGGTGGTTACTTTGCAGACGCCGACGAGGCCGAAGCATTCCGCGACGAACTCAAGTTTATTTTGGTCACACAGCGCGCAGCATTTAACTCGCCAGTGTGGTTCAACATCGGCGTACCAGGAGTGCCACAGCAAGCAAGTGCGTGCTTCATTCTTTCAACTGAAGACACCATGGACGGAATTCTCAACTGGTATCGCGAAGAAGGAATCATCTTCAAGGGTGGCTCTGGCGCAGGTATCAACTTGTCAAACATTCGTTCAAGTGTCGAACACCTGAAGGGTGGTGGCACTGCCTCTGGCCCAGTGAGCTTTATGCGTGGCGCAGACTCGTCGGCTGGCACGATCAAGTCGGGCGGCAAAACACGTCGTGCCGCAAAGATGGTCATCTTGAATGTGGACCACCCAGATGTTGAAGAGTTCATCTGGTGCAAAACCCGTGAAGAGCAAAAGGCTCGTGCGTTGCGCGATGCTGGCTTCGACATGGATCTTGATGGCAAAGATTCGTTCTCTGTGCAATACCAGAATGCCAACAACTCGGTGCGCGTCACCGACGAGTTCATGCACGCCGTTAAGGAAGATCGCGACTGGACTTACAAGGCTGTTAAGGATGGAGCACCAGTGCGCTCAATCAAGGCACGCGACTTGTGGCGCCAAATTGCCACCGCATCGTGGGAGTGCGCAGACCCAGGTTTGCAATTTGATACCACCATCAACAAGTGGCACACCGCTCATGCAACAGGCCGCATCAATGGCTCCAACCCATGCAGCGAATACATGCACATCGACAACTCGGCATGCAACTTGGCATCGATCAACTTGCTCAAGTACCTAGACAACACCGACACCTTCGATGTTGATGCATACCGTCACACCATCGAAGTGATGTTCACCGCCCAGGAAATCTTGGTGGGCAACGCCGACTACCCAACAGAGAAGATCGGCGAGAACAGCCTGATTTTCCGTCAGTTGGGCCTCGGATACGCAAACATCGGTGCATTGTTGATGGCCCTTGGTATGCCATACGACTCGACAGGTGGTCGTGCGTGGGCTGCTGCTTTGACATCGATGATGACAGGTCATGCATACGCCACAAGCGCGCGCATTGCTAGCCGCATGGGGCCTTTCTCAGGCTTTGCAGCAAACGAGCGCTACATGCTCAACGTGTTGCGCATGCACCGCGATGCCAACAACGAGATAGACAACATCGACGTGGTGCAACAAGACCTCGTTGCTGCTGCAACCCATGCATGGGACTCAGCCGTTCGTGACGGCGAAGAGTACGGCGTGCGTAACAGCCAAGCAACAGTGCTTGCACCAACCGGCACCATTGGTCTGATGATGGACTGTGACACAACTGGTATCGAGCCAGACTTGGGTCTTGTCAAGTTCAAGAAGTTGGTGGGTGGTGGCAACATGTCGATCGTCAACCAGACAGTGCCACGTGCACTCACCAATCTTGGCTACGAAGGCCCAGTTGTTGATCGCATCATCCAGTACATCGATGTCAACAAGACCATTGTTGGTTCACCAGACTTGAAGGCAGAGCACTTGCCAGTGTTTGCTTGCTCGATGGGTGACAACACGATTCACTATGAAGGTCACGTTCGCATGATGGGTGCGGCTCAGCCGTTCTTGTCTGGTGCCATCTCTAAGACCGTCAACATGCCAGAAGAAGCAACCATTGAAGACATCGAGGCATTGCACATGCTTTCGTGGGAGCTCGGCATCAAGGCAGTTGCGATTTACCGTGACAACTGCAAAGTTGGTCAGCCACTTTCCACCGCCAAGAAAGACGGAGAAAAGGGAACAGCCGACGCTGCAGCAGCCGCAGGTCAGATGACCAACACGGTTGAGCGCATTGTCGAAAAGATCGTGCACCAACCAGTCCGTCAGAAGTTGCCACGCTCACGCCGTGGTCGCACCTTCGAGTTCCGCGTTGCTGATTGCAAGGGATTTGCAACCATTGGCGAATACGTCGACGGTCGTCCAGGTGAAGTGTTCCTCACTGTGTCAAAGCAGGGAAGCACCTTGGCCGGCATCATGGATTCGTTCGCAAAGAGCGTTTCGTACGGTTTGCAGTACGGCGTTCCATTGCGCGCATTCATCGAAGCGTTCATCAACACGCGCTTCGAGCCAGCAGGCATGACCGATGATTCCGACATTCGTATGGCATCATCCATCATCGACTATCTCTTCCGTCGCTTGGCTGTCGAGTATCTATCGGTCGAAGAGCGTGCAGAGTTGGGTATCTACACTCGCGAAGAGCGTTTGCAGCCAACACTGCCTGGTGTCGAAGAGTCGGCAACCAATACCGCTCAAGGCGTCGACGTGATCAGCGATCCGAAGACAGTGCCAACTGTGCAAGAACTTGTTGCACAAATGGACTTCGCAGCACAACAGCCACATGCGCAGGCAACACCAGCAAAAACTGGCGCGATCTGCTCATCATGTGGTTCTGCCAACATGCAACGCGCTGGTGCGTGTTACGTGTGCGGTGACTGCGGATCTTCGTCCGGCTGTTCCTGATTCGTTAGGGATTAATGCGACAAGCCATGCGCTTGATGCCATTAATGAAGTTGCTCTGCAGGTAAGCAGGCTCTCCTGTGATTTGCAGGTTGGGCATGCGCGTATAAATTTCATTAAACATCACGCCTAGTTCGCGGCGCGCCAAGTTGGCGCCTAAGCAAAAGTGGGGTCCGCCAGCGCCAAAGCCCACTTGGCCAGGCGCAGGTGCCCGAGTGACATCGAAGATGTACGGATTTTCGTATACCTCTTCGTCGCGATTGGCCGAGTTGTACCACATCACAATCTTTTCGCCTTGCTTGATCTTGACGCCGCGAATTTCGGTGTCACGTGTGGCGGTGCGTCGAAAGTGAATCACTGGTGACGACCAACGAACGATTTCTTCAACGGCAGTCTTGGTGTTGGCCTCGAAGTTGCCAAACCATTTGGCGCGCTCGTCTGGCAGGCGGGTGAGCTCGAGCATGCCGTGGCTGATGGCATTGCGCGTTGTTTCATTACCTGCAACAACAAGAAGAATAAAAAAACTTCCGAACTCTTGTGGTGACATGCGCTCGCCATCAACTTCAGCGTGCATCATGATGCTGGTGAGATCGTCTTGTGGTGTCTTCAAGCGATCCTCGCCGAGGGCCTGTGCGTAGGCAAATATCTCGAGAGCAACATTGATGAGGTTTTCGAGGCTTCCACCAAAATCTGGGTCGCCAGCGCCAAGAATGACGTTTGTCCAATCAAGGATTTGTTTTTCGTCGCTCTGCGGAATACCCATCATCTCGCAAATGATCTGCAATGGAAACGGCGCGGCAATGTTTTCGACAAAGTCGAACTCGGTGTCACCAAACTTTTCGATCACGGTGTCAACAACAGTGCGTGCTTTGATCTTGACGTA
>JAIOXC010000088.1 GCA_021741795.1 Ilumatobacteraceae bacterium | reverse complement strand
TGGCGCACAAACTTGCATTGATCAATGGTCTCACTCAACTCGGTGTGCCCTACAAAATTAATGCTGCAACTGAAAACGTTGCTTTTGATTGCTCGGGACTCGTTGCATTTGCATGGGGGAAAGCAGGGGTTGCACTCTCTCGCGGGTCTTCAGCGCAATTTGCGAGCGCCACACTTGTGAAGGTCGAAGAAGCGCAACCCGGTGACTTGATTTGGCGTCCTGGTCACATTTCGATGTACTTGGGAGTGCCAAGCGCAGTTTTGCAAACGCCATATTCGGGCAGAAGTGTTGAATTGCAAAAGATGAATGAACGAATTACTTCTTGGGTGAAATACGCAAATCCGTTGATATGAATTTTTTGTGAATCTATTTGTGGATTGGTCCGTCGCTGTCGCGAAGCGACGGGGCACCGCGGCCGGTACGACGCGCAATGATTTCTCCAACAATTGAAATTGCTGTTTCTTCTGGAGTTCTTGCACCGATGTCAAGACCAATAGGGGACATGAGTCGAGCCAATTGGTCGGTGCTTGTAATGCCCACTTCGGCAAGTCGTTCAAGCCGTTTTGCGTGTGTTTTGCGGCTGCCCATCACGCCGATGTAACCAACGTTTGTGGCAGAAGCACCCTGCACTGCAGGCACATCAAACTTTGGGTCGTGGGTCAAAATGCATACTGCATCGCGCGAGGTCAGCGCCGCGCCACGCTGCGTAAACAACGGTGCTGGCCATGAGACCAACACTTCGTCGGCCATTGGAAAACGGCGACGAGTAGCAAAAACTTCGCGGGCGTCGCACACAACTACGTAATAGCCGAGCACTTTTGCAACCTTGGCAAGCGCGGCAGTGAAGTCGACGGCGCCAAAGATCCACATTGTTGGTGGTGGCGAAAATGCTTCGATAAAAACACGAACGGTTGGCGTGTCTACTAAATCTTCTGGAGTTGTTTGTCCCTGCGGACCATAGTGACGCACGCCTGTGCGTCCGGCTTCAACTTCGCCCAGTGCATCGCGAGCAACGACACGGTCAAGTTCGCTATTACCAAGCGTGCCAACCGCATCTGTCGACGGAGAGACAAGCATCGTTGCACCAACATGTGGACCATCGATGACAGTGACGAGTGCAACCGGAATATTGGAGCGAACTCGTTCGGCAAAAATGGGGTAAAGCGACACTGGTTGGAGCGACATGTTTTACCAGGTGAGAGGCGCAATAAAAAGATGAATAATGCCGCCGCATGTGAGACCCACTGCAAAAGCTTCGTCGTCCGAGTAACCAAACTTGACAAGGCGGGGTTGTTTATCGCCGCGCAATATCTCGAGTGCCTCAGCGACCACTGCGCCTTCAACGCACCCGCCACTCACCGAGCCAACAACTTCGCCATCTTCATTGACGGCCATTGCAGCACCGGGATCGCGCGGGCCAGAGCCTTCGATGTCGACAACGCGAGCAACTGCAATCTGTTTGCCTGCCTGCTGCCAGCGCTCGATGTCGTTCAGTAGTTCACGCATAGGTATCAGTCAATCGCGAGAAATCACTCGAGTGAGATGCTCGAGAGCCTGTATGGAATGGCCCTCTACAAAGTCGTCCACATAGGGCAGTGCTGCAGCCATGCCCCGAGCAAGTGGCGCATAACCAGGAGTGACTTTGAGTGGGTTGACCCACACGACCCTGAATGCAACTCGCTGTAAGCGCTGCATTTGCTCGGCAAGAACCTCCGGGTCACCTCTGTCCCAGCCATCGCTGAGCACTACGACAATTGCGCCGCGGGCCATTCCGCGCACGCCCCATGTTGCATTAAATTTGCGCAGGCTTTCGCCGAGTCGTGTGCCTCCGCTCCAGTCGGGCACTTGTGCTGCAGCGCGAGTAAGTGCTTTATCTGGGTCACGACTGTTGAGTTCTTTTGTTAGCCGAGTGAGCCTTGTGCCAAACGTAAACGCCTCTACGCGTTGTCTACCGACAACAGCTGCATGCATAAAACGAAGGAGTGCTCGTGCGTATGGCTCCATACTGCCCGAGATGTCGAGCAACACAACGAGTCGGCGTTGGCGTTCACTTGGTTTGCGCCAGTGCAAACGAGCAGGCTCGCCACCAAACGCGAGAGATGCGCGAACAGTGCGACGCAAGTCGTGACGAGAACCACTGCGTTTTGCATGTGTAAGGCGGAGCGATTGTCGGGGAGGTCCAGCGAGGCGAAGTTGATGCATGAGCCGCTGTGATTCGTGCAATTCTTCGTCGGTGTATTGAGCAAAATCTTTGCTGCGCAACGATTCGTTTGCGGTAAAGCGCATTTGCAATGTCTGATTTTCATCTTGTGCATCAGCATTATTTTCGTCTGGACCATCTTCGTCGTCGAGCAACAGCGTGATTTTTTGTGGTGGACCGTCCTCGTCGACGTCTGTCGCATTATGACGTTCCCAAAAAACTGCAAACGCTCGGTCGTATAACTGCTGATCTTCTGGTCGATGCACCAATGTGGCCCGCCCTGCCCAATACACATCGTCGCGCTTTGTCATTGACACAACATCGAGTGCTTGCACAAAGGTGATCACCGAATCGATGGGCACGCTGATGCCCGCGCCGCGCAACACACGCGCAAACGAAACTGCCATTTCGTCTGCCGATGAGCCAGCAGGCTGCTTCAGCGCTGTTGACATAATTTGCGCGCTCTAGTTATGCGACAAGCCGCGGTCGAAGGCTTGTTTCACGAGATCGGCAATGCCCGTTTCGCGCACACGTTCGTGATCTTCCCGGTACTTGAGCACAGTGCCTAGCGTTGCGGCAACGCTGGTTTCATCGAGTTCGAGAATTCCGAGTTGACCAAGCGCAGTTGCCCAATCGATTGTTTCGGCAACGCCAGGTGGCTTGTACAAATTGAGACCACGCATTGCTTCGACTGCTGCAGCCACTTGCCGTGCGAGCGACTCTGCGATTTGCGGAACACGCAACCGAACGATGGCAACTTCGCGTTCAAAATTTGGGTGTTCAACCCAGTGATAGAGACATCGACGCTTCAGTGCGTCGTGCACATCGCGCGTGCGATTGGAAGTGAGCACCACGATTGGTGGGGTGGTCGCACTAAATGTGCCCAGTTCGGGAACGGTGATTTGAAAATCGGAAAGAATCTCGAGGAGATATGCCTCAAACTCGTCATCGGCTCTGTCAATTTCGTCGATCAAGAGCACTGCAGGTGTGGTGCGGTTGTCGATAGCGCGCAACAGCGCACGCTTGATCAAAAACCTTTCGTTGTACAACTCGCTTTCAAGTAGCGAAGTGTTTTTGGACTTTGCTTCACCCGATGCTTCGGCTGCGCGAAGGTGCAATAATTGACGTGAGTAGTCCCAGTCGTACACAGTCTGCGAAGCATCGATTCCTTCATAACACTGCAAGCGGATGAGTTCGCCGCCTGTCATCGCTGCGATCACTTTTGCTAATTCTGTTTTACCAACACCTGCTTCGCCCTCCAATAGGAGCGGGCGCTTGAGCGACAACGCCAAAAAAACTGCAGTCGCAAGGCCTTCGTCGGCCAAATAGCTTTGCCCACCAAGTGCGTTTCGTACTTGGGCTACCGAGGTGAGTGCGGGCAAACTCATTGACTCACTGTAGAGGCACGAGGGTTACGAGTCGAAGCCCAAACCCAAACGGTCGAGGGTGCGTAGCCAGAGGTTGCGTTTGCCCGTGCGGTCTTCACGGCTCAGTGCCCAGCGCGTTGTCTGAATGCCGATAAAGCGAAATGGCTCAGGTGGAAACGGAAGCGGCTTGCTTTGCACGAACTTTGTTTGAGTGGCTTGGGTCTTGCGTCCGTCGAGCAAATCGAGCATGACTTCGGCACCAAAGCGCGAACTCGCCACGCCAAGGCCGGTGTAGCCGATTGCGTATGCAACTCGATTGCGCATTGCTTGGCCCCAAAACACGCTGTAGCGACTGCATGTATCGATGGCGCCGCCCCACACGTGTGAAAACTTGACGCCTTCGAGTTGGGGGAAAGTTTCGAAGAAGTGTTGCGACAACTTTGCCCAACTCTCTGGACGAGATTCCAAATCGACACTCATTTTCCCACCGAAGAAATACATGGCGTCGTAGCCGCCCCACAGAATGCGATTGTCGGCAGTGAGTCGGTAATAGTGAAACTGATTGGAGATGTCAGATAAACCTTGGCGATTTTTCCAACCCAAACTGTCAAGTTGCTGTGCGTTCAGTGGTTCGGTAACGAGGCAGTAGTCGTAGACCGGTGCAATGTAGTTGTGCATGCGCTTGAGCAGCGGTTTGAAGGCGTTGGTGGCGAGCGCAACATGCTTGGCCTTGATGTCGGCCAATGCCGTTTCGATTGAGACGCCGCTTCCCGCATAGTCGAGACCAGTTGCTCGCGTGTCTTCATAGATGCGCACGCCAAGACTTTCGGCTGCACCTTTGAGCCCCCACACCAGACGCGCCGGATCGACGAGTGCGGCGGTGTCTTTGCACCACATGCCGCCAGTAAAAATTGGAGATGCAACTTCGCGTTGCACTGCTTGTTGATCGAGCCATTCAACTTTGTGACCCAACTCGAGCAGTTGCTCGTAGTCTTCGCGCATCTCGTCGAGATAGTTGCCTGCATGACGCGTACTTGCAATCTCGATTACACCGTTGCGCTCGAAGTCGCAGTCGATGTTGTAGCGACGAATTGCTGCCTCAATTTGATTGAGGTTTTCAAGCCCCAAATCTTCAAGCAGACCAACTTCTTTGGGGAAGCGTTGTTGTGCGTTGGCTATGCCGTGCGTGAGGCTCGAATCCATAAATCCGCCGTTGCGACCGCTCGCTGCAGAACCAACTTCGTGCGAGTCGATCAGAATGACATCTGCTGAAGGATTGCGCTCTTTCGCCAAGATTGCTGTCCAGAGGCCCGTGTAGCCGCCACCAACAATGCACAAGTCGCACGAGTCGTCACGCACGAGCATCGGATTGGAGTCGGGTTCGTCGACATCTTCCATCCAGTAGGGATACGGCTCGGCGTCAGCGATCGCATCCAGAAAGCGTTCGTCTTCTTGATACCCACCCATGGGTTTTCTCACCACCTAACGGCACCAAGTTAGCACCAGCCGCAGTAGCGTTTTGGGCAATGGATCTTGGAATTAGCACGCGAACTGCTGCTGTTGCTGCTGGTTCTGCAGGTTTAGGTTTTGCAACCGCGCAGGCACTTGCCAACGAAGGAGTGCGAGTAGTTATCTGTAGTCGCGATGCTGCGCGTGTGGCCGATGCAGCAAAAATCATCGGTAATGGTTGTGTTGGCATCGTTGCTGATGTTTCGACGGGTGAGGGCGGTGCGAAATTTGTGCGCGAAGCCATAGCGATCCTTGGACACATTGATATTTTGGTAGCAAACGGTGGCGGACCTCCAGCAGGAAACTTTGCATCGACAGATTTGGATGCATACCCAGTAGCGCTTGAACAAAACTTGTTGTCGGTAATTGGCATGTGCAAAGAAGCATTGCCAGACATGCAGGCTCGCAAATGGGGCCGCATCGTTGCTATTACGTCAGTTGCTGTGCGTCAGCCAATGGCAAACTTAATTTTGTCTAACACTGCACGTGCGGGAGTAACAGGATTCTTAAAAACTGTTGCACGCGAAGTTGCACAAGATGGGGTCACGGTCAACACCGTGCAACCTGGCATTCATGCAACCAGTCGAATCACGCAACTGTATGGAGCGACACCAGATGCGTCGGCGCTCGGTATTCCTGCCGGGGTTGCAGGAAGCCCCGCAGACTTTGGTCAGGTAGTTGCGTTTTTGTGTGGTGAGAGTGCAAAGTTTGTGACCGGTGCAAGTTTGCAAGTGGACGGTGGATCATATGGAGGGTTGTTGTAATGCTGCAGCACGTTGTCGCAATCACGTGGAATGA
>JAIOXC010000087.1 GCA_021741795.1 Ilumatobacteraceae bacterium | reverse complement strand
GCGCTGTTTGGTCAGGCATGTTTCGATGTTGGCAGCAGTAAGAACACCTACGGCACGGGCAGTTTCGTTCTGATGAATGTCGGTACTGAGTGCCCGCCCCCAACCGATGGCATGCTCACCACCGTGGCGTGGGATCTTGGATCGGGCAAGCCAACATACGCACTTGAGGGTTCCATTTTCGTCACTGGAAGCGCAATCCAATGGCTTCGCGACGGACTCAACATCATCGACAATGCAGCACAAGTCGGACCTCTTGCAGCGTCGGTCGCAGACAGCGGCGGAGTTGTTGTCGTGCCGGCATTCACCGGTCTTGGTAGTCCGTGGTGGGACCCATATGCACGAGGCATCATCTGCGGCATTACCCGCGGCACCACCCGTGCCCATATCGCTCGTGCTGTTGTCCAATCAATGACGTTTCAAACGCGCGACGTGGTTGAGGCAATGGTTCGTGCAACTGGTGTTCCTCTCATCGACATGCGAGTCGATGGTGGTGCAGCCGTCATGGACATGATGTTGCAAATGCAAGCCGACCAACTCGGAGTCACCGTAGTGCGGCCAAAAGATTTGGAAACAACGGCGCTCGGTGCCGCCTACTTAGCAGGTTTAGCCGAAGGAGTTTGGCCAACACTGCAGTCAATCACTGAGTCGTGGCAACTCGACCGCACGTTCACGCCAGAACCAACGTCGACAACTGCGAGCGAATACTCACAATGGAGTCGCGCCGTGCAACGCAGTCTCAATTGGGCGAAAGACTCACACTGATTCGTTGCGAGATACGTTCGGCCATCATCACTACAGGAAGATGTGTGTTGCCGGTGGGCAAGTCAGGAAAAATTGAGGCATCACAGACCCATACTTGGCTGTAACCAATCACTTTGCCATTCGTATCCACTACTGCATCTTCGTTCGAGACTGCACCCATCTTGCTCGAGCATCCAACATGCGAATACGACCCAACGTTGTTGAGTAACCAACCCTGCATGTCGTCGGCTGTCAATTCACTGGCCACCGGTTGAGCGATGTCAGTAAATATTCGACTCTCGATCATGGTTGCGAGCATCGAGGTTGCCTCGGCCATTGCACGCATATCACGTTCGTCGCTCAACAGGTTGAGATCAATCTTTGCTTCTGTGATGCTGCCCGTCGAGTACACGCGCATTACCGCTGCGAACATTGCGCCGTGCAATCTGTCGTGCGCAGTTGTGTGGTTCAGGGGCAATAAATGAATATTTCCGTTTTCGGTTTGGTTGTCTTCATCGTGCTTGCCAGTTGGCGTAGATGTGGTTCGCAATAACGCCGATATCGCGTAGCGTGCTTCGCTTGGCTCTTTCAAGGCAAGAGTAAAAGCAACTGCAGGATGATCCTTTACACCCCGCCCAATGCCGCTTCGCTGAATCTTGGTGCGCAACAAAATCTGTGGTGTTGCAATGGCCCCCGCACACACCACCACGGCATCGGCATCAATGTCGCTTCCGTTTACCAAGTGCACACCCACCACGACATTTCCTTTGATATTCAGTCGATCAACTGCCGAGTTTCCAAGGATCTCTAAGTTGGCTCGTGATCTCGCTGGCTCAAGATAGATGTCGTTTACCGAAGCACGCCGACCACCAACACATGTCAGCGACACCGCCCCAACTCCACGCAGAGCGAGTGGCGCCGTGCTCAAGTCATCGCGCCTTTCAAATCCCAATTCTGTTGCGGCATCTACAAGCGCACGGTCTACATTTCCCCACTCATGTTGTTGCGTTGTGAAGAGAGGTATCGGTAAGTTTGCAAACACAGGTGCGACATCCCGCCACGACCAGCCCTCGCAGCCCAGGTCGCGCTCCCACCTGTCGTAGTCGCTTGCCATGCCCCACATGCCAACCATTGCGTTTACTAACGAGCTTCCGCCCGTTCCCGTTCCCCGCACATAATCACTCAGACCTTGACTTGCAGTTCTACGCACGGGTATGCGCAAATTTCTTTCTGCAACTTCTAGTGCCTCGACAAAATCGGTGCTCTGTATTCCCATCGCTTCGCGTGCACTTGGCACATCTGGCCCAGATTCCAATAACAACACATCAATATCTTGGTTTTGCGACAAACGTGCTGCGATGACCGCTCCTGCCGAGCCAGCCCCAACAACAACAACTCTTGGTCGTTTCGTCTTCAGTCGATTTCGGCGAAGTAATGCCACGGATATATTCATAGCCGCTGGATTGATAGCAGCCTGCGTTCGCGTTCAATCAATATTTGTAGCGACTGGCAAGCCTTGCAAATGTGCATGATCGTTGTAGCGCATCAACGCCCAGTGATCAGCTCGAATCTCCACCAACTCGGTGAGCGAGCAGTTTTTCGTATGCATCTCAAACGCACCCGTTTGCGGAGTCTTCAGGAGTCGTCGAATCACGGCGTCCACAACACCGCCATGGCACGCCACAACGATTGTCTTCTCGTAGTGCTCTTTCACCACTTTGTCGAATGCCGTAGCCACTCGTGAGTGAAATTGTGCGATTGTCTCTCCCCCAGGAAAAAACACTGCGTTTGGATCTCCACCCCAATTGGGCCTCCCGTGCTTGGCCATAAAATCCACATACGTCATTCCGTCGCATTGTGGACCAGGATCATGCTCGCCAAATCCAGGTTCAACATTGATCTCGAGTCCGTTAAATGCTGGCGCAATAATCTGAGCAGTTTCTCGTGCTCGTGGGTATGCACTCGAATACAACACATCGGGAACAATTGCTTGAGTCAACTCGAGACGTTCGCGCAGGGCCGCGGCTTGAAGCCTGCCCAACGGCGATAGCCCAGTGCACGAACGCGGCCCGCCCAGCACTCGGTCAACAGTGACAACCGATTCGCCATGGCGAACCAAAATGATTCTGGTCAAACTCACGCGAGTTTTTCAACAAACGCTTCAAGTTGTCGCAAGTTGCGACACTCGTACACGCCATCCGTAAAACTGCCGTACTCTCCGACTATTGAGTCACCGGTATTCCAGTAGCTTCGTGGTTCGGGGTTCAGCCAATACACATGGCGACCACGTTTTTGCATTTCCTTGATCACCCACGAGGACGCAGCGTGATAGTTGTTGCGGGCATCGCCCAGCAACAAAATTGTTGTCTTGGGATTGATGTCTTTTCCATAGCGTTCCCAAAAAACTTCAAATGCGTGACCATAGTCGCTGTGCCCATCAACCCACACCACGTCGGCTTCAGTGTTTACGCGATGGATGGCGTCGCTGATATCGACATTTGACTTGAAGTAGTCAGTCACTTCGTCAATTCCGTCAATAAACACGAATGAGCGCACCTTAGAAAACTGACCCTGAATCGCATAGACCAACATCAAGGTAAATCGAGCGAATGCTGCAACGCTGCCAGAGATATCAGCAACAACCATCAATTCGGGCTTGGACGGGCGCGGATACTTAAACTTTGGATCAGCGGGCACACCTCCATAACTCAGTGAGCTCCGAACTGTTGCACGAAAATCGAGTGGACCACGTCGACCATGTCGGCGTTTGCGTGCCAGTTTTGCGGCCAACTTACGAGTAAGTGGCTGCAGCGCCTTCTTCAAACTCTGCATCTCTTCTTTGTTGGCGTGCATGAATTCGACGTCCTCTGGCAATGGTTTACGCAGAGTCTTTGCCATTGCCTCGGCACCACGGTCGGCCACAAGTCGTCTGCGAATTTCTGCTTCAACTTCTTGCTTAAATTGTTCGATTCTGCTCTCAAACTCATCTTTTTCAAGACGCTCTTCAAGTTTCGTCAACTCTTGAGCAGCCTGATCGCGGTTTGCTTCCATCAATTTGTCGAGCATGTTGTCGAGATCAAGGTTTCGCAACGTGCGATACAAGTAATACGTCCCGCCTACTGGGCGACCAGGCTCCATTCCCGCAAAACGCTGCACCGACTGACGAGCGAGTGCTCGCATCATCGCTTGATCGCCGTTCATCAATGCCTGCATCAGCATTTGAGCAATCTCTTCAGGAGTAAGCGAATCCATACCGCCGCCACTTCCGGCAGCACCATCGCCTTGCTGTTGCATCTCTTGTTCTTCGCGCCACAACTCTGCTTCGGCATCACTCATGTCGCTAGGAATTTGATGTTCTGGTCCGCGCAACGAAAAGTAGACCTCGAAAATGGTTTCAAATGCGCGCCAGTGCGAGTTGCTCTTTACAAGAGTCGCGGCCAACGCATATTTAAACGCCTGGCGATCCTCAATGGGGATCTCTTTAACGGCTTCCATCGCATCTAGGTTCTCCGTCAAACTGACAGGCAAACCTGCTTTTCGTAATTCAACGATGAAACCCGACATCAAATCGAGCACGGTCATAGTATTTTGCCTTACTTGTCGACCGACAGTTCCTTGGCTGCCTTCGTAATATCGGTCTGGTATTTGAGCAAGATATGCAATGTGTCTTTCGCTTCTTGAGCGTCGATGTTTTCGATGCCCATCAGCATCAATGTGCGCGCCCAGTCCAAGGTCTCACTCACTGATGGTGCTTTCTTCAAATCCAGTTGACGAATGCTGCGAACGATGCGAGCAATCTGGTCGGCCAGGTTCTGCGTGATATCCGGAACCTTGGTCAACACAATTGCTTTCTCGCGCTCCATGTCTGGATAGTCGATGTGCAAGAACAAGCAACGGCGCTTCAGTGCTTCCGATAGTTCGCGGGTGTTATTGGATGTCAAAAACACCATCGGTATTTGCTTGGCTGTGATTGTTCCCAGTTCAGGAATCGAGACTTGATATTCGGAGAGAATCTCGAGCAGCAATGCCTCGGTCTCGATCTCGACACGGTCCACTTCGTCGATCAACAACACAACAGGGTCTGGACTGCTAATTGCCTCGAGTAATGGACGAGTCAACAAAAACTCTTCGCTAAAGATGTCATCTTGCACCTGCGACCATGAGTCGCTGTTCTTGTCAGCCTGGATGCGGAGCAGTTGCTTCTTGTAGTTCCATTCGTAGAGTGCCTTCGACTCGTCTAAACCTTCGTAGCACTGCAAGCGAATGAGCCGCGCGTTGAGCATCTCGGCAACACTCTTTGCCAACTGGGTTTTTCCCGTACCTGCTGGACCTTCCACCAAAATTGGCTTGCCCAATCGCTGCGCAAGAAAGACCACTCCAGCAATGCCATCATCCGACAAATAGTGGACCTTTTTTAGTCCATCGCGGACATGTTCAACTGATTCAAATCGATTTTCCATTTGAGCAACCCTAGCGTTTAGTCGCTGCTGCATTCCTGCTAGACGATCTACGATATATACACATGTTTGGTCTTGGTCGATCCAATCTCGTTGTTGCCACAGGCACCGCTCTGTCTCGCATCACAGGTCTCGTCCGAATCATCGTTTTCGGGGTGATCATCGGTCAGACAGCTCTCGCCGATGCATTTGATGCTGCCAACAATGCACCCAACTCGATGTATGAACTCCTGATCGGCGGCGTCTTGGCTGCCAGCCTTGTGCCGTTGTTCACCTCACTGCTCAACGATGATGCAAAGACGATCGAGTCGAAGCACGGCACTGATGCCATCATCAGCATCTCGCTCCTCATTCTTGGCGCGATCACGATCATTTCCATCATCGCTGCCCCCGCGATATTTCATCTCTTTTCAATTCACCCAGCGTCAGGTGTTGATGCCCAAGTTTTTCGCCAGACTGGAACAGCACTCACACGCATCTTTGTGGTGCAGATATTTTTTTATGGGGTAAGCGCACTGTGCTCAGCGCTACTCAACGCAAGGCGCCGCTTTTTTGCAGCAGCCTGGTCGCCTGTTGCGGCCAACGTCATCGCCATTCTCTTCCTGCTATCAATTGGCTTCAACACCCAACCAGCAATCACCGACGTATTGAGCGAATCGACACTGATGTGGCAACTTGGCCTCAGCACCA
>JAIOXC010000086.1 GCA_021741795.1 Ilumatobacteraceae bacterium | reverse complement strand
TTTTGATCATCATGTCTCTTGGTCGCGCGATTCCACTGTGGCAAGACGGTGTCGAGTTTGATGCAGCCACTCGTCACAACACTGGTGAACGTAGCGCTGTAGACGGTGTTGTCGAATCCGATGTCGTCATTGTCGGTGGTGGCTACACGGGGTTGTGGACTGCCTTTTATCTCAAGCAACTCGCTCCGCAATTATCGATCTCGATTGTTGAGTCACAATTTGTTGGGTTTGGCGGCAGTGGTCGCAACGGCGGTTGGTGCAGCGCATTTTTGCCCATGTCACCAAACGAGATGTCGGCTGAGCATGGTGCGCAAGCAATGCGCTTCTTACAAGATCAAATGTTTGCAACCGTGGACGAGATTGCTCGTGTTGCTCAGGCACACAATATTGCATGCGATTTTCACAAAGGTGGCACCATTACGTCGGCGTCAAACCCAGCACATGTCGAGCGATTGCGCCACTACATAGATGATTGGCATGCTGCTGGCTTTAGCAATACCGATATGAGTTGGGAAAGTGCCGAACAGATTTCGCAGCGCATTCATGTTTCGTCCACCTTGGGAGGCATGTATAGCCCGCATTGCGCCGTGGTGAACCCGTGGAAGTTGGTGACAGGATTGGCACGAACAGTCGAGAGTCTTGGCATAGTGATTTTCGAGAATTCGCGCGCTATCTCGATTGAACAGCGCAGGGTAGTGCTCGAGCACGGTGAAGTTCGTGCCAAATGGGTTGTCAATGCGCTTGAGTCATTCACCTCACAACTCCCTGCAGGCAAACGCAAGATCGTTCCGTTGTATTCGCTGATGGTGGCAACCGAGCCACTTTCGGAATCTGTGTGGCGTTCACTTGGTTGGACACATCGTGAAACCTTCGCTGATGGTCGCAATATGGTCACCTATGCGCAACGAACGGCAGATGGTCGCATTGCATTCGGCGGTCGTGGTGCGCCATATCACTTCGGTTCAAGTATTTCTGATTCGTATGACCGCAACACAACAATTCATGGTCGGCTCGAGCAAACTGTGCGAGAGATATTTCCTCAAGTAGCCGACGCGCAATTTACTCACCACTGGGGTGGGCCTGTTGGTGCGCCACGAGACTGGCACGCATTTGCCAATGTCGATGCCGCGACAGGTCTTTGTGCAGGTGGTGGATACGTGGGGGATGGAGTCGCACTTTCCAATTTGGTCGGCCGAACACTTGCGCACCAAATAGCCAATACCGGCGATGCATTGACCAGGTCTGCGCTTGTCAATCATCAGTCAAAACAATGGGAGTTTGAGCCACTGCGCTGGCTGGGTGTCAATTCGTTGTTGGCACTCACCGAATATGCCGACAAGGCAGAGCGACGCACTCATCGACCAATGAAACGTTTGCTCGCTCTACGCGACGGGCTATTGGGTTAACGATAAATCTGCTCGAGGTGTAGAATAATTCGTATGGTTCGGCACGAAGAAGGTCATTTCAGTCATCGAATTGGTTTGTTGCGCGCGATGGTGCTTGGCGCAAATGATGGAATCATCTCGACTGCATGTTTGATCTTGGGCGTTGCTGCGGCAGATGCATCTCGAGACACCATCATTACTGCGGGTGTTGCAGGCTTAGTTGCAGGCGCAGCATCTATGGCCATCGGCGAATATGTTTCGGTGAGTTCGCAGCGTGATGCCGAACAGGCTGACATCGCAAAGGAAACATGGGAGCTCGAGCACACTCCAGAGCACGAACTTGACGAATTGACTGCAATATATAAAGGCAAGGGACTCACTCAGGAGTTGGCGCGTGCGGTGGCAGTTCAGTTAACGAAAGAGGATGCGCTCAAGGTTCACATGGCCGAGGAATTGGGCATCACTCATCTGACCCTTGCTCGCCCTGTGCAGGCAAGCGTCAGTTCGGCTGGATCATTTTCGGTTGGAGCCGCGATTCCTCTCATTGCCGTTGCTCTTGCATCGTCATCCCAGCGCATGGCTATAACCATTGTGGTTGCTGTCTTTGCGCTTGTTGCACTTGGAATCTCTAGTGCAAAAGCTGGCGGAGCACATCCATTGCGACCAACATTCCGTGTGGTTTTTGGTGGTTCGGTGGCAATGGCATTCACCATGGCCATCGGTCGTCTTGTGGGTTCAGTAGTTCTCTAAACGCCAACTCGCCTTTGTTGCGACAATGGTGTAATGCTGGTACGAAGTGAGCATCCCAGTAGATCGCGTCCGCATTCGCTCATCAGATCTTTTTGCGATCAAACCCTTTCGGTTGTTGTGGGCCAATAGTTTTTTGTTTATCTTGGTGCAAAGCACCCAACGATTTGCTTTTGTGTGGTTGGCACTCGAGCTAGGCGCAAAGTCCGATATCAGCGGTTTGATTCTCTTTGTGATGGGCATTCCAGTAATTCTGATCTCTCTCATCGTTGGAGTGATGAGTGATCACATGAACAGAAGAACACTGCTTGTAGTCAGCCAAGCGGGTGCATTGGCTATCACCATTGTGATTGCGTGGATGGTCACTACTGGAAATATAACTATTAGTTGGGCGATCGTTGGATCGTTTATCTCCGGCATTTTTATTGCAATCGGATCTCCTGTGCGTTCGGCGATTGTTCCATCAATTGTTCCCTCGGACAAACTTGTCGGTGCCATCGCTGTCAACACAATCGGTAGCAATTTGGGTCTAATGATTGGTCCGGCAACTGCTGGTCCAGCAATCGCGGCGTGGGGAATTGAGGGTGCATTTTGGTTGCAAGCGGCGATGCATCTGATCGGATTTATTGCACTCATTCAGTTGCGTCTACCGCCAAGTGTCAATTTGCAACGTCGTCGAATGCGAGAAGAGATTTTTGGTGGCCTCAATTTTATTCGTGGACATGCCGAGGTTTGTTCTTTTTATGTGTTGCTCTCTGCCTCAATTTTGTACATGATGGCTCCATGGATTGTGCTTGGTCCACAAATTGCTAAAGAGCAAGCTGGAGCGTCGGGCAGTCAGACAACACTGTTGTTTGCAATGCTTGGTGTCGGTCAGTTTGTTGTTTCAATGGGGATTCTCCGTTTTAATCACAAACTGGTCCAGAAGGGACTGTGGTTTATCTGCGGTCTTTGCTGGGGTGGCTTCGTTCAGATTGCGCTTGGTCAATCGAGATCAATTGCAATGATGGGGTTGCTGCTGTTTGCATGGGGGTTGGGCGGCGGTTTTTACATGAATCTCAGCCAGACGTTAATTCAGAACAACACTCCACCGGCCGTGATGGGTCGGGTGATGGCAGTGCATTCACTTTTGATGTCAGGACTTGCTCCTATCGGCGCGCTGCTGGTGGGAATTATCGCGCGAAGAGTTGATTCTGCTCCGCTCACATTTTCTGTTGCAGGAGTCTTGATGCTGATGACGGCGATCTATTTTTTGCTCACAAAAAAGAATTTGCGGTCAATGGCTTAGAATGCGTTTATGACTATTCACTTTCGCGCACTCGAGATTCCTGCATCCAACCTGGCTCAAAAGCCGCTAGGTCAACCTTCGGCCGAACCATTGACAGGAGAAATACTTACTCGTGCTCAGGTCTTTCTTGACAACGAGACTGTGACAGCTGGAACTTGGGAGTGTGAGCCAGGCGCATCGCGCTGGGAGTTCACCACGCGTGGCGAAGTGATTTATGTATTGAAGGGCCGCATGATCGTGCATGAAGATGGCGGCGAGCCAGTTGAGCTCACTGAGGGATCAAGTTGCATCTTCCCAATTGGCTGGAAGGGCAAGTGGACCGTCATCGAGACACTGCGCAAAGTGTTTGTTGTTTATCGCACGAACTAGCTATAACGAACTAGTTAGCTAATGGCAATACGGATGAAATGAGGTCCGCTGCTCTTGAGTGCGGCATCAAGAGATGTTGCAAGTTGTTCAGGTGTCGATACGTCAATTGCATTCCAACCAAATCCACGAGCAATTGCTGACGGCTCGTGCGAAGTTACGTCAACTCCCATGCGTGGTGCCTGCACATCGTCAAATGATGTGCGAATTTGTTCGTAGCCACTGTTGTCCCACAGCACCATCGTGATGTTGCTCTTGAGATCATGCGCCGCTGCCATTTCGGCAACGGTAAATAACCAACCGCCGTCGCCTGCAATGACAAGAACTGGTCGGTCGGGTGCGGCTACCGCTGCACCGATTGCCATTGGTAGTGCGCAACCGAGTGTGCCAAAACCATAAGGTGCAAGCCACGAGCGACTGCGAGATGCGGGCAACCACCAATGAGCCGAGTATCCGAGTTGGGTTGAGTCAAGCGCAACGATTGCGTTTTCTGGCAGCCATTGCTCGATGACTTGTAGAAACGGAACAAACTTGTCACTGGTTTTGTTGCGCGCATGATCTCGCCATTGCTGCGCTCGTTGCGCGCCTGTAGTTGCATTGCGCGACACAATGCCACGAGCAAGTGATGTCATTGTGTGTGCGGCATCACCAACTATGCCGACTGTTGGGGTGGTACGACGATTGATTTGTTCGGCGTCAATATCGATGCGCACAACGTTGCCACCAAATTGCAACGCTCGTCCGTCGTTGTAGAGATCGGTATCAGACAACTCGGTGCCAACAACGATCACGACATCGGCAGCCTCGATATCTTTTTGCACACGACCGAAGACCAAACAGTTGCCAGCACAGAGTGGGTGAGATGACGACATCACACCTTTGGCATTACCGGTCAAAAGCACTGGGGCATCAAGTGCTTCGGCCAGCGCAACGAGTTGGGTGGATGCATCGATTGAACCACCACCGGCGATGATCACAGGCGCCGAAGACGCGTTGATGATATCGAGCGCGCGAGCAATGTCGTTCTCAGTAGCGATTGGCCGAGCAGCAGGCGTGTGCACCCGCACAAATGGTGCGCATGGTTGAGCAAGCACATCCATGGGGATTGCAATGTGCACTGGTCGCGGACGCGCAGAAGTAAATACATTCCATGCTCGTTCAATGAGCGCGGGAAGCATCGTTGGGTCGGTAACTGTTTCGCTAAATGCACAGACCGAGCGTGCAACTGCAGCCTGATCGGGAAGGTCATGTAGTGGCCCAAAACTTTTGCCGAGCGCATCGGTTGGAGTGGTGGATGCAATCACAAGCATTGGTCGAGAGTCGTGATACGCCTGAGCGATTGGTGTGAGTGCATTGGTAAGCCCAGGACCACTGATGAGCACGCAGATGCCAGGCTTGCCGGTAACGATTGACCAGCCATCGGCCATAAACCCTGCGCCTTGCTCGTGGCGTGGAGAGATGGCTTTCACACCCGAGCGATGCAGACCGCGATACAACTCGATGTTGTGTACACCAGGTATTCCGAATACGACATCCACGCCATATTCGCGCGACAACAAATCGATAATTGCTTCACCAACTTTGAGCTGATCGGTGGTCATGTTGGTTCGTATCTACTTGTTCGAGTTTTGCTCAGTGAGACACGTATCGGCAAGGCGCCGGATTCGAATACTTGCTTCTTTGAGCAATTCGGATTCGACGGTGAGTGCAACACGCACGTGGCCTGCGCCACCGCTACCAAAACTTTCGCCCGGCATCGCGCCTACATTTTCTTCATCGAGCAGTCGCCATGCAAACTCTTCGCCCGTTAAACCAGTTTTTCTAATGTCGAGCATGATAAACATTCCACCCTCGGGTAGGCGTGCCGAAACCGATGTTGAGTCTGCAAATGCGTTAACTAACACGGCTGCGCGTTCTTTGTATGCGGCGCGCATGCGTTCAACCTCTGGGTGTGTTTCGTTTAATGCAACTGCAAGTGCATCTTCGATAAATGGTTGTGAGCCGAAGAGCATTGCTTCAGCAACGAGAACGAGTCGTGGAGTCACTTCGGCAGGGCATGCAACCCAACCAGCACGAAAACCTGGCAGTGCATGCGACTTAGAGATGGATGAAACACTGAGTGTGCGATG
>JAIOXC010000085.1 GCA_021741795.1 Ilumatobacteraceae bacterium | reverse complement strand
GAGATCGAGACCAGCCGGATCGCGTGGCATCGGAATAGTGAAGCCATCAAAGTTCTCCAACAAACCTTCATCGAGTAAGCGGTAACGAGTTTTTCCCGCAGTTGCACCGAGTGGCCCAACAGCAACCATTACGCGAGCATCTTCTTCATGTTCCATCCACGCACCATCAACATCGGGTATGCGCATGGTACGAATTGTTCCATCACCATCAATGTCTTCAACACTTAGACCCGGCCAACGATGTCCATCGCGCCACGGCCACGAGCGCACGCTCGAGCGGTGATACAGGGGTCGATCTAGAAGCGCGTCTTCCGCACCGTCTGGATTGACTCGGGGGACGATATAAAACGTGCGTGTGCGCAACGCTTCAGTGACTTGATCGTGCTTGCCAAAGTTGTTGGCAAGGTATTCCAAGATGAACAATGCGGCAACACTGCCTGTCGCTTCGGTTGCGTGAATGTTGGCATCGATCCAATGCGCCGGCTTGGTGTTGTGCGCGCCGGTCGACGTATCGGTCACCGTAGCGATCCATAAATCACGACCTTTGTGAGACTTGCCATAAGTTTCGAGTGCCACAAGACCAGGAAATTGTTTTTGCAAGTCGTGCAACCACGAGACCATCTCGTCGTACCGTAAGAAGCGATCAAAGTTGTAAGTCATGTGCCAAGGTTACGCTGTTGTCGAGGAGGTGAATTCGTGCCACATATTCCAGTGTTTCAGCACTCGACTGGCAAGTGGCGCCCCCGTTGGCGCGGTCGCATTCATGCGATTGCAGTTGCGGTCACTATTCCCGCAGGAATCATTCTTACCCTTGTAACGCCAGCTGGTACTGCGCGCCTAGCAGTCGGTATTTATGCGCTGTCGTTACTCGCGCTCTACTCAACATCTGCGTCGTATCACCTGTTCACGCGCTCACTTAAAGGGCAGCGAACGATGCAACAACTCGATCACGCAATGGTCTACGTACTGATTGCTGGTTCGTACACGCCGGTGTGTCTGCTGGCCTTGCCACGCAAAGTTGGCGTGCCGTTCTTGCTTGCAATTTGGTTAGCCGCAGCAGTTGGTATGGGTCTCAAGATCACGTGGAAAGCCAAACGTGTGGGTCACGCGTTGTATTTGATTATTGGTTGGGCTGCGTTGATCATCTTGCCGTGGGCCTATCACCGCGCTGGGTTTACAAGCTTGTTGCTGTATGCACTTGGTGGCATTGTCTACACCGTTGGTGCTGTGTTGTTTTATATGCAAAAACCAAAACTCTCACCCGAGGTATTTGGCTTTCACGAGGTCTGGCATGTATTCACTGTTGTTGCCGGAATCCTGCAGTTTGCTGGCGTTGGCGTGCTGATCGCCCGCGTCGCTTAATCAATCTGTAGCGTTGGGGGAGTGCAGTTTTCAATTCGGACGTTTTTTGTGTCTGTGTTGTTGGCGGTTGTCGCAGGGGGGTGTTGGCTCGCCTGTTGATGCCAAGGCTGATGCGCAGGTTGTGCCGCCAGTCAGGTCGGTTGTCGTTGCGTGCGTGAGCAAAACTACTTCGACATTGCGGGTGAGTGCCGATAATTCGTGTAGTTATGGTTCTGAGTTCAAGTTGGTGTGGTCTGCACGTGGTGCGGCCCCAGCGTTGTGCATTAATACAAATAGTCGTGAGATGACTCTTGCCTATGTCGGTCAGTGCCCGTTCAAGGGCACAAGGCTTGCTCGACCAACTTCGACCAAAGAAATTCTGGCGTGCGCCGATAAAGATTCTGGTGTGTTGCGATGGCCGCGCACGGGTGTGTGTTGGTGGGAGAACACACCAGTGAAATGGTTGGCAGCACCCGCAACAACGACGACTTCGACTGTGCCGACGACGAGTTCGACTACGACGACGAGTTCGACTACGACGACGAGTTCGACGACTACGACAAGTTCGACTGTGCCTACTACGACGACGGTTGCGCCGCCCACGGTGACAACAACAACATCTACCACGACGACATCCACGACGACGACAACGACAACGTTGCCTGACACGAGTGCTCCAACGGTGACTCTTGCTCGAACGGCTGCAACGTCGTCGTCAGCGTCGATAAGTTTCACGGTTACGGGCAATGAGGCGATTACGTGTTCAACATTGTCGCTCACATCTGGTTCAGATTTTGATTTGACGAACATTTCGACGATTACTTCAATTACTCAGACGTCGTCGACAGTGTGCACGGTGATTGCGGTGTCAACTGCGACAACGAATGGTGTTGGGGTGGTGTCGACATTGACGGCGGCAGCGTCGTTTTCGATGACTGATACTGCTGGCAATGCGCAAACCACTCTTGCTGGCTCCCCACAATCAGTGACAGTTACTCGCAATGGTGAACCCGACGCACCTGTGATTAGTTCGGTAACTGCAGGCAACGCCCAAGTGGTTGTGGCGTGGAGTGCACCTGCAACCAACGGAGCGGCGATCTCTGATTATGTGGTTCAGTATTCGACATCATCAAGTGGTAGTTACACCCCATTTGCGGATGGCACATCAACGAGTACCTCTGCAACGGTCACCGGGCTCACCAATAGCACTGCTTACTATTTCAAAGTTGCCGCGACAAACAGTGTTGGCACTGGAAGTTATTCGGCTGCATCAGCTGCTGCCACACCAACATTGCCAACCCAAACTGTGACATGGTCACCAACCACTGCGCTTACCACCGCACAATCACCGAACACACCGTTGGCTGCGTCATCTTCTGGTGATGGTGCGATCACCTACGCGGTGCAGTCTGCAGGTGCAACGGGCTGTGCCATCAACTCTTCAACCAGGGTGCTGACTTTCACGGCGGCTGGTAGCTGTGTGGTTCGTGCAACTGCAGCGACCACAAGCAACTATCTCACGGGCTACATCGATGCAACGTTCACCGTCACAGCAGCGACTTGCGCCACGGGTGGCGTGTGTGCTGTCGGTAACACGGGGCCGGGTGGCGGCATCGTGTTTTATGTGCAAGCAGCAGGCGGCACGTTTACATCAACAGGCTCAGTTTGCAACACAACATGCAAATATTTGGAAGCCGCCCCGACAGGTTGGGGTAACGGAATCAGTGTCGGAGCAGGCGAATATACTGGTTCATCAACTGTTGACCCAATATTGAAATGGTGCAGCGATACCTCGACGCTCCGAAATGCAACAACTAAGACTGCGATTGGTGACGGCCGACCAAACACGACAACTGGTGTCACATGCACGACTGGCGCAATTTTTCACGCTGAACTCTATACAGGCAACGGAAAGACCGATTGGCATCTGCCGTCAAAAGACGAATTGAACAAGTTGTACACACAAAAAACCACAGTTGGTGGTTTTTCTACTGGCTACTATTGGAGTTCTTCTGAGTACGTCCGCACCTTCGCGTGCTCCCAGAGTTTCAGCACCGGCACTCAGACCAGCAGCACCAAGGACACCACGAGCTACGTGCGTCCAGTGCGGGCTTTTGGTTAATTATTTAACTATTTAACTATTTAAATTTTTATTTTTTGTACGTCGGTTGACGCCGAGCGAAACAATCGTCGCCGGAATAAAAAATGCGCGACCATGAAATGAAACATCATCCCAATGTTTCGTCGTAACTGGAGCATGCCATGCACGAATGCGATAGATGAGGAATAACAAGATCAGTGCATGCAATGAGATAATTGACCAGGCAAAACCCTGTGTGCCGATGATGTCCAGAAATGGAGCCGCAACGAGCGGGCCGATCATGGCGCCAAAGCCATACAGCGTGACGAGTTGCGATGCCGCTGCACCCATTTGTTCTTGTGACACCCAGTCGTTTGTGTAGGCACCACCAACGGCATACAACGGGAAGCTGAAACCACCAATCGCAAACAGCAGCGCAGTGGTGACCCAACTGCTTGGTGTTTGGGTGAGCATGACGAGTCCCAAAACAATCACGGCAAGCGAACTGAGCACGCCAATAATGCGACGGTCAATGTCGTCCGATGCCGAAGAAATCGGCCAAGTCAATGCCATGCCGCCGAGGTTGATGGCTGCAATCAAGATTCCAACTCGACCAACGCTGAGACCTTCACGTGTTGCAAAAATAACCGCCATACCGAGCATTCCGCCGTGTGCAAGACCAACGAGCAAAATGGTGCCTGCACCCGTTGGAACAATTCTTGCGAGTTCACGCATCGTGATGTGCGTATTGTTTTCGACTTGAGGAGTTGCTGCTTGTTCGGACATTGCGACGGGAATGACTGCGAGTGATGAAACAACTGCAGCGAATGCAAAACCCGTGAGTGTCCGTGCGTCAAAATTAAACACCAATAACTGACCGGCGCCGTATGCCCCGATCGTCACTACGTTGTACATGGCAAGCAGGCGACCGCGGAATGTGTTGCTCGCAAGGCCATTCAGCCAAGATTCGGCCACGACATACAAACCCGCAAAACAAAAGCCTGTGCTGCTGCGCATGATGATCCACACAAGTGGAGAGTCGTAGACACCGGTGATGAGTACGGAAGCGCTGAGTAGTGAGGCGAGTGCGGCATAGACACGAATGTGTCCCACCTGTTTGAGTGCGCGAAGCGCGTACCACGAGCCGAGCAAGAAGCCCGCGTAGTAGGCGGTCGTGATACCGCCGCTGACGAGAGTGGGCAGGTTTTTGAGTTCGGCACGAATGCCAACCAATGTGCTGTAGACGCCGGCGGTAACGAGCAAGAGCGCGAGGCCAGTAAACAAGCCCCATGTTGAGAGCAATATGGTGCGTCGAGTGGAATTGAGGTTGGGGAGGAAACGCACAGCAACAGTCAACCACGAGAGTTGAATCTGATTGAGGTTCTTTTGTTGTGAGCAACTAGTCTGTTGGCAAGTCGGGTCGCTAGCTCAGTTGGTAGAGCAACGGACTTTTAATCCGCAGGTCCAGGGTTCGAGCCCCTGGCGACCCACTGCTATCAGCCTTTTGTGCTGATTATGATGAGTTTTTTTACGACTTCTTTGCCTGTTGCTTTCTCGACAATTTTTGCGCATACCAGGGCCAATCGCTTTGGAAGCCAAAGTGGCACACGAGGATGCGGGTAGGAAACAACCTCAAACGAAAGTTCGGGGCATAATTGTGCAACTTGGTTTAAAACCGGTGGCAGCGCATCTGTGTTTCTCCAAGTTTGGCTGATGATAATTTTTCCTTCAGCTGACAAGTTTTGAGACAAATTCTTGATGAGCCCTGATTGATATGAAACATCTCGATTTCTGCTGAACGGGTAAATTTCAAAACAGAAAATGAGATCAAATGTTCCAATTCTTTCGCCTGAGGGATCCAGGGCTATCACGCCAAATGATGCATTTACGTGATTAATTTTTGCGTATGTGATTGCGTCTTCAGCAAGATCTACTCCCAGCACTTGTGCATCTGTAAAAATCTCAGCGATCACAGCAGTGGTGTAACCCAGTCCGCAGCCTGCATCAAGGATTGTTTTTGGGTTACCTAATTCCAGATATTTGAGAATCTGGTAAAATTTGGATCTAGGTAGTAGGTCATTGTGCACAGATGCATTCGAATTTTCGAGTGAATCACCCAGAGCGAGACGGCGGTACGCACCAAAGTCTCCCTTTGCGTCTAGTTGCGTAAAATCGCTGACTAGGCGTGTTGACTCTTCATCAGCCTTAAGCCGTGTTGGCAACCACCAGTCGTTATCACTCATATACGCTCACACTCCAATTTTCCTTGACAATGAACCAATTACAGTAGCGAGGGTTTCGGGGCGTGTGATATGGGGTATCTAATTTAGAGATACTTACCCAAAGGTAATCGCATTGGCAGATATTGCGCCATACTGAAAGGCATGATCACAGCAACAATTATTCTTCTCGCCCTTGCCCTCGTTGGTCACCTCACGGTGATGAACGCCGTTGACTCATTCAATGGTTACGGCGAGAGCGACTCAACTTACAAGTTTTAATC
>JAIOXC010000084.1 GCA_021741795.1 Ilumatobacteraceae bacterium | reverse complement strand
CGTGCTGCTGCCGCTGTGCGCACATTGCCGCGCGTTGCAAGTGTCATACCGATGTAACCGGTGAGACCAGAAGCAACACAACCAAGAACGAACGCAAGTGTGCGATACAAACCGGACTCAACAAATGAAAGTGCGGATCCACCTTCTGGTTTGTCGATTGCTACTGAAGTAAGAAACACGACTGCGCCTACTGGCACAAGGATCATGCCGATGGTGCGGAACTGACGCTTCAAGTACGCCAAAGCTCCAACTTGAATCGCACCAGCGATTTCTTTCATCTTGTCGGTGCCTTCGTCTTCTTGAAGAACTTTGATCATCAGGTACCAGCCGACGAGCAGGGCCAAAATGGCCGATGCTCCTGAAAGACCGAGAATGAGCCATTCTCCGCCCTTCAAGGTAAATGTTTGCCAGCCGCCTTCGGTTGCAAGTAGTGACGTCACGTGTTATCTCTCCGTTATGTGATGCTGTGCTCACCAGGGTGGGGGCCACAGTTTTGTACCTCGCAAGTGTAGAGAATTTGAGCCTGATAATGCGAAATACCCATATTTCAGAGCCCAATTTGCAGAATTGAGCCGTGCATTGAGACAAGGTTCACGCCCTTTTTGCGACTATATATATGGTGAAATCTGGAGGGAATGCCTGAGCCCGTCGCGGCCACAAGTATTCTGACATCGATGGTTACTTCGCCCACAGTGAATTCCGAGGCTCTTCGACGGGCTCCTGCTACCGGCACAGCATTGCAGGCTCGCAAAAAGCGCCCATTCTTACTCGACCTGTATTCAACCTCTGTTGGCAAAAAGTATGTAATGGCCATCTCGGGTATTGCGATGATGGGCTTCGTACTGTTCCACATGATCGGCAACTTAAAGATGTATCTGGGTGCCGAGGCCCTCGATCACTATGCCGAGTTTTTGCAAATGCTGTTGTATCCAATTTTGCCGAAGAACGTGATGTTGTGGATATTGCGAGGTGGTTTGGTCTCGATGTTGTTGTTGCACCTTCACGCTGCTTGGTCACTGACCATGCTTAATAGGCACGCACGTCCAGTCAAGTATCAAGGTGCACGCGATTACCAAGTTGCCAAGTTTGCTAGTCGCACCATGCGCTGGACAGGCATCATCGTGCTCGCATATTTGGTTTGGCACTTACTCGATTTCACCTTCGGCACAGTGAACGCCGTCGGTACTGACAGCACTTTTGTTCGCGGCGAGGTCTACAACAATGTTGTGCGCAGTCTTGATCGACCAGTTGTCGCAGCGTTTTATGTAATCGCAAATATTTTGCTCGGCATTCACTTGTTTCACGGAGCGTGGAGTATTTTTCAGTCACTCGGTTGGAACAACCCACGTTTCAATAATTGGCGTCGAGGTTTTGCTACCGCATTTGCCACAATCATTGTTGTTGGCAACGTTTCGTTTCCGATTGCTGTCATCGCCGGAATTGTTCAATAGGAGATCGCGGTCACGAACATGACATACACATTTGACGCCAAGATTCCTGCTGGTCCACTGACCGAAAAGTGGGACAACTATAAGCAGAACGCCAAGTTGGTAAACCCCAACAACAAGCGCAAGTTCAAGATCATCGTCGTGGGCACTGGTTTGGCTGGCGCATCAGCAGCCGCAACTCTTGCAGAACTCGGTTATCAGGTTGATGCATTTACGTTTCACGACTCGCCACGTCGCGCGCACTCAATTGCTGCACAGGGTGGCATCAATGCGGCAAAGAACTATCAGGGTGATGGCGACAGCGTAAATCGTTTGTTCACCGACACTATTAAAGGCGGCGACTTCCGCTCACGCGAAGCAAACGTGCATCGTTTGGCCCAAGTATCTGTTGACATTATTGACCAAATGGTTGCCCAAGGTGTGCCATTCGCTCGCGAATACGGTGGCTTGCTCGACAACCGCAGTTTTGGTGGCGCACAGGTCAGCCGCACGTTCTATGCGCGTGGCCAGACAGGTCAGCAGTTACTCATTGGTGCATACCAACAGATGGCGCGTCAAGTTGGATTGGGCGGCGTGCGACTTTTCAATCGCACTGAGCTGATTGACACCGTTGTTGTTGACGGTCGTTGTGCCGGCATCGTGGTGCGCGACTTGTTGACCGGAGAGATCCAATCACACGCTGCGCATGCAGTCGTGCTCGCCACCGGTGGTTACGGCAATGTGTTTTTCTTGTCGACAAACGCAATGCAATGCAACGTCACTGCTGCATGGCGTGCGCACCGTCGTGGTGCAATGTTTGCAAACCCTTGTTACACACAGATTCACCCAACATGTATTCCGCAAGCCGACGAGACGCAATCAAAACTCACATTGATGAGCGAGTCGTTGCGCAACGATGGTCGAGTGTGGGTTCCAAAGAGCTCAACCGACAATCGTCCTGCTGACCAAATACCTGAAGCTGATCGCGATTACTACCTCGAGCGTTTGTATCCGAGCTACGGCAACTTGGCACCGCGCGACATTTCATCAAGAGCAGCAAAGCGTCTTGTCGATAAGGGTCAGGGCATTGGGCCATTGAAAAATGGTGTCAACCTCGACTTCGCTGCAGCCATTGAGCGTCTTGGTTTGGACGTCGTCAAAGAGCGTTATGGCAACTTGTTCGAAATGTACGAACGCATCGCCGGCGAAGACCCATACAAGACTCCAATGCGTATTTACCCAGCAACGCACTACACAATGGGTGGCCTCTGGGTTGACTACGAGTTGATGACAAACATTCCAGGTTTGTATGCAGCAGGCGAAGCAAACTTCTCCGATCACGGCGCAAACCGTCTTGGTGCATCGGCGCTGATGCAAGGTCTTGCAGATGGTTACTTTGTGTTGCCATCCACGATCAGTAGTGGTCTCGCTCCATTGTTGGGTAAGACAATGCCAGGTATCGATCACCCTGCTTTCAAAGAAGCAGAAAAACAGGCGAAAGATCGTTTCACTGGCTACCTCAACACCAAGGGCAAGCGTTCACCCGATTGGTTCCATCGCGAGCTCGGCAAAATCATTTGGGACAAGTGCGGCATGGAGCGAACCAAAGAGGGTTTGCAAGAGGCTCTTACTGACTTGCCAGCTCTGTACAACGAGTTTAAAACTGATTTGCGTGTTACTGGCACAGGTGAAACAACCAACCAGACACTTGAGAAGGCTGGCCGTGTTGACGACTTCTTCCAGTTGGGAATGGCGATGTGTCAAGACGCACTTGCCCGTGAAGAAAGCTGTGGCGCTCACTTCCGTTCCGAATACCAAACACCAGAGGGCGAAGCCCAACGTGATGACGAGAAGTTCTGTCATGTGGCTGCCTTTGAATGGACTGGCGACCCGATGAATCCGAAGCGCAATGTTGAAGAACTTGTGTTCGAAACTGCGCACCTCGCAACAAGGAGTTACAAGTGAGCCACTTAAAGAATCTCACGCTCAAGGTATGGCGCCAGAGTGGCCCGAAGGACGCTGGTCGTTTCGAGACACACCAAGTTGCCGAGATCAGCGACGAAGCATCGTTCTTGGAGTTGCTCGATGTGCTCAACGAGCAATTGATTAGTGACAACAAAGAAGCTGTTGTGTTTGATCATGATTGTCGCGAAGGTATCTGCGGAACTTGCTCGCTCATGATCAACGGTGTTGCTCACGGTCCACAACGCGCAACCACCACGTGTCAGTTACACATGCGTTCATTCAAGAGCAATGACACGATTGTGGTTGAACCTTGGCGTGCGGCTGCGTTTCCAATCATCAAAGATTTGATGGTTGATCGTTCGCCACTTGATCGCATTATCGAAGCTGGTGGCTACATCACTGCTGTCACTGGTGGTGCCCCAGATGGCAACCTCATCGCAGTGCCAAAGCCAGTTTCTGATGCAGCAATGGATTCCGCACAGTGCATTGGTTGTGGCGCATGTGTTGCAGCGTGTCCAAATGGCGCGGCCAGTTTGTTTACCGGCGCCAAGATCGCGCACCTCAATCGTTTGCCGCAAGGTCAGCCAGAGCGCTACAAGCGCGCAGAAGCAATGGTCGAAACTATGGACGAGCACTTTGGCTCGTGCACCAATCACGGTGAGTGTTCCGCAGCATGTCCGAAAGAAATTTCGATCGATGTGATCGCGTTGATGAACAAGGACTACCGTGCATCCAAGTTCAAGAGCCGCAAAGAAATCAGTCGCGATTAATTCGCAAAGATCAATATGTTGAGTGGTCTTGCTACTTGGGTGCAAGATGTCATTGAGTCGCTTGGATATCTCGGTGTAGCAATTCTTGTCATTGTGGAAAATTTGTTTCCACCAATTCCTTCCGAGATTGTCTTGCCATTTGCTGGCTTTGTTGCACAGCGCGGAGATGCGTCGGTTGTGGTCATGATTCTTGCCGCAACCATTGGTTCGGTCATTGGCGCGCTCATTTTGTATTACATCTCGTGGGCGATCGGACCAGTTCGACTGAGGCTGTTCGTTGTGCGGTTTGGCAAATGGTTTGGTGTTAAAGAATCGGATCTCACTCGCGCCGAAGAGTGGTTTGACCGACGTTCAACAACAGCGGTGCTCGTTGGTCGATGTGTGCCGCTTATTCGATCTATCGTCTCGATCCCCGCAGGGTTTCGACGCATGAGGATTGCACCCTTTGCTCTTTACACATTTATTGGCAGCGCGGTGTGGAATATTGTGTTGATCGGCGCAGGAGCCATACTTGGCGACAACTGGGACGCAGTTGGTGAATATGTGGGAATCTTCCAATACGCCGTGATTGCCGTCATCGGTCTTGCACTCATCCGATTTGCTGTCATCGTTTTCAAGCGCCGCAAATAGGCGCGTAGTTAGTCGCGATCTATTTTTCGGCTGGCGAAACTCTTGCAGCACCCAGAACATCACGTGTTTTTGGCTTACCTGCGTAGAGAATTCGAATTGAAGTTGCTGCCACCATCAATGTGACCAGGGCAACTGTAAGTGCTTGGAAGAGGGTATTGGAGCGATCGGTTCCTGCAGTAAGGGAGTGAAGGGAGACCGTAACGAAAAGTCCATAACTCGAGTAGTGGATCGATCGCCAAAGTGATTTTGGTATTTTCTTCATCAGCCAGGATGAAACTTGCACTGCAATCAATAAGTAGAAACCGATGATGCCCCATGCCACACCAATTGTTTTCCAATCGGAAGCGAAAGGAACAAATACATCCGCTGTTCCAAAATGTACGTACGAGTCGCCAACAATTGCGGCCATGTGTAACCCAGTTCCTAGGAGAGGGAGTGTGCCCAACCACTTATGTAAGTCGAGCAACCATGCTGGTCGATCATAAGGTTTGAGCATTCTCGTAGAAAGCAGCACACCCCATAAAGCGGACGCGGTTAACAAGCCCCAGGTAACAATCCCCGATGCTCGGGCAAGGTGCCACCAAAATTGTTGATTCGTCATTCCGTATATTCCTTCCAGTGCGAGCTTTCTAGACGTCGTCCATCTGTAAATACTGCGAGAGCAGCGAGGCCGGCAGCTTCAATCTGGGTGAAGCCTTCCACAACTCCAGCAACAAGGACGACTGTTGCAAAGACTTCAGCCCACACGGCTTCGGCTCCAATCACCGTTGCTTGAATGATTTGTTCTGCCGATCTTTGTAGAGGCAAGCCAGTCTTCGGGCTCAATACATGATGCATTTCATTGTTGCCAACCGACCAAGTCTTTGCATCGAGCGATGACGTTGCAATAGCCCCGTCAAGCAGGGTGGCGGTGGCAAGTATCTCTGATGCGACAAATGGTGAAGCAATCGGAATTGACCATGCGCCATCGATTGGGCCGATTCCGGCGCAACGAATGTCGCCGCCAATGCTGACGCAAACACCCTCGGCTCCGAGTTCCCGCAATTCAGATGCAACCATGTCAGCGGCCAAACCTTTACCAAGTCCACCCGGGTCGAGAGTGAGCCCAATAGGGAGAGTGACGGTCAAGTTTGCAATATCGATTGATGTTGCAGCCAGTGGTT
>JAIOXC010000083.1 GCA_021741795.1 Ilumatobacteraceae bacterium | reverse complement strand
TAATGCCAATATCGCGCACTCGCGATGCACGGCCACTAAAGGCATCTACTTCTTCACGGTGCCGGCCAAAAAGTTTGACAAGCATTGCTCCAGAAACATTGAACCTCTCGGTCATCTGTGTGTTCATCGAGGCGTTGAGTCCCATTTGTTCGCGCGAAATGTCTTGCAGTCGCACACCCACACGACGAGCTGGGATAATGAACACGGGCAGCACTACAAGTGAAAGCACGGTGAGCCGCCATTCGAGTGCGAGCATCGCGCTAAGTGTTGTTACTAACACCACCACGTTTGAAACAACGCTACCGATAGTGCCGGTTACCGCAGTTTGTGCTCCAACAACATCGTTGTTTAGTCGACTGATCAGTGGGCCGGTTTGTGTGCGAGTAAAAAAAGCAATCGGCATGTTCTGAACCTTGTCAAACAATGCAACACGCAAGTCGTAAATAAGGCCTTCACCAATGCGTGATGAATACCAGCGCTGCACGATTGACAGAATTGCATCGCCCATCGCTACGACCACCAAAATGATGGTCAGAATGACAATTCGCCGTTTGTCGCCGGCAGGAATTGCTGTATCGACAATGGTGCGAAACAACAAAGGGGGAATGAGCGCGATTACTGCAGAAACAACGATTGACAGCAAAAAGCCGATGATCGAACTTGAATATGGACGAGCAAACAACAACACACGACGCATTGATGTGCGGCTCACTTTGGTACCCACAATCGCCGACTTATCGCCGGGTATGAGGTGATGTGGGCCCATTCGCATGATGTCAGGCTAAGGCAATGTCGCTACTTCACTCGTGCGCGTGACAAGTCTTCTTCTAGGCTGAATCAATGAAATCTCGTTTCCAGGTATCGCACAAGTTCGCCCGTAGTGCGGTAGTTACTGCATTATTTGTACTTGCCAGCTGTGGTTCAAGTAATACACCAAACTCAGACTCAAGCAACTCCGCACCTACTTCAAGCCCAGCCCCCTTCGTGCCGGAAAGTTTCGCATGGAAAGCCTGTGATGATTCCGCATCAACCACATCGGTCCAGTGCAGCACGCTCAAAGTTCCATACGACTACAACGATCCAAGTGCCGGCACATTTAGCTTGTATGTCAAGAAGCGCCCTGCAACAAACCCATCACTGCGCATTGGTTCGATGATGGTCAACCCGGGCGGTCCTGGTTTTGGTGGAAGTTCACTCGCCGATGACGCTGACTACTATTTCAGCACCGACCTGACTGATCATTTCGACATCATCGCGTGGGATCCACGGGGTACAGGAGCCAGCTCTCCATCGGTTGATTGCGTTGATGACTACGACCAATACTTTGGCCTTGACTCTCCGCCAGATACCCCAGAAGAAAAACAGGCACTCATTGATGCTTCACAAGCGTTCAATGACGAGTGCATGGCCAACTCAGGCGAAATTCTCCCCCATATATCGACGCAAGCAAGCGCAACCGATATGAACAGCATTCGCCAAGCGTTGGGTGAAGACAAGATTTCGTATTTCGGCTTTTCTTATGGTTCAGAATTGGGTGCAACCTGGGCCACCATGTTTCCGCAAACCGTCCGTGCAGCGGTGTTAGATGGTGCGGTTGACCCACAGGCAACTTCCGCCGAAGAGGGCATGGCGCAAGCCAAGGGCTTCGAAGGCCAACTCTCAACGTTTCTCGCTGCATGCAGTAAAAACAGCGCGTGTGAGTTTTATAACGGTGGCAAATCGGAGGCCGCATTTGACTCACTACTTCTCGAACTCGATGCCAAACCAATTGTGGTGAGCGCAGATCGCACGCCAGTGACACAAGGTGTTGTATTCACGGCAGTTGCTCAAGCAATGTATTCCGATTACTACTGGACACAACTCGAAAAAGCATTAGCCGACGCACAAATAGGTGATGGCGCAGGACTACTGAAGTTGTACGACGATTACTACCAACGCAAAGAGGACGGAAGTTACGGCAACGAACTTGAAGCGTTCCTCGCTATCTCATGTTTGGACGATCCAGGTGCAACAAGTATCGAACAGGTCGATGCTGCAGTGCCAGCGTTTATTGCAGCTGCTCCCCGACTTGGCGCGAACTTTGGATATGGATACTCGTGCGCACTCTGGCCTGTAAAACCCGCAACGAAAGTTGACGCAAATGGCAAGGGTGCTGGCCCAATTGTTGTCGTTGGCACAACAGGTGACCCAGCAACACCACTTGAATCGACACGCAAAATGGCGGCAGCACTCGAACAGGGCGTCTTGTTGATTGTCGAGGCAAATCAACACACTGGGTACGGTGCAAATGAGTGCATCAATACTGCGGTTGATTCATACCTCATTAAATTGACTGTTCCGGTCAGCGAAACAACCTGCAAGATCTAGTTTGCTTTAAGATTAAGCAAGGCTCACCAAGTCGAGCCATTCATTACTGAAGTAGTCCACTTGGCCATCTGGCATGAGCAACACTTTTGTTGGTGCAAGTTGCTCGACAAATTCGGTGTCGTGGCTAACCAAAATGATTGCACCTTTCCATGCAGATAACGCATCAGCAACTGCTTGGCGGCTCGGTGGATCCAGGTTGTTTGTTGGCTCATCCAAAAACAACAAGTTGTTGCGACCAACCATCAACATGGCGAGTGCGAGTTTGGTTTTTTCTCCACCCGACAACGTCGCAGACTCTTGAAAAACTTTTGTGCCCGACAACCCAAACATACCGAGCATCCCGCGCAAATCTGTTTCCGTAAGACCTAGGCGCACCGGCGCATGTCTACGCATGTGATCAATCAATGAAGCTTCGGGGTCAAGGTTGTCATGCTCTTGGGCAAAATATCCGGTTGTCACTTGATACCCAAACTCCACTTCGCCACCATCAGACTTGCTCTCGCCCGCAAGCATTCGTAGCAGTGTTGTCTTGCCGGCGCCGTTGAGACCAAGTACCAACAATCTCTCGCCTCGACCCAAGTCGAAACTCACATCATGAAAAATGTCTGGGCCACCAAATGTTTTACGCAATCCTGTTGCCGTGATCACTGTCTGCCCAGCAGTTGGTGGTTCAGGAAAACGAACTTTTAGTTTCTTATCTTTTGTTGGGCCTTCAACTTTGGTGTCTTCAATTCGCGCAATGCGCTTCTCGATACTGTGCGCCATCGCAGCCTTTGAGGCCTTTGCACCGAATCGATCAACTACTCCCTGCAAACGAGCCATTTCTTTTTCTTGCATCGATGCTTTCTTGGCGCGCCTTGCCTCGTCGGCGGCACGAGATGACAAGTACTGGGTGTATGTACCACGGTATTCAACAATTGAACCAACTGATTCTTCTTGAGGTCGATCAAGGTGCAGCACGCGCGTGATTGCTTCGTCCAACAACTCAAGGTCGTGACTAATCACCAACAACGCTCCGCGATACTCGCGCAAGAACCCCAACAACCAAGTCTTTGCATCGATATCCAAGTGGTTGGTTGGTTCGTCTAGAAGCAATGTGTCGCTTCCAGCAAACAAAATTCGCGCAAGTTCAACTCGGCGGCGCTCGCCACCCGACAAAACACCAATAGATGCGTCTAACCGATCGGGCTTTAGTCCCAGACCAGCAGCGATCGAACGCGCCTCGCTCTCAGCTGCATAACCACCCTTCGATGAAAAATCGTCTTCTGCTTTAGAAAACTTTGTGATGTTCTGTGGCGTCGGCGACTCTTCCATCGACAAGCGCAATTTTTCGATGCGCACCAAGTCTTCGTCGATGTTGCGACCAGACAAAACATGTGAAATCGCCGTATGTGACTCACGTGCGCCAGGAATCTTTGGGTCTTGTGGCAAATACCCAAACCCACCCTTGCGCAACACCTTGCCTGCATGCGGCTCTACTGCTCCACCGAGCACTTTAAATAAGGTTGTTTTCCCAGCGCCGTTGCGTCCAACCAATCCAGCTTTGTCGCGCGGCATCACGGTGAAAGATGCATCCTCTACAACCATGCGTCCGCCAATTTCGACGGAAAGACCTTGGACTTGTAGCACCCACTAAGAGTGTCATCTCAAAACACTGGCAACAACCTCATCTCCAACAAATGCCTTTCTGTAGAGTGACTCTGTGCCACAAATCAGTCTTAAGAAGGTACAAGCAGCCGAACCATTCATCGCGGTAGCCATTGCGTTCGCAATCTTGTTAATCAGCAACCGATCCGGTGTCGGTTGGAGTTGGGATTCCACTGATTATGTCGCCGCAGGACGCAGCCTCTCCCACGGTTTGGGCTCATTAGATGTGATCGGTGACCCAATGTTCGTTCGACCACCTGGGTATCCAGCTCTCATCTCCATTGGAGAGTTTTTTAACGTTAAGACCAATACAACACTGCTGATCATCAATCTCTTGTCGGCAGGGTTTTTAGTATTTTTTGCACACAAACTTTTACAACGCACCACTTCGCACATAACAACTATTCTGGGATCGCTTTTCATCGTGCTTAGCCCTTCGCTTTTATGGCAGTTCACAATGGCTTGGAGCGAACCACCCTTTCTTGCAATCGAAATGGCGTGTCTTTTTGTTGCTCTATTCTTTAAAACACACTGGAAGTACCCCATTCTTTTACTTCTCTATGCTGGACTTTTCTTTGTTCGTTTTGTGGGTCCAGTATTTGCTGTTCCTATCGCTGTCATCACTGTTTTTGTTGATCGTCCCAATGTTGGTTGGATAAAGGCAACTATTTACAACGGCCTCACACTTCTCATCTCGTTTTATCCAACATGGTGGTGGTTGCAACGCAACAAGGACGTAAGTGGGACGCTTACCGGAACACGTACAGGAGGAGGAGGCACGCTAACGCAAGCATTTATGAACGGACTAGGGACATTGGGTACTTTCATTTCCGCGCAACCGTTTGACTCAGTTATATACGACAAATGGAACACGTACCCCGCTGCAGCGCAATTTGGATTGCTGCTTCTCATACTCACTTTTCTCCTAACTTCGGGAACCATTCCAAAACGGCTGGTGCGACGTGAAAACGCAATGTCGAGGGAGGTGGCGCTTGTATTATTAATGATGATTGGAGTAACTGGAACATACTTGTTTTTCTCTTCCTATCGTTTTGTTCACTTAGAGTACGGACGACTTGACACAAGAATGATGATTCCAATTTTGGTTCCCCTTGTCATAACATTTGCCATCTTGGTTGACTCATCGGTAAGTAGAAACCGTTCTGCCCAAATCGCTGCAATCGCAACTTCGGTTCTCTTGATCATCCCGCAGTTTTCAGTGACAAGTCGTGATGCACTCACTTTTGGTCGCACGGGTCGACACATGACAACCGCCGCATTCATTAATCAACCACTCCATGTATTTGCCCGTTCCCTGCCCGACATCAATGGACTCTTCAGCAACGCACCGCAGCAACTTTCGGGTGCTGTTGATGCATGGCCAATTTTAAATCAGTATCAAGGTGAATCACTGCGCATGATTCCGTGCAACCATCGATTCGTCGTGTGGTACAAAAATTTCCCAAATCAAGACAACATCCCCGACATCGCACCCATACTTTATGACGATGAGCAGGGAACGATTTATGATTTGGGGCTGTGTTCTACTGATATAAACGTCGTATGGCCATGACACCCCATCCAAAAATCACGCTACTTGTTGTTGCTTACAACGCCGAGTCCACACTCCAACAAGTACTCAACCGAATCCCAACTTCATTGATTCCGCAAATTTCATGTGTTTTGGTTTGCGATGATGCGAGCACAGACTCGACCCATGATGTTGTAACCAAGTACCAACAATCGTCCAAACTCCCCATCACGATTATTAGACACCCGATCAATCTTGGTTATGGCGGTAATCAAAAATATGGCTATACCTGGGCAATAGAAAATGATATGGATTTTGTTGTCATGCTTCATGGTGACGGACAATATGCACCTGAGGAATTACCGAACATTCTGCAACCGCTCGTGGTAGATACTGCCGATGTTGTGCTTGGATCGCGCATGATTGCCCCCATTGGTGCGCTAAGGGGAGGAATGCCCCTGTACAAGTTCGTAGGAAACATCGTGCTTACTCGACTGCAGAATCTAT
>JAIOXC010000082.1 GCA_021741795.1 Ilumatobacteraceae bacterium | reverse complement strand
AGCAGTAGGTATGTTCGCCAATTTGTTGACTACAACGGCGAAATTGCAACGCCAATGGTTTCAGCACCTGTGCTGAAAGCGTTAGTTGCCAAAAAAGAAATTGCCAAACAAAAACCCGGAGCAGGAAAATGAGGGCAAAATAATGAATCGCAACAATGGAAACGATGGTTACGAAGATTTGAGTGGCGAGATTGACGCAAGTGTGCCAGTTGAGTTGGGCGACACCGAATCAATCCTCGAAGAAGTCATTCACACGATTGCCTCGGCACCCAATGTTCCCCTGTCGAGCACGCCACGCATTGATCGCGATCACGTTGTTGCGTTGTTACAAGATGCGCAAGCGTGCCTACCAGACGAAATTCGTCAGGCCCGTTGGATGCTTAAAGAGCGTCAGGACTTCATGACTAAAACCCAGCGCGAAGCTGACGAAATAGTGGAAGCAGCACGAGTGCAGGCCGAGCGCATGGTCCAGCGCACAGAGGTTGTGCGAGCAGCCGAGACACGAGCACGCCAAGTGCTCGAGGCCGCAGATGCAGACTCGCGCAGACTCAAGAACGAGACAGAAGATTTTCTCGACCGTCGTCTTGCCAGTTTCGAGATTTTGCTCGATCGTTTGACACGCACTGTTTCGCAAGGTCGCGAGCGTTTGTCAATCGTTGGTGCGGCACCCGAGCCAACTCGCAGTGGGGTCGTGAGCGAAGACGTTTCGTCAAGTGGTCCAACGTTCTTTGATCAAGACGACGACCAGTACTAGTAGTCATTCGTGGCATCACCGCTACTGATCAACATCATCGAGATGACGCGGCGTGCGGGCACGCTGAAGGACATCGAGATCACTATTCCGGTTTCTACTTTTGATTTTGCCGACAAACGTTTAGACGATGCAACCGAAATCGCGATCGCGCTGCAACTCGAAAGCATCAATGGCGGCATCGTTGTGCATGGCACGGTGACGGGTCAATCACACTTGTTGTGTGGCAGATGCCTGCGTGATATTGACTTCGCCAATGTTGCGTCGATCGACGAGATGTATCAGCGGGTGCCAGACAATCCAGATGCATATCCGATCGTGGGCGAGAGTCTGGATTTGCAGCCGATGGTTCGTGAAATGGTGTTGCTGAGCATCCCAGATACGCCATTATGTAAGGCCGATTGCCCTGGCCTCTGCCCGCAATGCGGCGCCGATTTGCAGAGTGCCCCGTGTGGTTGTCAGGCCCAGAGATTTGACGAACGGTGGGCAATTTTGGACCAATTGCGCGAAGAACTGAACTAGGTCTTGACCCGATAACCTAAGACACCGTTCAGTAAGCCAGTCCAGTAACCGAAAGCCGAGCACGCGATGCCAGTTCCAAAGAAAAAGAAATCCAAAATGAAGGGCCACAGCCACATGGCAGGCGCCTGGAAGCTTGGTGCACCATCGCGCAGCGTGTGCCCACGTTGTTCAACTTCAAAGTTGCCACACACCGTGTGCGGTAACTGTGGTTGGTACAAGGGTCGCATCGCCGTCGACGTCGCTTAATTTATAGCGGGCAAATTTATGCTGCCCGTTGCGGTTGATGCGCTGGGTGGCGACAAAGCACCCGCCGAAATTCTTGATGGAGCAAAGCAGGCTGCTGCTCTTGGCATTCCAGTTCTCTTAGTTGGCCCTGCCGATCTCGGTACTCGTTTTGATATTGGCGATTTGCCGTTGCATGTTGCCACCGAGTTCATTGACATGCACGAAGACCCAGCGTCTTCAGTGCGTACCAAAAAAGATTCAACACTTGTGCAGTCTGCCGAGTTGGTGCGCGACGGAAAAGCAAGCGCGATGATTTCTGCCGGCAACACAGGTGCAACGATGGCTTCGGCTCTCTTGCGCATGGGGCGCATCAAGGGCGTCAAGCGTCCTGCAATTGCCACACCTATTCCTGTTCCGGGCAGCACGCACACCGTGTTGTTGGATGCCGGCGCAAACGCAGAAGTGGAAGCCGAATGGTTGACGCAATTTGCAATCATGGGTTCGGTCTATTCGCGAGTGCGATTTGGTATCGACAAGCCACGCGTTGGTCTGCTCTCCATTGGCGAAGAGCCGGGCAAGGGCGATACGCTGCGCAAAGAAGCTTTTGTGCTGTTGAGTGAATGTAGCGAGATCAACTTCATCGGCAACGTAGAGGGCCGCGATATCACCACTGACGCGGTAGATGTGGTGGTTACCGATGGATTTACTGGCAACGTTGCATTGAAGACCCTGGAAGGCGCAATGCGCTCAATTGTCAAAGCGCTCTTTGGTGCCATTGGTGCGCCACAATACAAAGAACACGCTGATGCGATCATGCCAGCACTGCTCGATGTGTATTCAATTTTTGATCCAGATTCGACAGGTGGCGCAATCTTGTTAGGTGTAGACGGCGTGTGCATTATCTCGCATGGCTCATCGAGCGCACGCGCCATGCTCAACGGCATCAAGGTGGCCCAAGAGATGGTGGAGAGCAACATGGTCGGACTCATCGCAGAGGCATTACAACCAAAATGAGTAACTTGCTCGAGTCATTGGCCGAGCGAATTGGGCATCGCTTTGCCGATGAAACATTGCTTGCAACCGCAATGCGACATCGTTCGTGGACATCTGAAAACGATGGGTACGAGTCCAACGAGCGCCTCGAGTTTTTGGGCGACGCCGTGCTCGGTTGGGTTGTTGCCGACATTGTGTACCAACGCCATTCCGAATTTCAAGAAGGCAAACTCACCGACTTGCGTAAGAGCGTTGTCAATGCAAACGCCCTTGGTGCAATTGCGACTGATCTCAATTTGGGTGATCACTTGTTGCTCGGCAAAGGTGAAGATGCTGCTGGTGGCCGCGAAAAAACTTCGATTTTGTCAGACGCACTCGAAGCTGTGATCGGTGCTGTCTATGTAGACGCGGGTGCGGTGGTGACGCACCGTGTCGTAACGCAATTGATGTCTCGTGCAATCGACAACGCCATGGGTGGTCTCGACAGACTCGACGCCAAAACTCGTCTGCAAGAACTGGCTTCACGTTTGCTGGACGAGCACGTTCACTATCGCGTCACCGACGAAGGTCCGGACCACGAAAAGATTTTCTTTGCAACCGTGTATGTGGGTGAGCGTGAGATGGGCAGTGGCGAGGGGCGTTCGAAGAAAGTTGCCGAGCAACTGGCTGCCGAGATTGCCTGCGACACGCTGCATCGCGAACACGCAGTTAACTAGTTTTTTGCAATGCCCGAGTTGCCCGAGGTCGAAACAGTTCGGCGCGGAATAGAGCGCATGGCAGTGGGCCGACGCATTGCGCGAGTAGAAGTTGGACGCGAACGAACCGTCAGGCGCACGAGTCGTGAAGCATTGATCGATGGACTCTCGGGTACAACGATTACTCGTGCGGGGCGACGCGGAAAATATTTGTTGTGCTCACTCGACTCTGGTGAACAGTTGATGATTCACTTGCGCATGAGTGGCAGGGTATTGATTGCGGAATCTGGTGCACAGCGATTGCCACACACTCATGTGGTGTTGCATCTTGAAAAGCTCGGGGCTCAACCACCTTGCGAATTGTGGTTTGTTGATCCACGTACGTTTGGCGAAGTCGTTGTCTTTGATCCGGACCGTTTATCCGAACAGATGCCCGAATTGATTCGGCTCGGAGTCGACCCGCTCGTCGATGAGTTCACGCCCGAGATTTTGCGCCATCGATTTATTGGAAGGCGTGGCAATCTCAAAGGCACTTTGCTCAATCAGAGCGTGATTGCTGGCATCGGAAATATTTATGCCGACGAGATCATGCATCGTGCTGGGTTGCGCTGGAGCAGGGTGCCGGGGCGGTTATCGATGCCAACAATTGAGCGATTACACAAGGCAATTGTGCAGATTTTGGGTGATGCAGTGGCCTCGGGAGGCAGCACCTTGGACGATACGCAGTACGTGGACGTGATGGGAGACACCGGTAGCTATCAGAACGAGCATCGTGTGTATGGGCGAGCGGGCGAGATGTGTTTGACATGCAACAAGGCCCGAATCTCGCGCACCACGGTCGCGGGGCGCACTACCTGTTACTGCGCGGTCTGTCAGCGCTAAAAATGCTGAAAATGCTACTGAAAGCCGATTTTTCCACTATTCTCGCCGATTGACGTGTTTCTTAAATCGCTGACTCTCAAAGGCTTCAAGTCTTTTGCTGATACCACCGTGATGGAGCTCGAACCGGGTGTCACCGTAGTGGTGGGGCCAAACGGTTCGGGCAAGTCCAACGTGGTTGATGCCATTGCGTGGGTGCTCGGCGCCCAGGCACCGTCGTCGGTGCGCAGCCAGAAGATGGACGATGTCATTTTTGCGGGTACGTCCAAGCGTCCAGCGCTCGGTCGGGCCGAGGTCATGCTGACCATCGACAACTCGGCCGGTTTGTTGCCAATTGAGTTCACCGAAGTGACCGTCAGTCGTGTGCTCTTTCGCAGCGGCGAAAGCGAATACGCGATCAATGGTGTCGAGTGTCGTTTGCTCGACGTACAAGAACTACTTTCCGACGCCGGCGTTGGTCGTCAACAGCACGTGATCGTCAGCCAAGGACAAATCGATGCGGTGCTCAATGCGCGTCCTGAAGATCGACGTGGAATTATTGAAGAAGCAGCTGGCGTGCTCAAACACCGCAAGCGCAAAGAAAAAGCAGAACGCCGACTTGAAGGCACCGAAGCGAACCTGATGCGAGCCCAAGACTTGTTGCGCGAAGTACGTCGCAACTTGCGTCCACTTGAGCGCCAAGCAGAGTCGGCTCGCAGACACGGCGCGCTCATTGGCGAGATGCGTTCTCTGCAAATGTTTCTTGCTGGTCGTGAGTTGCAAAGTTTCCAAGCACGGTTAACCAATCTGGCCAATGACAAGTTGGCCGGCGAGGAAGCCGAGCGCGGATTGCGCGCAAAATTATCGTCATTAGACACCGCGGTCATGGCTGCGGAAGCACAGTTGTCTGCTCGCGGAGACTCTGGGGTCAACGACGAACTCGTGCGCATCGAGCAATTGCGCGGTCGTGCTCGTGGACTACTTGCAGTATTGGCCGAGCGACGTCGTTCGGTCGAGCGCGACCGAGGCCAGTTGATGGACTCTGGTGTTATTGCAACGCTCGAGGCCGATGCAGCAAACCTGCGCAGCGACTTGGCCAAGGTGGCAGAGCAAATTGCGGCAGTTGAAGCAGTCAGTGCAACTGGTGCCACAGATCAAGGCAGCACACTTGAAGAAGCACAAGTTGCTTCGCAAAAAGTTGCCGAGTTGTCAGCGCGCGTGCGCGGACTCAATGAAGATATTGATCGACTGCGCAACATCGTTGCTACCGATGCGCGCAATGAAACCGAACTGGCTCAGCGTCTCGTAGATGCAGATGCCGCGCGTGTTGCTGCCGAGTCTGCAAGTGATAGTGCGATGTCATTGTTTTCGACAGCGCAATCGGATGCATCGACTTCGGCATCGCGTGCAGAGTCTTTGCAACTCACACTGGATGCCAACGGCACAAGTGCCGCAGCATTGCGAGATATAGAAGGAACGCTCGGCGCATTGAGTGGCATGATCGACATCGATTCCGAACGCCGTGTTGCGGTGCAGGTTGCGCTCGGCGACGCACTGTCAGCAGTTGTGGCGCAAAATGTTGACGCTGCACGCCGCGCACTGCAAGAGTTGCGCCAAACCGGTGCGATGGGTGCGGTACTGGCACTCAATGCCATTACAACAGTGCCAAGCACTCCGTTGATCAATAACGGCACAAGCTTGCGTTCACACGTGCGCGCCAAGGCGGGTGCACACGAAACGCAAGTAAATCGCTTACTCGATGTGTTGTTGTCGCGAGTGGTGTTTGTTCAGTCGTGGGCTGATGCGGTGGAAGCAGCGCTTGCGCATCCTGAAGCGGTAGTCATCACCGGCGACGGTGACCGATTTGCGTCCTCTGGTATGCGAGTTGGCACCAGCAATGTCACTGCGTCGGCGCTTGAAGAGGCGCATCGTCGTGCCGAGCGCGCCAAGGAAGCTCTTGGTCGAGCAGAATCCGATTTGGCAACTGCGCGCACGCGCATGGCACAAGCACGCG
>JAIOXC010000081.1 GCA_021741795.1 Ilumatobacteraceae bacterium | reverse complement strand
AGTCGTTGATGTTGCAGCACTGCGGGCAATGGCCGCGAGAAGCCATTGCTCAACACATTTGTGCGGCGATCGACGTTGTTGTTTCCGTCGGTCGCCACGCAGATGGTTCGCGATCAGTGATCGAGATCAGCGAAGTGTCAACAACGCCAGGTGCTCCATGTCGTCCACTACTCCGCCAAGACATCTGTAGTGGCGTGCGCAGCGAACTGCGCATTAGTCAACTTGCTCGCGGGCGCCCATGATCTGTGCTGTTTTCAATACTGCCTTTAACACTGCTCTTAAAGTTCTAGTTCTGTTTGTCGGCACGCTTTCGTTTGCTGGGGCGTGTGCCTTGCTGATTGCGCCGCCCCTCACCAAGCATTGGTCGCGCCGATGGTTGCGTGTGCGGCTCGGTACAACTTTGCACAAAGCCACAGCTATTACATCACCCACAACATCAACCACGACATCAATTCTGCAAACCCCACTGGCCATTACCGATTTCCTCGACGCGATTGCGCGCGATGTGCGTTCAGGGTTTTCGCTTGCATCGTCATTTGTGCAATGCAGCGATCAACAATCAGATGACAATCATTGGAGTCAACCCGTTGCTCAACAATGCTTGCGTGGTGTCGTGCTTGCCGATGCACTCGTTGAGTGCGCGTTGCCCACGTGGACACCCGAGATTCGTTTTGCAAGTCGCACCTTGGCGGTTGCGAGTGCGGGCGGCGCGGGCGTTGCGCCTGCTCTCGAGCACAGTGCATCGGTGTTACGCGAGCAACAGGCTCTGATGCTCGACCGAGATGTGCAGGCTGCTCAGGCGCAGTTGTCTACCAAAGTGCTCACATGGTTGCCCATCGCAGTGTTTGCATGGATCGCAATCACTGATCCCATTGCTCGAATGTTTCTGCTCAGTACCCCGGTTGGCATGTGTTGTGTTGCCACCGGCATCACGCTCAACGTTTCTGGTCGCAAATGGATGTCGCATGTAGTCGACAACATTTCTGTATGACATTCACGATCATTGTCATTGCATCTGTTGCATTCTGGTTGTTCAAGCGACGCAATCGCAATGTGTTGCCAGCCCAACTTGCACGCCAGCTTCCAGAATTCATTGATGCTGTTGTGTTGTTGATGTTTTCTGGCAGCACACCTGCTCAGTCACTGATCGCAGCGCCCAAGTGGCTCGAGCCGCCGTTGCGTGAGATTGTTGCAGATGTATCCCAACAGTTGTTGCGCGGCAATCGGTTGAGCGACTGTGTTGCATCCTTGCGACTTCTCATTGGTAGCCCTGCATTTGCGCTGGTCGACGCATTGCTCTCGGCCGACAGAGATGGCCAATCGATAGCCAACACACTCGATCGTCTTTCCAATGAATCGCGCATGCAACGCAGGCGCCAACTCGATGCCGACATCCGCAGGCTTCCTGTGCGACTCACGTTTCCGCTTGTGTGCTGCATCCTTCCCTCGTTTGTGATGCTCGGTGTTGTGCCGATGATCGCAACCGCACTTGTTCATCTCAATCACTAATGAAAGAAGGATCATGAATCACCTCTACGCATATTTCATGCATGTGCTGCATCGGGTTCGCTCGATGTACACAAAACAAAACGAGTTGCACGATGCTGGTCAAGCAACAACCGAATACGCGCTCGTGCTTCTCGGCGCAGCAATCATTGCGCTTCTAGTCGTGGCATGGGCCACCGATGGTGGCGGTGCGGGGCGTATTGGCGAACTCTTCGACAGTGTGATTGGCAATATTTTGGGTCGAGCCGACGCAGTCCAGCCGTAGTCACTGACATGCGCGCCTGCCGGAGCGAACCCGACTCGGGTCAAGCAACGGTTGAACTCGCGCTAGTCATGCCGCTGATCATCGTGCTATTACTCATCATTCTCAACGTTGGTCTAGTTGTTCGCGATCAACTCGCGGTGTGGCATGCAGCAAGTGCCGGGGCGCGTGCTGCGTCAATTTCGCCAGACTCTCCAGGTGTGGTGCAACAAGCAGTCGAGGACGAAGTCGGGTTACGACCTCTACATCTACGGATTATTCGCGATGATGACCTCATCACCGTCGAGGCACAATATCCGCGCACGATCAACCTGTGGTTGATCAAACACATCGTTCCACCACTAACTTTGTCGGCGTCTGTCACGATGCATGTGCAAGATGTTGGGTAGCGTTATCGACATGCAGCTGTCTTCATCGATCATTCGTGATGGCTCACAATCCGTGCTTATCTTTGCCGGTGAAATTGACCTGGCAACAGTGCCAGAATGCTCCGACATGCTCACCAAATTTGTCGACGACCATGCAGGACGCGACATTGCAATTGACTTGTGTCAAGTAACTGCACTCGACGACACTGGAGTCGGTGTGATCCTCGGTGCAGTTGCTCGTGCTCGCACCTCGGGTTCGCATCTTTCGCTCGTCATCGACGACCAGCACATGCGTCAACGCTTTGGTTTATAACACTTCCGTATAAACAAAATGACCGACACTCAAGCATGTGCTCAAGTGTCGGCCGATTGTTGTTCTAATCGGAGGAATTAGAGGAAGTATTAAGCGTTTGGAGCTTCTTCGTTCTTATTGTGATGTCCTCGTGGACCGTGGCCTTTGCCATGTCCTTCGCCACGTGCTGGGCCCACAGTGTTGACCATTTCAGTTACTTTGGCTGTCAAACCAGCCAACTTGGTGTCAGCTTGAGCCTGAGTAATTTCGCCAGAAGTCACTTCGTCAGCGATGTGAGTCTTGACATCGGCAACAATCGTGTCGATAACCACCTTCACATCAACACCTTGTGCAGTCGCAATCTGCGCAAGCGTCTTGCCACTTTGCACCTGAGTCTTGAGTTCTGCCTCGGTCAACTTCAAGACTGATGCAATCGCTGCAACATTCTTGCCACCACCGTGTGGTCCACCGCGCATGCCTTCGCCACGTGCTGGGCGCACAGTGTTGACCATTTCAGTTACTTTGGCTGTCAAACCAGCCAACTTAGTGTCAGCTTGAGCCTGAGTGATCTCACCAGAAGCAAGTTCCTCGGCAATGTGTGCCTGCATGTCTGCAACCAACACATTGATAACTGACTGAACACTCACACTCTGAGCAGTAGCAATCTGCGCAAGCGTCTTGCCACTTTGCACCTGAGTCTTGAGTTCTGCCTCGGTCAACTTCAAGACTGATGCAATCGCTGCAACATTCTTGCCACCACCGTGTGGTCCATCATTAACTCTCGTCATTGAAGTATCGAGCACAGTTACCGAGCTCGACTTAACTTGCTGTGCTTGTGCACTTCCAACAACTCCGAGACCAATGGATCCCATCGCTACAATGATCGCGGTTCCCGCGATCACACTTCGTAATTGCATTTTCATCATGTTTTCCTTTCGTTGTGTGCCGGGGGGTCCGAACACGAGAGTGATCTTTATGTGCGCTGGTAAGAATTAGATCAAGACAAGGTAAGAAACGATCAAGAACACTCAAGACCATTCCCTACAAGGGTTTTAGGCGAGTATCGTCAAAACCATGAAGTCTGCAAACAACCAACAATCCTCTGTGGTTATTGCAGAAGATGATCCATCGGTGCGCAAAGCAGTGCAGCGAGTGCTCGAACTCGAGGGCTACACAATCACCGCGGTGAATGACGGCCAGGCTGCACTCGACACCATTTTGGCAAAGACGCCAGATGCAGCAGTGCTTGATGTGATGATGCCATTTCTCGACGGCCTGTCGGTATGCAAAGAATTACGCCACCGGGGCAACCGCACTCCTATCTTGTTACTTACAGCACGTCACGAAGTTGGTGACCGCGTCGCTGGGCTCGATGCCGGTGCCGATGATTATCTTGTCAAACCATTTGCAGTTGATGAGCTACTTGCTCGCGTACGTGCACTTTTGCGCCGGCATGCGCCATCAAGCAACACAGCCACTGTGTTGAAATTGCAAGATCTCACGTTGGATGTAAATCGTCGCGAAGTACACCGTGGGGCACGCCAAATTGATCTCACGAAGACCGAATTTGATCTGTTGCAGATACTGCTCGAACAAAGTGGAATCGTGTTGACTCGTGAATATTTGTATGAGCACATTTGGGGTTTCAACTTCGAAACTAATTCAAAATCTCTCGACGTGTACATCGGTTATTTACGTCGCAAACTTGAAGAAGGTGGAGAGTCGCGCCTTTTGCATACTGCTCGCGGTGTTGGCTACGTGGTTAAGCCATCATGAGTCTTCGCACACGGCTCTTGCTCACCACGAGCGCGATTGTGTTTGTCGTGGTGATCGCGCTTTCAGTTGGAGTCTCCACCATCGTGTCACGACAATTACTTCATGAAGTAGACAAGTCGCTTGATGCCCGAATTGAAGCAATTGCATCTTCCTTGGTCGAAAACCGACAGGCAGCGCCTCGCGGACAGCGGATCCGAAATCCATTAACAGACGCGTTGATGCCGATGAGATTTGACACAGTCACTCAGGTGATTGATGCCAACGGATCAGTTTTCATTGCGCTCGGAGAGGTTGACTTGCCGATCACTCAACAAGTCTTAAACATCGCCAACAATCCAAGAGGAGGTCTTGCGCGATCTACGGTCACTATTGCTGATGTTCGATACCGAATGCTCACCGTTCCACTTGTGCGCGGCGGAGCACTACAACTCGCCAAAGACATCAGCGATATTGAACGCGCTAAGTCGGGCATCCGTCAAAGGCTCACTGCCACCGGACTGATCGGCATCTTTGTCGCGGCGATTGCTGGTTGGTGGGTTGCACGGCGCACAGCGAAACCCATTCAGCAACTTGCCGACGCAGCAAAACACATCGCACTTACACAGAAACTCGACACCACACTCAATATTCACGGTGACCGAGAAATTGAGCAATTAGCCACCAGTTTCAACACCATGCTCGGTGCATTGCGCCTGAGTAGCGAACAACAAAAACAACTTGTGCAAGACGCAAGCCACGAATTGCGTACGCCGCTCACTTCGTTGCGTGCCAATACCGAGTTGCTCGAGCGCGACACGCTCGATGCACCTACGCGTGATGCGATATTGCGCGATATTCGCGCCGAAGTGGACGAACTCACTTCGCTTTCGAGTGAACTCTCAGCACTTGCGAGTGACCAACGCTTGGTTGAAGAGCCAGCTTCGGTTGATCTTGCTGAAGCCGCCACCGAAGTTGCTACACGAGCCAGCCGGCGTACCGGTCGCGCAGTAACCGTGGTTGCCAATGAGCCACAAGTAATTACTGTGCGCCTTGGGCAACTTGAGCGAGCACTGAGCAACCTGGTCGACAACGCGCTCAAGTTTTGTCCAACCACTCAACCAGTCGAAGTCATTGTCAGTGGCAAGCGCATCGATGTTGTCGATCATGGTCCGGGCATCAGCGATGCCGACAAGCCACTGGTGTTCGATCGCTTTTATCGCGCAACTGCCACTCGTGCATTGCCTGGTTCTGGTCTCGGTTTGGCAATCGTCAAACAGTTTGCAAACGATCACGGTGCAACTGTTTCGGTGTCCGACACTCCGGGTGGCGGCGCAACCGTGACAATTACGTTTGCTTAAATTTTAGGTTTCTTGCGCGCACCCTTGCGATCGTAAGCACGTTCGTGCACGGCCTGTTGCTCTTCGAGTTCAAGTTCTTCCGCCACCAGCATCTTCATATTGCCAAGTCGCTCGGGCGACACATCACCACGCTCTACCGCTGCTTGCACAGCGCAACTTGGTTCGTCTTCGTGCTTGCAGTCGCGAAACTTGCATGACTCGGTCAGCGTAAAAATATCGCTGAATGCTTGCTCGATCCCGTGGTTGCTCATCCACAAACTCACCGCGCGCAAACCTGGCGTATCAATGAGCCAGCCACCGTTTACGAGGCGCACGAGTTCGGCTGCCGTTGTGGTGTGACGACCGCGCTGGTCACCCTCGCGCACTGCACCAGTTGCTTGGCCGTCATGCCCTGAAAGTGCATTGATCAGCGTTGATTTGCCCACGCCGCTGGCTCCCAATAACGCAATTGTTTGCGGCGCACTGGCGACATTCTTTTGGGTGTCATTTATATTCGTTATATACGTATAGGCGCGCAAGCCATCAAGCCCAGCCCCGGTTTTGGCGCTCGTAAAAAGCAGTGGCACGCCAGCAAGCACGGGCTCAACTCGGCGCACCATGAGCGACAATTCTTCGGCGTTCAATTCATCGATCTTGTTAAACACCAACACTGGTTGTGCACCAC
>JAIOXC010000080.1 GCA_021741795.1 Ilumatobacteraceae bacterium | reverse complement strand
TTGGTTATTTCTGCGAGAATATCGGCGTGGCGATCTATTTAATTACGGGCAGCGATGCCAGATTGGTTTCTGTCAAACTCACCGACCTCACTTCGCAATTGATTGGTGGCGGCGACCGCAACATCATGCTGCTTAGTCATGATCTGGAAACGCTTGGTGCTGACGACCGAGACCAAGAAATTGCGAATGCCATGGTCGGAGCACAGACTGGTTCGCTCTTTGGCGGCGAGCGAGTGGTAGTGCTGCGCGGCATTGGTGAAGCAACTGTCGATCAACTTAAACCGCTCATCGTATATCTTGCACAGCCGCTCGAAGACACTCAACTTGTGCTCACGGGATCGGGCAAGCTCGCAAAATCGATCACTGATGCGCTCAAGCAAGCGGGTGCGACAACGATCAATACGTCTCCACCAAGTCGTTTCAACGAACTTTCGATGTGGTTTCAAGAACAACTCACCGAAGCAGGGCTCAAAGTTGATTCTGGCGCACTCAAGATGTTGATTGAGTGGCTAGGTCAAGATCAGGCCAGGCTTCCTTCAATTATCGAGGTGTTGGTTTCAACATACGGTACCAACAAGAAACTCACCGTAGATGAGATTGAACCATTCCTTGGTCAAGAGGGCAGTGTCATGCCTTGGGATTTGACCGATGCGATTGATCTCTCAAATTCGCCAAAGGCAATCGCAATGTTGCGTCGCATGATTCGAAGCGGTGAATCACACCCAATGCAACTTATGGCTCTGTTGCATAATCATTATGTAAAACTTCTCAAACTTGATGGGCCTGAAGTACGTACTGCGAGCGAAGCGATGACAATCATTGGGGCAAAAAGCGAATTTCAAGGAAAGAAGTATTTGGAGACGTACAGGAGATTGGGTGCGGCCAATATTTCTGCAGCGCTACAACTGCTTGCGAGAGCCGATATTGATTTGCGCGGAGGCAAAGATTTGGTGGAAGAATTGATTATGGAAATCTTGGTAGCAAGACTCAGTCGCATGGGCGGCGCACCGCAACATGCAAAAACTGGCGGAAGGTTTACTTCGCGGCGTTGATTTTTTTCATCAGGCGGCTCTTTTTGCGAGCAGCTTGACGAGGGTGAATAACACGCTTTGAAGCAGCCATATCGAGGCGCTTGACGGCGAGGCGCAATGCCTCTGGGTTTTCAGGAGTACCGATTGTCTCGGTGGCGTTCTTCAAGCGTGTACGCACTTCGCTCTTCGTCGCGCGGTTGCGCGAGGTGGCCTTGGCGTTGGTGAGGATTCGCTTCTTTTGGCTCTTGATATTTGCCACTTCGACTACCCATTCTTTCGTGAGATGCCCTGAAGATTTCAGGACTGTTTAGGCTAACAGCGACTAGGGCGTAGCCCCAACTGTAGAATTTGAGGGCTGTAGCGCCATCGTCACCAACAAAACCTGGCCCAGCAGAACTGAATCGCCTCAATGGATCTCGCAACAATCCGCAATTTCTCGATCATTGCCCATATCGATCACGGCAAGTCGACCCTTTCTGACCGAATTTTGGAGATGACAGGCGCGGTGCAATCACGCGACATGCGCGCCCAATATCTGGACTCGATGGATCTCGAGCGCGAACGAGGCATCACGATCAAGGCACAAAATGTGCGCGTGCCTTGGAAAGGCCACACGTTTCACCTCATCGATACACCTGGTCACGTCGACTTTGGCTATGAGGTCAGTCGTTCGCTTGCCGCATGTGAAGGCGTAGTGCTCGTCGTTGATGCCGCACAGGGGATTGAGGCGCAAACTCTTGCTAATTGCTACTTAGCGCTTGAAAGCAATCTCGAAATTGTTGCAGTGCTCAACAAGATTGACTTGCCGGCTGCAGACCCAGATCGATACGCAATGGAGATCGAGAAGGTTCTAGGTATTCCAGCCGAGGACATCTTGCGTATCTCGGCAAAGACTGGTGTTGGCGTGCCCGAATTACTGGACGAAATCATTGTTCGCATTCCGCCACCAAAGGGTGATGTCGATGCGCCGCTGCAAGCACTGATTTTTGATTCCCAATACGACACGTATCGCGGCGTGGTCTCAAGTATTCGAGTGATGAATGGTCGAATGAATAGTGGCAGCAAGTTGTTGTTTATGCAGACCAAAGCCACGCACGAAGTGATCGAAATTGGTGCGCGAATGCCGGTGTCGACGCCGGTTGCCGAACTTGGGCCAGGCGAGGTGGGTTATCTCATTGCTGGTATTAAAGACGTTGGCGAGGCTCGCAGTGGTGAGACCGTAACGACAGCGATTAATTCGGCGACCGAGGCTCTCGACGGATATCACGATCCGAAACCAATGGTGTTTTGTGGACTGTTTCCAATTGATGGCGATGACTTTGAAAACTTGCGCGAGAGTTTGCAGCGACTCAAACTCAATGATGCATCAATTGCTTACGAACCAGAGTCATCGGGTGCGCTTGGGTTTGGTTTTCGATGCGGATTCCTCGGCTTGTTGCACATGGAGATTGTGAAAGAGCGCTTGGAGCGCGAATTCAACTTGGGGCTCATTGCCACTGCTCCGTCGGTGGAGTACATGGTCAATAAGACAAATGGCGAGAAAGTAAAAGTTGACAACCCGGCAGACTTGCCGGCGACTGTATATATAGGTTCAATCGAAGAACCATTTTTTCGGGTCAGCATTATTACGCCAAAGGATTACACGGGTTCGCTGATGGAACTGTGTCAGGACCGACGCGGCGAATTGATCAAACTCGAGTATCTGTCGCCAGAGCGCGTTGACATGCAATACACGATGCCGCTTGCAGAAGTAGTGGTCGATTTCTTTGACCAACTCAAGAGCCGCTCGCAGGGTTATGCAAGTTTGGATTATGAGTTGGCTGGTTACCGTGCATCAGATTTGGTGCGTGTAGATATTTTGTTGAATGCGCTACCTGCCGACGCATTTTCCACCATTGTGCACCGCGACAAGGCATACGACTATGGCAATCGCATGTGCGCAAAGTTGCGCGAACTGATTCCGCGACAAATGTTTGATGTTCCAATCCAGGCTGCGATCGGCGGACGCATCATTGCGCGCGAAACAGTGAAAGCAAAGCGCAAGGACGTATTGGCAAAATGTTATGGCGGAGATATTTCACGTAAACGCAAGCTGTTAGAGAAACAAAAAGAAGGAAAGAAGAAGATGAAATCGATCGGCCGCGTGGAAGTACCGGGCGATGTATTCATCTCTGCTCTTAAACTCGATGACTGAGCAGGCCGCCAAAAACGGTGCAATGTTTCGCTCGTTGAAGAGTTTTAATGCGCGGTTATTTTTTGCGGGCTTATTGCTCTCAAATATTGGTTCATGGCTTCAACTCACCGCTACGTCATTTTTGCTGTATCGATTAACTGGTAGTGCCGTTGCACTCGGAATCAATGCTGCATTGCAGTTTCTACCGATGCTGATTTTTGGGGCATGGGCTGGAGCGTTATCCGATCGCTACAACCGTCAACGCACCACGATTATCACTCAAACCCTGCTTGCATCGCAGGCAATTGTGCTTGGTATCTGTGATCTCACAGGCATTATCAACATGCCAATCGTCTTCGTGCTCACTGGGGCACTTGGTGTTATTGGTGCAATTGACAACCCTGCACGGCGCGGGCTTGTGACCGAACTCGTACCGGAACACGACATGTCAAATGCAATGAGTCTCAATACTGCGGTCATGACAGGCTCACGCATATTTGGACCAGCACTTGCTGCTGCTCTGGTGGGGCCATTGGGCACAGGATGGTTGTTTGTTATTAACGGCATGTCGTACGCCGCGATGATCTATGGGGTTGCAGGATTACGCAAGTCAGAAATGTTTTCGCCACCGTTGCGACCGGCAGGTGGCACGCCGGTTCGGGATGGTTTGCGTTTCGTGCGTCACAACGAGCGGCTGTTCGTCTTGTTCAGTATCTTTACATTGGTCAGCACATTTGCGTTCAACTATGGCGTGTCACTGCCAAAACTTGCAGACAAAGAGTGGGGAGATCCCAAGTATTACGGTTGGGTTTTGGCGGTTACCAGCATTGGAAGTTTGATTGGTGCGCTCATGACTGCGCGTCTGCATCGTGCAACGTACAGGTGGGTGGCAATAAATGTGTTGTTGTTGGGCGGCGCCAACATTGGCATGGCGTGGTCACCAAATGTGTGGATTGCATTTGTGTGGGCGATTCCACTTGGTGCTGGTGGTGCCGCGATGATTTCGGCTGCGAACTCGATTATTCAGTATGAGTCTCCGCCAGACATGCGAGGCCGAATGCTCGCACTCAGTGCAGTTGCATTTTTGGGTTCAACACCAATTGGTGGACCAATTACTGGTTGGGTGGCCGATGCGGTGAGTGTGCAGTGGTCGCTTGGGTATGGTGGAATTATTGGCGTGTTCGCAGGTGTGTTTATGAGTGTGTGGATTTGGAGAAGTGGTGTCGATCGCAACTAATTCGGTGATGTGGTTCAGGCGTGATTTGCGTTTGGCCGACAATGAGGCGTTAGTTGCCGCTGCACGTGCGGGGAGTGTGACACCTCTGTTTGTGATTGATCCAAGTTTCTTTGAGCGTTCTGGTGCACCCCGCTTGGCGTTTTTGTTGCGCAGCCTGCATGAATTAAACAAATCAATGGGCGGGGCTTTGGTGGTGCGCACAGGCGATCCAGTAGATGTGGTTTCGGCCGTAGCCAAAGAGTTGGGTGCGACCCAAGTATTTGCTGCAAAAGATTTCGCTCCGTACGGTCAGTCTCGAGATGCGCAGGTTGACGCAGTATTACGCACAGTTGGGGCAGAGTTGTGCAGCGTTGGCTCTGCGTATGCGGTAAATCCTGGCGTTGTGCGCAAGGCAGACGGCACTCCGTATGCGGTGTTCACACCGTTCTCCAAGATTTGGTTGTCACAAGGCTGGTCGGCTCCGTTGCCACAGCCCAAAGTTGCATGGCATGGCGCACCAACTGTGGCATCCGAAGAGTTGCCAGCAGAACCAGAATGCAATGCGCAACTGCCACGAGCAGGTGAAGATGCTGCATGGCAGGTGTGGGAAAACTTTCGTGGTTCGGCACTGAATGGTTATGCCGAGACGCGTAACAATCCAGATATCAATGGCACGAGCCAGTTGTCGCCGTATTTACGATTTGGCATCGTGCATCCGCGATCATTGTTGGCCGAACTTAGCGACTCAAAATCTCATTCAGTTTTTCGCAGCGAGTTGTGCTGGCGCGAATTTTATGCCGATGTACTTTTTCATCAACCGCGCACGGTGTGGGAAAACTTGCAATTGAAAATGAACAAAATGACGCACGATACTGGTGCAGATGCGGTGGCTCGATTTGAGGCATGGTGCAAAGGCCAAACCGGTTTTCCAATTGTGGACGCAGGTATGAAACAGATGCTTGCAACGGGTTGGATGCACAACCGAGTGCGAATGATCGTTGCGAGTTTCTTGGTGAAGGACTTGCATCTTCCATGGCAATGGGGAGCAAAGTTTTTTATGCGTCATCTTGTTGACGGCGACATCGCTTCCAATAATCACGGCTGGCAGTGGACTGCTGGTACAGGCACCGATGCATCTCCTTATTTTCGGATATTCAACCCGATTTCTCAGGGAGAACGTTTTGATCCGCAAGGTTCTTACGTGCGTCAATGGATTCCCGAGTTGCGCGATCTTGGAAATGATGTCGTCCATGCGCCGTGGACTCAAGGCATGCTCAACCCCTACATCGAGCCAATTGTGGACCACGCAGTTGAGCGCCAAATTTCTCTCGATCGCTACAAGGCGGTGTCGGGCAAGTGAACGGGCGCATCACTAGGCGCACCCGTGTCTCGGTAGCCTTATAGCAATGCTTGATGACCGCAAAACAGCCATTCTCCGCGCTGTAGTGGAGGAGTACGTCTCCACGGCTCAGCCGGTTGGGTCTTCGCATATCGCGAATAGTGCTGGCGTGCACGTTTCGTCTGCCACAGTGCGCAACGACATGAGTTTCCTTGAGCAAGAGGGATATCTGGCTCAACCCCATACATCGGCTGGCCGTATTCCTACCGACAAGGGCTATCGATTTTTTGTCGATCACCTCACACCTTCGGGCACGCTTGAGCTCGCAGCACAAGATCGCATCGGTCAATTCTTTGATACTGCGCACGGACGTTTGGAAGAAACACTGCAGCGCACCAGCACGTTGCTTGCCGAAATGACCAACTATGCAGCAGTAGTGATGGGTCCAAAGGCCGA
>JAIOXC010000079.1 GCA_021741795.1 Ilumatobacteraceae bacterium | reverse complement strand
CAGCCATTGCACTTGGTTTGTATCCAATGCCGGCACCGTTTGTCATGGGTCATGAAATGGTCGGGGAAGTTGTAGCAGTTGGCGAGGCCATTAGCAATGTTCGTGTCGGTGACAAGGTGATTGTCCCGTTTCAATTGAGTTGCATGACATGCGCACCGTGCCTTCGTGGCCACACCAACGCGTGCGTAAATGTTCCATCTGGAACTGCGTTTGGACTCGGGCCACACGGTGGTATCGATCTTGGTGGTGCGCTTGCGGAACTTGTTCGAGTTCCTTGGGCTGATGTCATGTTGATTCCTTTGCCTGAAGGAATGGACCCGGTGGTAGCAGCGGGAATTCCTGACAATGTCTCGGATGGGTATCGATGCGTTGCTGCTCCATTGGCCGAGCGGCCGGGTGCACCTGTGCTTGTTGTGGGTGGGCTCGCTCCATCTGTTGGGTTGTATGCAGTGTTGGCGGCACTTGCGCTTGGTTCAGAGAGAGTGGTGTATGTCGATGATGATGCGGCACGCTTAGAACTTGCTGTAGCAGCAGGTGCAGAAGTTGTCGATGCAAAGGATCAGTGGGATTCGCTGAAACTCGCAGAGAGATTTCCAATTGTGGTCGAGACAAACGTGTTGGATCCTGGGCGGAACTTTGCACTTCAATCAGTGGAGCCATGCGGTGTGTGTACGAGTGTCTCTGGTGGAGCTTCATCACGCTCAAATCTTCCGTTGCAATCGATGTATCTAAAAGGTGTTCGGTATGAGATTGGCCGAGTGCATGCGTGCGCAACTGCGAGACCTGTACTTGACCTCGTGTCATCTGGCGCACTTGACCCTGCTCGCATCATCAACAAAGTTGTTCCGTTCAGCGAAGCAATTGAAGGGATGATGTTGCCAGTCGTCAAGGTCGTCTTCGTCAACGACTTTGTGTGACAACAACGGGTGATTGAAGGGTTGCTTAAACCAATGGTGGCGTGCCTCCCTTTGGTCATGCAACCCAACTGCGTGTGTTCGTTGATCCGGACTTGTTGCAGTACGACGAGGTGTGGGCTGCTGCGGGAACGTGGAACGACAACTTTGGTGCTGCACCGGCGGACATTGTTCGTGTTGCTGGCGGAGTAGTCACCGACCTGAAGCGCGCCTGATTACTTCATTCCAAGCATCTGGGTGCCGAGCATGTCGGTGAGAGCCCTGAAGTGTGCTTCAGGATCTGTAAACACTGTGTCGACATGACCAAACAATTCGAAGCTGATTGCTCCGAATAGTGCAGCCCAAGCAGCGAGTCCGGCGAGGATCATTTCATCCGTAAGTTTGATCTCGAGGTTTGCTCGCACGCGTTTGTATTCCCGTGACACACCCTTTGTTGTGGGAACGGTGATGAGAGGCTTGCAGCCCGCTGCTTGTGCATCGGCGAGTAGATGTAACAAAACATTGGTGTATCGCAGTGCAGGAGCGATCGTGTCGGTTGGGGCCTCGTATCCAGGGACCGGTGTTCCGAAGATCAAGCCATAGTCGGAAGGATTCGTGATAGCCCAGGTTCGAAGAGACTGTGAAACCGCACGCCATCTTCCGACCAAATCATCGCGTGAACAATTTGCATCTGCACGTTCGACCATGCCACCAATGTCGTCGTAGCTCTCAATAATCAGAACCGTGAGTAGTTGGTCCCGACTAGCGAAGTATCGATACAGAGCCGAGCTTGCCACGCCCATCTCTCGCGCAATCTCGCGAAGGGACAGGTTCGCCGCTCCCTTGCTCGCAATCTGCTCTCGGGCCAGACGCTTAATCTCGGTTGTGGTCTCGAGGCGAGCCTTGGCGCGAATGCCGGTCATATGCAGATTCTACGAGCACTCGATGGATATGTGAGCACTGCTCTTGCTTTGGGACGGGCGTATCTGTAATGTGAGCACTGCTCTCGTAAGTGCAATGTGCTGAGAGCCAAACACAAGGGAGAATTTATGTCGAATCATGTAGTTCTTGGCGCAGGTCCAGTTGGTCGCGCAGTTGTGCAATCGCTCGTTTCACGCCAGATTGACGTCACTGTTGTGAGTAGGTCTGGAACCGAAGTTCCTGGCGCACGTTCTATTGCGGCAAGCGTTCTTGACTCGGATCGTCTGAAAGAAATTTTCACTGGTGTTGATGCTGTCTACCAAGCCTCACAGCCGGAGTATCACAGATGGCCAGAAGAGTTTCCGGCGATGCAGGACAGCATTGTTCGTGCAGTGCGTGATTCAGACGCAGTGCTTGTCGCAGTTGAAAATCTTTACGGATACGGGCCAGTCAAGGGGCCAATGTCCGAGTCGCTTCCATTGGTGGCGACAGGACGAAAAGGAAAAGTGCGTTCCGACATGTGGCGATCACTGGAATCTGAATCAAAAGCAGGACGATTGAAGGTGACTGCGGGTCGCGCATCAGACTTCTTCGGACCGTATGCAGAGGGATCTGCAGTGGGGGATCGTTTTTTCCTTCCGCTGATTGCAGGAAAGAAGGCTGAAGTCATGGGAAATCCTGATGCCCTTCACTCCTACACGTATGTAAAAGATTTCGGGGAGGCATTGGTTCGTCTTGCGCTTGATGAGCGTTCACTCGGACGTGCATGGCACGTGCCAAATGCGCCGGCAGTGAGCAACAGGAAGTTTCTTGAAATGGCAGCTGCAATTGCTGGAGTCAAACCTCAGTCAAAGAACCTTGGTTTGGTGATGATGAAGATTGGCGGACTGTTTATTCCCGCTGCGCGCGAGCTTCCAGAGGTGCTGTACGAGTTCAAGGAAGACTTTGTTGTTGATCATTCTGACTACGCGTCAACATTTGGAGATCACGCAACTGCACTCAACGAGTCATTGTTGGAAACGATTGACTGGTGGCGATCACACAAGCACTAGGCAAGACAGTGCTTACCGCTTTGCTTAGGTTGCTTAAACCAATGGTGGCGTGCCTCCCTTTGGTCATGCAACCCAACTGCGTGTGTTCGTTGATCCGGACTTGTTGCAGTACGACGAGGTGTGGGCTGCTGCGGGAACGTGGAACGACAACTTTGGTGCAGCACCTACTGACATTGTTCGTGTCGCCGGTGGCGTCGTCACCGACCTAAAACGCTAAAGCTTGGGGTGTTCTGAGGCTCTGTCATCATCTGGGTGGGGAGGAGTTCACGAAGTGTCGCCCTATAAGCCGAATGTTCTAATTTATTGGTACGCCGATAGTCATTTGATAATCATCAGCCATGGGGTTGAGCGCTGGGTTATAAATCTCAAGGTGCGGCGCAGTACGCATTTCCTTGCCTGATGCCACGAGCGCATCCATGTACGCCTTTTGATAAGAAGCTGCGATATCTGTTATTGGCCCTAAGTGTTCGACTGCAAGATACGCTCCTTGTGGAATCTCAACGCTCTCCATTCCTGAAGGAACTGCAGCATCAGAATTGACTAGAGCCCCAGCAAAGTATTCCATTGGTTTGTCCATGGACATGCTAGGAATTGAAGCACCATAGAAAGTTTCGGATTTTGCGACTTCTAAACCAGCAGACTTCGCAAAGAACTCTTGCCAGGCGGTCGGAATGGCTTTGGGGTCGTACTTATCTTGATTAAAAATCGTGAAAACAGATGTACGAACTCCGACAATTTTGCCGCCTGGAATATTAATTATTTCTGACATAATGCAACATTAATTTAAAATCCATGAAATTACAAGAAGAGTCGCCCTATAAGCCGGAAATAGAGCGTTGAGTTTCCTAAACCAATAGTGGCGTGCCTCCCTTTGGTCATACAACTCAACTGCGTGTGTTCGTTGATCCGGACTTGTTGCAGTACGACGAGGTGTGGGCTGCTGCGGGAACGTGGAACGACAACTTTGCAATTGCGCCAAATGAACTCGTTCGCGTCAGTGGCGGAGTAGTTACTGACCTAAAGCGCGGTTAACTGCTAATTCTGTTTATCTGGCAGGTTGTTGTACGGATTACGATTCGGTGATGTCAAAGACCGTTGTCTATCAGGCCAAGCGTGTCATCACAATGAACGACGATTGCCCGTCGGCGCAGGCAGTAGCTATTCGAGACGGTCGGTTTCTCGCCGTCGGATCACTGGAAGAAGTTCTGACCACAGTTGGCTCCGATCATGAAGTGTCAAATGTGTTCGCTGATCGGGTTCTTGTTCCGGGACTCATTGATCAACACCTGCACCCGATGCTTGGGGCAACCACGCTGACAACCGAAGTCATCGCACCAGAAGACTGGGTTCTGCCACACCGAACATTTGTGGCGTGTTCGAATGAAACCGATTACAGCGATCGGCTACTTGCTGCGCACCAAACTTTGCCAGAAGGCGAGTGGCTCTTTTCGTGGGGATGGCACGCGTTGTGGCATGGTCCGCTCAGTCGCGAACGCCTTGACATAATGGTTGGAAATCGCCCGACTGCAATATGGCAAAGATCCTGTCATGAATGGATTCTCAATTCGGCGGCTCTTGACGCAATTGGACTTACCCGCGAGTTGACCCAGGGCTTTGGACTTGCCAGCGAACAACTCGATTGGGAGCGTGGGCATTTTTACGAAAACGGGTTCATGATTGTTCTCGCCAAGTATCTACTGCCACATTTCATGACTCGAGAGAGATTTCACATCGGATTGAAACAATTAGTTGAGTATCTGCATATGAATGGCGTAACTGCAATCAACGAACCCGGTATCTGGTGGCTAAGTGAGCCGTGGGATCTCTATCAAGAAATTCTCGGTAAAGACGATGTGCCGTTCGAAAGTACTTTCATGGTTGAAGCACGCACCCAACCATTACGGCAATTATCACCCGAGCAGTTCGTGGCTGATGCTTGCAGCCAAGTCGAATTTGGAAAAGGAACCAAGGTCAGAGTGATCGACCGTCATGTCAAACTTTTTGCCGACGGCGCCATCATTTCGCAATTGATGCAGATGAAGGATCCATATCTTGACCACGAGGGCAAGCCAGATGCAGATCATCATGGTCAATGGCTGATGGAGCCCGAACAACTAAAACTTGTTTTTGACACATATTGGGATGCCGAATGGCAGATACATATTCACGTCAATGGAGATCTTGGTCTTGAAGTTCTTCTTGACATCATTGACGAAGCACAACGCCGCAAGCCAAGAAGTGATCACCGCACAGTCATCGTGCACTTTGCAAACTCAACAGAGAAACAAGTGGAGAGAATTGCAAGTCTTGGTGCAATCGTGTCCGCGAATCCGTACTATCCCGTTGGATTTGCCGACAAATACAGTGCTTGGGGTCTTGGCCCGGAGCGGGCTGATGCGATGGTGCGCTCTGCATCTGTGCTTCGACGAGATATTCCACTTTCGTTTCATTCTGATCTCCCGATGTGTCCAAGCGACCCAATGTTGATGGCGTCATTTGCCGTAAATCGAACCACGCCAGCTGGACGCATTGCAGGCCCAGACCAAAGAATTGGAGTGCATGACGCACTGCGAGCAGTGACGATTGAGGCCGCTTATTCGTGGCGTCGCGAACATGAACTCGGAAGAATTGAAGTAGGCAAGATTGCAAATTTGACGGCACTCGACTCAGACCCATACGAATGTGACCCGAAGTTGATCGGCAAGATTCCCATTAGGACGACAGTGTTTGATGGCAAAGTTTTTGATGTCCCGGCAGAGTTCGTTGTTCGGAGAAGCAATTTTACTGGTTTTGTATCTCACGTTCTGAGTGGAAACCGATCTCACGATGCGAACGAGCACGGTTGTGCTTGTGAGGTGGCTGGTTTCATCGCGACGTATGTCTCAACGTGTTCCTGGGCCGCCTAACCCAGTAAGAAGTTCCCCATGGGAGTCATCTATTCTTTGCTCTCGAAAGAAGGACACAGGTCATGAGTGCACCAACCGATTACATCGAAGTAGAAATAGCCGTTGTCGCTGATGTGGCAAAGGTGTGGTCGTTTGTCAGCGACATCAATGTTCCTGCGCAGTTCTCCAGGGAATTTAAGGGAGCCGAATGGCTCGACACTCCCGGTCTTGGCAGCACGTTTCGTGGTGACAACGCCTATGGGGACTTCAAATGGTCAACCACTTCGATCGTCACCGACTTCATCGAAAATGAATCATTTGCATGGACAGTCGGTTCGGTGGAAGAGCCGGTTGCAGTGTGGGGCTTTACGCTCTCTGGCCACGACGGCGATGTGCTGTTGAAGATGCATGCAACAATGGGTCCGGCGATGAGCCCTCCACGTGCATCTGCTGCAAAGGATCCGGAAAACGCAGAGACGATTA
>JAIOXC010000078.1 GCA_021741795.1 Ilumatobacteraceae bacterium | reverse complement strand
GTCTTGGTTGGGTCGACAACTGCAGTGCCCTCGGCGACAGGCACCATGTGAGAGAGCGAACCAGCAACAACTACTTTGCGACCAGCAGGTGCCAAGTCGCGCGCGCGCAGTGCAGCCTCAACAGCGATGGTATTGATCTCTTCTACACGGTCACCAAATCCTGCATCAGTGAGCATGAGGCGAGACGATGCAAATGTGTTTGCCGTAATGACATCGGCGCCAGCATTGATGTAGTCGAGATGGATCTGGGTGAGTAGCGCGCTATTTGTGAGCGAAGCAGGGCCACACCAAGCAGCAGTGTTCATCTGCGCGCCGCGGCGTTGCAACTCGGTACCGGTTGCACCATCTAAAACAATGATGTCTTTGGCGTCTAGACGCTTTTTGATGTGTTGATAATTCATAGATATCAACAATAACGGCGTGCCGCTTGAATGTTGCTCTCGGAATTGGTCCTGTTGTTATGGGCTCGTTGGCGCGACTGTTGTGCCGGCCATAACACCGAGCAACACAAAGACAGTTCCAGCAACATACCGCTGAACGAATGGAAGAGACCGACCAGTGAGTAGGCGAGTGCGCAGTGCACTTGCGGTAAGCGCATACAGCGCGTCGGTGATGCAACCAATCAAGACAAATGTTGAGCCCAAGATGAGCGACTGAAGCGCTGGTGAACCACGGCCTGTATCAATAAATTGCGGCAGGAACGATAGAAAGAACAATGCAACTTTGGGATTAAAAATATTGACAATGATTCCTTGCGTGAATGATCGACGCAAAGTAACTGAAGTCGAGGTGTCAGAAAATTCTGCTGGTTTGCGGAGGAGCGTGCGTAGGCCAATGAAAACCAAATAGCCCGCACCAATCCACTTGACTGCCGTAAATGCAGTCTGAGAGGCAGCGATGATTGCAGAGAGTCCTGCCGTGGCCGCTACGACGTGAAAGAAGTTTCCGATCTCGAGGCCAGCAACGGCAGATAATGCAACGCTTCTGCCGTCTGAAACGCTGCGGTTAATGACATACAGCACGGCGGGACCAGGAATGACGAGCAGTGCAAGCGACGCCGCAGCGAAGGCGAGAAGTGAGTCGAGAGGAGGGATACTTCCACGATAGGGGTCAATTCAGTACCACAACCAATAATTAGGTGTAGGTTCAGCACAACTAGGCAAGCAATGATCGGGGGATCATCATGAGGGGATCAGTTCTTAAGGCAGTTCCAGTTGCACTGTTCTTGACAGTCGTGACAGTGGGCTGTGGTGCAGACAGTAACGATGGGGCCAATGCGACTAGTAATGACATCACCGGAACACTGACTGAATGGGCAGTTGCAGTTGATGCAACAACCGCAGCAGCAGGTGATGTCACATTCACTATGACCAATGAGGGCACAATCGGCCATGAGTTCTTAGTTGTGAAAACCGATATCGCAGTCGGAGAAATTCCTCTAGATGGAGACCATTTTGCCGAGCCAACAGACGGCATCGAAGTGATCAACGAAATCGGCGAATTTGCCAAGGGCACTACCGAGTCATTGACGGTAAATCTGGTGCCAGGTACATATCAACTCGTTTGCAACCTGCCAGATCACTACGACGCAGGAATGTTCATTTCATTCAAGGTCGAATAAGACATATGGGTTTCCCAATTCGTATGGGTTGAGTGAGTTTTATTAGTCTTTAGGCCATGAGAGTTTCTGTGATTGATGATGCATGCCATGGCCACCAGATGTGCGCGATTGCTGCACCAGAAGTTTTCGGCAGTGATGAAATGGGAAATGCCATTGTGCTCATAGACGGTGACATACCTGCAGAGTTGCAGGCTAAAACTCGACGAGCAGAATCAAATTGCCCAGAGCGCGCAATCGTCATCACTGACTAGTTTTATTTCATAAATAACTGGGGGGTTATTACTTATGACTGAAGTTCGCAAACCTGTAGAAGATCTGCTGACCGACTACGACATCTTTGAGCCGGAGTTTGTTAAAGACCCGTATCCAAGTTTTTCTGAGATACGCGAATCACAGTGCCCGATTGCTCGCACCGAGCGTTACGAAGGCTCGTGGTTGCCAACTCGTTATGAAGATGTTGTAGCAATTGCACAAGAGTACGAGACGTTTACATCGCGTGGCATTTTGGTTGTTCCACCATTTCCTGGACAAGGCGAAGGCTCCTACGGTGGCGTTACAGCACCACCAATCACTTCTGACCCACCAGATCATCACTGGCATCGTCGACTGATCTTGCCAGTATTTTCTCCACAGTCGGTTGCCAAGTTCGAGCAAGGAACGCGCGACTTGTGCAACCAACTGATTGATGAAGTGATTGATAAAGGCACTGCAGATGCCGCAGCGGATTACGCACAGCACATTCCCGTGCGCGTGATCGCAACTTTGCTCGGCGTGCCACTCGAGATGGAAGCCGATTTCACTGCATGGGTGCGTGCGGCACTTGAAAACATTCTGGATGCAGAAGGACGTAAATGGGCTCGCAAGAACATCATCGAATTCTTTTTGGCGCAAGTTGCAGAGCGTAAACAGAATCCTCGCGAAGACGACTTTATTACCGAGTTGATGAACACCGAAGTAGAAGGCAAGGTTGTGCCAATCGAGTACGTGCTCGGCGTATGCAACTTGATGCTCGTTGCAGGAGTTGACACCACGTGGTCTGCAATTGGCTCATGCATGTGGCACATGGCCCAGCACCCAGAGCACCGCAAACAATTGCGCGACAATCCAGACTTGTGGCCAACAGCCATTGAAGAGTTATTGCGTATGTATGCGCCAGTGACGATGGCCCGCATTGTTGATCACGACGTTGAGTTTCAGGGATGCCCAATGAAGGCGGGGGATCGAGTCTTGATGGCCTTTCCAGCAGCAAACCGTGATCCGCGACAATTTGAAAATCCTGATGAAGTGATTTTGGACCGAGAGCACAATCGCCACGTTGCATTCGGTTCTGGTATTCATCGTTGCGCGGGCAGCAACTTGGCGCGACTTGAAGTACGCGTTGCATTGCAGACGTGGCTCGAGAGAATTCCTGAGTTTGAGCTCGTTGATAAAACTGATGTGACGTGGGCGGGTGGCCAAGTGCACGGCCCGCGCAAGTGTTTAGTGAGTTTCTAGAGAGTGGTGACCTTCAACGTCAATTTTTGGCAATAGACGGTTGATCCACGCTGGGATCCACCAGTTGCGATCACCTAAGAGTTCCATTGTTGCTGGCACCAACACCATGCGCACGATTGTTGCATCGATAAAGACTGCAACCGAAAGACCCAGGCCGAAAAGTTTCAGTTGTCGGTCGTAGCCGAGCACGAACGAACCGAACACGAAAACCATGATCAACGCAGCGGCAGTGATGACTCGCGCAGTTGCTGCGAGTCCATCGGCAACAGCAGATGCATTATCGCCAGTGCGGTCGTATTCTTCTTTGACACGCGAGAGTAAAAACACTTCATAGTCCATCGACAAACCAAAGACGATTGCGAACAACATCATCGGAGCCCACGACTCAATTGGTCCGGCTTTTCCAACACCGATGAGACTGATTCCCCATCCCCATTGAAAGACGGCAACGAGTACGCCATAAGCCGCACCGATTGACAACAGGTTCATGATTACTGCTTTTAGTGGCACGAGCAAACTGCGAAATACGGCCATCAACAACAAAAACGAAAGTGAGAGCACACCGATAAACAGATACGGCATGCGCGAACCAATCGCAGTAGCAAAATCTGCACCAGACGCGGTGAAGCCTCCGACTTTTGCATCAACACCAGTTGGTGGGATGACATCACTGCGCAAAAACTTGACGAGATCGTAGGTTGCTGCGTCTTGTGGGGCAGTGGTTGGGTATGCAATAACTAAAGAGAGTGATCCATCGGCGGATGCCGGTGTGCTTTGAGCAAATGCAATTCCTTCTGTTGATTGCAGCGTTCCTACAAACGCGGCAAGTGCATCAGGGTTTGCTGCTGCGTCGCCCTGCACGGTGATGTAGAGAGGGCCATTAAATCCTGGACCAAAACCGTCTGCAAGCATGTCAAATGCCTTGCGCACAGTCGTAGTTGTCGGTGCATTGCCGTTATCGCCAAAGCCGAGGCGAATAGATGCAAGTGGGGCTGCCAAAACGAGCAGAATTGCGGTTGCGCTGAGTGCGGCTGACCAAGGACGACGCTGAATAAAACGACTCCAGCGATACCAAAATGTGAGTTCCTTGGCTTTTTTCAAGCGATGTTTGATCGGAGTCCGCAACGGCTTGATCACCAAACTGATGAGTGTGACACCAACGGTGATGGCAAGACCCACCAAGAAAGTCTTTATTGAGTGATTGATCACTGCTATCAAAGAGATCACTACGAAAGCAACGAGTGCAACGAGGGCGGCACGAGTTGTGACGTTGACCCGATGTTTGACCATTGCGAGTAGGGCTGGAAGAAATGTGATTGATGCAATAATCATCAAGAGCACACCGACTATTGCGCCAATTGCTAAGCCGCGAGCAAATGCCAGACCCATTAAAAACAGTCCAAGCAATGAAATGATTACGGTGATGCCAGCAAAAATCACAGCACGACCAGAAGTGTCAACCGCGTCAACGACCGCATCTTCGACACTGAGGCCGTTCTCAAGTCCTTCGCGATAACGAGTCACAATAAATAATGCGTAGTCGATGCCTACGCCTAGTCCGATCATTGCAACGAGTGATGTGGTGAAGTCGGGCATGCCTACGACGTGACTTAAAATAGTGACGAGTGATGTGCCAGCACCGAGACCAATTAACGCCGTGCCAATAGGCAAACCCATCGCGAGCACCGAACCAAATGCAAGAACCAGAATGATTACTGCTGCAAGTAATCCGTACAGTTCGCTGGCTGGCAACTCAAACACAGCAAAGATTTCCCCTCCGTATTCAATCTCAACACCATCAAGACTGAACTTCTTGCCAATTTCTTGGATTTCGGAACCAAGTGAGATCAATTCATTTTGCGAGCGCAACGTGACGTCAATAGCGGCAAATGCTGTTGTGCCTGCTGGGTTGATCTTGCCCGGGGTATCGAAGGGGCTTGCTACAGCAACTCCTGGAATTTGGGCAACTTGGGTAAACAATTCAGTCATGGATGATTTGACTTCATCGGATGTGACTCCGTTGGGCGAAGTGAACACAATTTGCCCGCTGAAACCAGCAAGATCAGGGCTATTTGCTGTGAGGAGTTCGCGCACATCATTGGACTCGCTTTTTGGAAGCTCGAATTGTGTAGCGAAGTTTGGGCCAACCGAATTTGAGATTGCACCCAAAGCAATGACGAATAAGAGCCAAAATCCGACCATCATTCGACGGTGACGTACGGAAAAACGAGCAAGAGCAATCAACATGTGGGGGGTTCTTTCGGGGGGAAATGCAAGCGGGGCTTACTTATGAACGGTTTTAAGGCTAGTCGGGCATGCCTTACTTAGTGCTGAATTGACCCATGGCAAAGTTCACTAACAAATTAACAGTTAACGAATTATTTGCGCCATGAAACATCGGTGGGCCACTCACCAATGCCACCTTGCTCTATCAACATTCCTGAAAGTTTGCGATTGGTGTGTCGTGATCGCCAAACCAACATGTCTTGCGCCATCGCCAAGGTTTTCGCAAGGTCATGACTGTACGTTCGCCAGGTTTTGTCTGCTGCGAGGTCGAATGACAACGATGAACCGTTGCCAAACTGCACGTAAGCGCGATCGTCGTAGCAACGAGTGGCGAGATGTTGCTGTTCAAGGCGTTGATCCCACGGCCACTCGCGCTTGCTGAGATAAATAAACACCGATCGCCAGTCGTACTCCCATGTTGCGGCATCACGCCACATCGGCGGCTCGGCCCCTGTAAGAAAAGGTGTGAGTGGTAGACCATCACACTGCAACGGAACAGGCTGTGCGAGTGCGTCGGCAATTGTTGGAAAAATGTCGATGTTTTCGGTGAACTTGTCAACAACAGTTCCATGCTGTTGAGTGTTACGTGGATCGCGAACGAGTCCGAGAATGTGATAGCTCTGTGGAAAGAAGCCGAGTTTTTCTATAAGCCCGTGATCACCAAGCTGCTCACCGTGATCGGCGGTGACAATGATCATGGTGTTGTCCCACATGCCCAGCTCGGCAAGTTTGTCCCAGACGCGACCAAGTTGTTCGTCGACGTCACTGATCATTCCGTAGTACTGCGCACGCATGTTGCGCACGCCGGCTTCGTCGGCAGGTGCAGTTGCTTCGGGAATTTGCAAATAGGTGAGATGCGTTGGATGTAGATCGTCACCGTGCGGAATTGGCAACTCGACAT
>JAIOXC010000077.1 GCA_021741795.1 Ilumatobacteraceae bacterium | reverse complement strand
CTTGTCTCATTCGTGGGGGCGACTTGCCCCTACTTCAATGGGGGAACCCACCTAATTCGACGGGGAGGTCGATAGTGAAGAAAACCAACAAACTCAGCCTGCTGGCTGCCGGTTTAGCAACGTTGTCACTTGTAGTGGCAGCTTGTGGCGGTAGTTCATCAGGCGACACTGCAGCTCCTGCTGCAGAGTCTGCATATCCAACCATCGAACAGTGTGCGGATGTGTCATACGACTACGCCGCACCAGCTGCAGCTGGCAACGGAATGAAAGTGACCTACGACATTGCTCCTGAAGCAGTGTGGGAAGACGGTTCACCAATCACCGTTGCTGACTTTAAGGCAACTTTTGATGCATCGTTGAATACACCTGGCTCGATCTCGACATCTGGTTACGACCAGATCACGTCGGTTGAGGCCGGTACAAGTGACAAGCAAGTCGTCGTCACATTGAAGTCTGTCTACGCTCCATGGCGCGGATTGTTCGGTGGTTTGATCAAGGCAGCATCAGTGTCAAACACTGCTGACGTGTCTGGCGATTTTGCCGAATTGCTTCCGTTCTCCGGACGTCCATACAAGATGCAATCGTGGAGCAAGGATCAACTTGTCTATGTTCCTAACGAGAACTATTGGGGTACTGACAAAGCTGTAGCTCCAAAAATTGTCATGGTTCCAAAAGCCGATAGTGATACAGCAAATGCTTCACTGAAGGCTGGCGAAGTTGACTTTATGTACCCTCAGTACAGCGGTGAAACTGCTGCGGCACTGAAGCAAGACAACATTGCATCAAAGGTCGAGTTCGGTGGCGACTACGAAGCGTTGTACTTCCAATCGAAGTGTGGTCCGTTCGCAAACCCAACTTTCCGTGCAGCGTTTTCGAAGTCAATCGATCGCGAAGCATTGTTTCAACAGATCTACATTCCAATTGCTGAAACAGCGACACTCTTGCAGTGTGGCCCGATCACTCCAGGTCTGTACTGCAACGGTGACGAATTCACAAACAGCTTCGATCCTGATGCTGCTGCCAAACTGTTGGAAGACGCAGGCTGGTCAAAGGATGAGAATGGTTTCTGGGCTGAAGAAGGAAAGACAGCTCCAAAAATCCGTTGGATTATCAACACCGGCAACGGCCGTCGCGAGAGCACACAGGCATATTTGATTCCATTGCTGCAAGCAGCAGGTTTCGATGTGCGTGCAGATAACTGTGATGCAGCTTGTTACTTCCAGAAGCGTTTGCCAGCGTTGGACTACGACTTGGCGATGTACATCTCGACAGCTCCACCAGACCCTGCTTACCTCACAAGCTCATTCGCTTGTGACTTGATTCCGACTGAAGCCAATGGCAACATCGGTCAAAACAGCAGTGGTTGGTGCAACGCAGAAGCTTCAGATTTGCTCCACGCAGCAGACATCGAAGTTGATGCAGCAGCACGAGCCGAGAAGATTAAGTCAGCACTCAAATTGATGTCTGCGGATTCAATCCTGTTGCCATTGTTCCAATTCCCGAAGTCGGGTTTCTGGCGCACTGACAAGGTGGGCGGTCCGGTTGACGGCGAGTTGAACAACTACCAAGCATTTAAAAACTTTGACCAATGGACCGACGTTGATGGCGATGGACAAATCGTTATCGGTGCCGAGCAGTGGCCAGAGTGCTTGAACCCAATCACGGAGTGTGCAAACTCTTCATGGATGGTGTGGACAACAGCATTCCCAGTAAGCCCAGGCGCCTACACAACGACCAATGATGGTCAGTATGTAGTAACCAACCTGCTTGCTGGCGAAGCAACCGTAGAGGTTCTTTAGTCTTAGCAAGTAGTTAAAACGCATTGATGGTGCGCAGACCGAGTCGGTTAGATTTGGTCTGCGCACCTTTTGCGTTGTTGGAATGCTTTTTTGCGTACTCGAGGAGATAAGGCATGCTGAGGTTTACGATCAGAAGATTGGGTTGGGCATTACCCACTCTGCTTTTGGTCACCTTTCTTGTCTACATAGCCCTCCGGTTAGGCACTGACCCTCTGGCGAGTTATCTGCGCGCAAATCCTCGTGCGACAAAAGTGAAGATTGCACAATACAAGTCTGTGAACGGGCTGTCGTCAAATTATGTGCTCGGATATTTGAATTGGCTAAAGAATTTTGTGACATTCAATTGGCCGCGCAGTATCAAAGGTAGCCGTGAGGTTTGGCCTGCCTTGAAGGACTCAATGGTGAACACGGTTCGTCTAGGTTCACTTGCAACGTTCGTTGGGGTCACAGTCGGGTTGATGGTAGGAATGTTCGCCGCTCTCAAGCCGGGTAGTCGACGCGACGTTACGGTGAACACTGCAGCATTTTTGGGAATCTCAATACCGCCGTACATCACTGCAGTGTTGTTTCAATTGCTCTTTGCCGTGTATTGGTCGAGATGGTTTGGACATACGCTTTTCCCAACATCCGGCGTATATCCACCTGGGCATACGGGCTTCGATTTGATTCTGATGCTCAAGCACATGGCATTACCAACGATTGTTGTTGCAATTCAGATCATTGCCGTGTATAGCCGTTACATGAGATCTTCATTGCTCGATGTTCTTAATTCCGACTATATGCGTACCGCGCGTTCGAAGGGAATTAGCGAACGCCAGATTTTGTTTAAGCATGGTGTTCGCAATGCATTGATACCTGTCGTGACGATTGCGGCTCTCGACATTGGTTCAATCATTGGTGGTCTTATTATCACTGAAAATATTTTTGCTTATCCCGGAATGGGCATGTACTTTTTGTCGGCATTTGACACAGGCGACTTTCCATTGTTGATGCCATGGATGGTTCTTGTAGTCGCATCGACATTGATGTTCAACCTCATTGCCGATGTGTCATATGCATTTTTGGATCCAAGGATTCGTCTTGACTGAGTTTGCAACGATTTCACCTAAGCGCATGGCTATGCGCCGGTTCCTTTCACATAAGGCCGCCGTCGTGAGTTGTGTATTGCTTGCAGTGATGGTGCTTGCGGTGATTTTGTCTCCGCTTACTGCTCGATATGGCGTTAACGAGCAGGTTCGAAAACCACCAAACACTTTTTTGCCACCTCAAAAGATGGCGTGGTTTGGCACTGACGAAATTGGTCGTGACATGTACAGCCGTTTGATCTATGGCATCCGCGTTTCGCTCATCATCGGTTTGTTCAGTGCGTTGATTTCGACAGTTGTTGGATGCGTTATCGGTGCTGTTGCCGGATTTCGGGGTGGACGATTTGATGACGTCGTGATGCGCGTAACCGATTTGTTTTTGGCATTTCCATTTTTGGTTGCGTTACTTGTTGTGCGCAATACCATCGGCGGTATCGGTTGGTTGACGGCCATTATTGGCGACAAGTCATCGCCAAGATTCGTTGTGTTTTTGTTGTCCTTTTTTGGCTGGATGGGCGTTGCACGAATCGTTCGAGGTCAGATACTGGCGCTGAAAGAACGAGAGTTCATCGAGGCTGCAAGGGCTGTGGGTGCAACTCGTCGCTACATCGTTCGTCGACATCTCTTACCTAATTCAATTGGGCCAATCATGGTTGCGCTTTCATTTGCAGTCGTCGGTTCAATCATTGCGGAATCAACTCTTGCTTTCTTTGGGTACGGACCACAAGCCGGTGACGGTGGCACATCGTTAGGCATCTTGGTTGGTGCAGCGAAAGGAGCAGTGCAGTCTGGCTATTGGTGGATTGCAGTGTTTCCATGTTTTGCATTGGTATTGATTTCGTTGGCCATTAACTTCATTGGTGACGCATTGCGTGACGCCACTGACCCTCGTTTGGAAAGGGGGGAATGATGGGCGAGTTGGTTCTATCCATTCGTGATTTGCGTGTTACGTTCGACACTCCATTGGGTCCACTGGAAGCAGTTCGTGGTGTAGATATTGATGTTCACGAAGGCGAGATGATGGGCGTTGTGGGTGAGAGTGGATCCGGCAAGTCGGTGACGTTTCTTGCTGCAATGGGGTTATTGCCACATCGCGCAAAGGTGACCGGATCGGTCACACTCAACGGGCAAGAGATGATCGGTGCTTCAAACAAAGTCTTGCGCAACATGCGTGGCGGTCTGATGTCAATGATTTTTCAAGACCCGTTGTCGGCGCTCAATCCCGTCCATCGCATTGGTGATCAGATTGTTGAAATGTTAAAGGCACATCAACCAAAGATGAGCGACAAGGATGCTGCGAATCGCGCGGTCGAGTTGCTGGATATTGTCGGTATTCCGCAAGCTGCTGAACGTGCACACCAATATCCGCACGAGTTCTCGGGTGGCATGCGCCAACGAGTGGTGATTGCCATCGCGATTGCCAACAACCCAAAGGTTCTCATTGCCGACGAGCCAACAACGGCTTTGGATGTAACAGTTCAAGCGCAAATTTTGGAAGTGATTGAGAGAGTTCAGAAGTATTTCGGTACTGCAGTAGTACTCATCACGCACGATCTCGGTGTAATTGCACGTGTTGCTGACCGTGTCAATGTGATGTATGCGGGACGCAATGTTGAAAAGGGTGGTGTCGATGCATTGTTTGATCACCCGAGTCATCCGTATACACGAGGTTTGTTGGCATCTCTTCCTCACGAAGGGGTAGAACGCCTTACACCAATTATTGGCTTCCCGCCGAATATGTTGACGCCACCTCCAGGCTGTGGTTTTGCTCCTCGATGTTCTCATGCCACTGATGCCTGTCTTGTTTCGTTGCCACCGCTCAGAGCTTTTGGCGATCTTGAAACAGCATGTATTCGTGCCGAAGAACTTGTGATGAAGGCAGGTTTGTCGTGAATCATCCTCTCTTGCAGGTAGAGAACCTCGTGAAGAACTTTGAGTTGCGAGCCAATAGCGGAATTCGTAAAACTAAAAGAATTGTTCAGGCTGTCTCGGATGTTTCTTTTTCTCTCGACAAAGGTCAGACACTAGGAATTGTCGGCGAGTCTGGTTCTGGCAAGACAACTGTTGGGCGTTGCATTTTGCAGTTGCTCGACATCACATCTGGGACTATCTCCTTTGCAGGTAAAATTCTGAGTGGGTTGAGCTTCGAAGAAATGCGGCAGATACGTCGCAAGATGCAGATTGTGTTCCAGGATCCGTTTGCATCGCTCGATCCCAAGATGACTGTCGGTTCTTCAATTGCCGAACCCCTTGTAGTTCAGGGAGTTGCAGGTAATCACGAAGACAAAGTTGCAAGCCTCCTCGAGTTGGTTGGTTTAGCGGCTGACCACGCAAAAAGATTCCCCCACGAATTTTCGGGTGGCCAACGTCAGCGCGTTGGCATTGCGCGTGCTTTGGCGCTCGACCCCGCATTAATTGTTCTTGACGAGCCCGTATCGGCACTCGATGTAAGCATCCAGGCTGGTGTAGTCAATTTGTTTAGTGATCTGCAGAAGCGACTTGGCATGTCGTATGTATTCATTGCCCACGACTTATCGGTGGTTCGTCATATCGCTGATCGAGTTGCGGTGATGTATCTGGGAAAGATCGTTGAGATAGGTGACAAGAAGTCAATTTACGAACACCCAACGCATCCGTACACGAAGGCCCTGCTCTCTGCCGTTCCCGTTCCAAATCCAACCACTGAACGATCGCGTTCACGAATCATGTTAGAGGGAGATGTTCCTTCACCAGTCAATCCACCTACTGGATGTCGGTTTAGAACGCGTTGTTGGAAGGCCACTGAATTGTGTGCAAGTTCCGAGCCACAATTGGTTGTACGCCCGACTGGACAACTTTCGGCCTGCCATTTTCCAGAGTAACAACGGTAGGATTTAGCCCGTGAGAGAGTTCATCAAAGTCATCACCATCGTTGTCAACGTGGTTTCCATGCTTGCCATGATCGTCGGAGTGTTACTCCACAGCGGTCGCGGCGGTGGGCTCAGCGACATGTTTGGTGGCGGTGGTTCTGCTGCATTGGGTAGTGCCGCAGCAGAGCGCAACCTCAACCGCATCACCACCGTGTTCGCACTCGTGTGGGTGTTTACGGTCGTGGCATTGGGTTTGCTTCTCGCATAAGAAGTAATAAGCAGTAAGTAGAAATAGCAGTACCACGTCGGAGTGGCGAAATGGCAGACGCACCAGCTTGAGGGGCTGGCGCTCGAAAGGGCGTAGGGGTTCAAGTCCCCTCTTCGACACAAGAGTTTGAACGCAAGGCCGAGTGAGTAATCACCTACGATATTTAGATAGTTACGCTCTACACACCTAGCGAGATTGCGGCCATTCAGAAGCGCACCTTGCGCGTCTTAGTTCTGAGCCAGATTGCTGGCTCTGCAGCGCTTGCTGCTGCGGTCACAGTCGGTGCATTCGTCATTCAAGACATTCTTGGACAAACAACCGCATGGGGTGGTATCGCTTCGGCAACAGTGACGATGGGTACTGCATTTA
>JAIOXC010000076.1 GCA_021741795.1 Ilumatobacteraceae bacterium | reverse complement strand
AGTCCGTAATTGCTCGACCGCCGTTGCTCGTAGGTGCAGTCCACGTGACCGAGATCTGTCGGTCACCTGCAGTCAAAATTGGTTGCCCTGGAGCAGTTGGAACCACGCAAGGAATTGATGCTGCAGATGTTGACGAGTTTGCACTGCTTCCTGCAGCGTTCTTGGCAAGTACGCGGAAGACATACGACGTTCCATTCGTAAGTCCCGTCACCGTTACCGAAGTAGCAGTCGAGGTGGTATTCGCAGCCCAGGCAGTCCATGTTGAACCGCTGTTTGACGAGTACTCCAAGTCGTAATCTGTAATTGCGCTTCCACCGTTTGCAGGAGCACTCCACGAAACAGCAACTTGCCTGTCGCCGGGGGTAAGTGTGGTGATGATTGGTGCGTTTGGCGTAGTGCGCGGCGTTGCAGAAACACCCTGACCAAATGCTCCTGTTGTTGCCGGGTTAATTGGTGCAACTCTGAAGTAATACAACGTGCCGTTCGTTAGTCCAGTGATCGTCGCAGAAGTTGTCGTCGAAACACCGTCGCTAAATGTTGTCCATGTGGTGTTGTTAGTTGAATACTGGACCAACCAATCAGTTACCGACGAGGCACCGGAGGGATTTATGGTCCAGCTCAATCCAATTTGAGTATTTCCAATAGTTGCAATTGTTGTTCCAACACTGCCGGGGGTAACACCTGGAATCACCGAGATTGCCGAAGAATATGCACCGGTGCCAATTGCGTTAACTGCAGCAACCCTGAAGTAATAGGTGGCGTAATTCGTTAAACCTGTAACCGTTGAGCTGGCAGTTGGAGAAACTGTTCCGTCCGGAAATTGTGTCCACGTTGTACCGTCAGACGAATACTGAGTGAGGTAGTCGGTAAGCGCGCTACCGCCAGTTGCTGGTGCTGTCCATGTAAGTGAAACAGACGCATTTCCGAACGTTCCTGTTAAACCAGTTGGAGCGTTGGGAACAGTTGCAGGAATCAATGCAGAAGAGTTTGCTGTGTACGTTCCGGTACCGGCCAGGTTTACGGCTGCAACCTTGAATACATAACTGGTGCCATTAGTGAGCCCAGTTACTGTTGCAGATGTTGTCGTCGACACCCCATCGGAAAACGTCGTCCACGTACTTCCGCTGTTGCTCGAATACTGCACGACATAATCGGTCACTTCCCGTCCGTTGTTTGCCGTTGGCGCTGACCAAGTAAGTGCAACCTGGGCGTTTCCACGTACTCCAGAAAGGCCAGACGGAGCCGCAGGAGTTGTGTACGGAATATACGCCGAGGAGGGATCGGAATACGTGCCAGTTGTACCTGCCGCAACATGCGCGACACGGAAAATGTACGACGTTCCGTTCGTCAGGCCAGTAACAGTTCTCGATGTGGCATTAGAAGCCGTGTGAGGAAATGTGGTCCAGGTCGAGCCGCTGTTGCTCGAGTACTGAATAGCAAAATCAGTAAACGGTGCGGTGCCAAATGTTGCGCAACGCGAACGAACCGCATCGATCCAAGCTCCAGACCGAGCATAAAACCCCTTTACGATCTTCCCCGCTGGACAAGCAGAACCCTTTACTGTTCCAGTGGCCGTTGCCGGCCATGTAGTTGTTTCTGGAGTGTCGGATACCCCCGGAGGCGTCGCACACGACAACGCCATGCTTTGCAACCAGTTGCTTCCACCCAAAATCGAGATGGCAACTTTCCCTGCTGAGCAGTACGACCACCTTGATGCACCGCCACTAAACCACGTCAAAGTTGAAGTGTGAGCGGAATTGACCGTTCCGTCCGAATTGATTTTTGTGCACCGTGCCTGAACGATGGTGCTGCCAGTTCCAGTTCCAATTCCAGTAATTGCGTAATCAGTTGGACAGTCGAGGTTGGATGCTGCACTTCCTCCACCGAGGTTTCCATGACCAACTGCTGCATCAGAAGTTGCGCCGAACGTTAGCGGCAAGTTTGTGTCTGGCGCTGTCCAGGAAAGTGCAACTGATGCATTTCCTGCAACCCCGGAAACGTTTGTTACAACATCAGCAGCCTGAACAGCGGAACTAGAAATTCCTAAAGCAAGCGTCGACAACAGCAATGCCAATGCGGAAAGAAGAGCGAGTTGGCGTGCGCGGAAAAGCCACGAAATGTATTTTCGAATTGAGTTCCGCACGCGTTACACATTAGGAAGGTGAAAAAAATTTTCACAAATCTAAAAGTGTTATATCGACAAAAATCTTGCAGATTTTTTTCTGTATCAGGCCTCAACCAAGTGTTGAGAGTTGCCATTCAATTTTTAAAACTCTCAATTGAATATTTTTATCTCTCACTCGATACTTGAGGGTCTGCAATTAACTAATAAATTGCGTGCTAATTGGCGAGCTATTTAGCGTGCGCTGCAGCGTCGGCGAGTTCGGACTCGTCTGGCGGATTCATCGTTAAATCAACCGCCAACCACACGGTGTAGCTCGTTGGGTATCCGCCAATGCCAACGAGAAGTGCAACTCCAACTGTTGCGATCAACATCGGCCAAATTGGAATCTCTGGGTACGTGAGTATGACGCCCAAACCCATAACACTGAGTAGCGATCCACCAGTCAAGATGATGTTCATTGCTGCTGCACCGAGTTGAAAACCTTCGAGGTTGCGCTGCCAATTAAATCCGCACGTCTTGCAACGATCTGAATGTTTAAACCATCCAGTAAAAAATGCACCCTTGCCGCCGCACAATGCACAACGACGAACAACGCCTCGCGCAAGTTTGCGCACAAGGCTGGTATTAGTGATTGTCACGAAATTTTCACGCGACTAGTTCGTCGACAAACTCTTGAAAGACGTCGGCGTAATGCAATGCATCTGCATCGGTGTGCATGATCGAAATGAGCCACTGCTCGTCGAGACCCGGTGGCAATAACACGCCACGATTAATGCCGTGAATCCACTGCGCAAACGCAAGGTCAAAATCGGTTGCTTTGTAATCGCGATAGTTGCGAATTTGTTCCGGTGCCCACGTGACACAACCCTTGGCGCCGAACTGCACCGCGTGTGCAGGAAGCGATGCTTCGGTAATGATGTCACTGACCGCGTTAACAAGCATCGAGTTGCGAGCAATGGTGAGCTGCGTTGTTTCTGGTGTGCAGATGTCTCGCAAAACAGCTAACGCTGCAGCCATACACAACGGGTTGCCGTTGTATGTGCCAAGGTGCACGACTTTGCCTTCGGTAATCAAGTCCATGTATTCCTGCTTGCCACCAAAAGCACCAAGTGGCAAACCGCCACCTATTGATTTAGCAAGTGCCACCAAGTCTGGTTGCACTCCAACGAAACCCGATGCGCCACCCCAGCCGGCCGTTATGCCTGTTTTTACTTCGTCAAATACAAGCAGCGTTCCGTAGCGCTGCGTGATCTCGCGCACTTGTTTTAAGTAGCCATCTTGCGGCAAGCAAATTCCGATGTTTTCCATTGCTGGCTCAACGATGAAACACGCAACTTCGCGCGAAGCAAGTGCGCGCTCGAGTGCTGCAGCGTCGTTGTATGGAATGACGATCGTGTCTTTGACAACGTTGCTCGAGATGCCTGCAGAAGATGGCACCGAATTGGGTGCATCGGCTGGGCCTGCAAGGTGTAGTGGCGGCTTCATCGAAACCATCACTTCGTCGTGATGTCCGTGGTATCCGCCCTCTACTTTGACGATCTTTTCGCGGCCTGTGGCAGCACGAGCAACACGAATGGCGTCCATTGTCGACTCAGTACCCGAGTTGGTGAATCTCCACATTGGAAGGCCGTAACGAGCAGCGAGTAACTCGGCTACTTCGGCATTGGCCTCACACGGGTTGACAAATAAGGTGCCATTTGCGAGCTGCGCATTAATCGCTTTGAGCACGTCTGGGTGACGATGGCCAACAAATAGCGCACCAAAGCCCATGTCATAGTCGGTGTATTGATTGCCGTCGACGTCAAACATCTTGGGGCCATCAGCCGAACTAATAACTAACGGGTACGGGTCATAAGCCTGAAAGCTGGAGGGAACTCCGAGTGGCAGCACCTTGCGTGCGCGGGCGTTGGCTTTTTGTGATCCAGCCGTTCGCTCGGCGTACGTGGCCAATTCTCGTGTGGTTATCTCTTTGGCTTTATCGGCCAAAGAAGCTCGCAGCGTGGAATCCATCGCTGACATGGTTATCAACTCCAATAATTTTGTCATCTTCAGCCTACACTGATTTGGTCATGGTGGGCGTAGCTCAGTTGGTTAGAGCGCCAGGTTGTGGTCCTGGAGGCCGGGGGTTCGAGACCCCTCGTCCACCCCATTTCTCTAGTAATTAATGAGTGCGCGCAATTGAAAAATTGCGCGCATTTTCATAAAGAGCCTTATTGCCCTATGATCTCGGGGTCAGTAGTTGCCCCTCTAGCTCAGTTGGTTAGAGCAACGGACTCTTAATCCGCAGGTCCTCGGTTCGAATCCGAGGGGGGGCACTATCGCCCAATCGCAATGAAGCGAATACGAGCGTTGCAAGCCATGCGGTTGCGCACACGAGCAACATTGAGGCAACGGGCGAATCAACAGCATCCCGTAGTTGCCCTCCTAAAATTGGTCCGACCGAACCACCGAGCGTTGCGATTAAACCAATTCCTCCCATGATCGCCCCGAAGTTTTCAGAACCGACAACCTCACGCGCAAGCACACCGTCAAGTGCCGATAAGGCTCCGACGGTGATTCCTGCAATCACTACATAGATGACAGCAACAACCCAACGTCCACTTCCGAGTAACAACAAAGGTGCAAAGCCGAGTAAGGCGCGTGCGACGATCATGAGCCGTGGTGCTCCCCACTTCTCCATCGCCGCCACAAGTGGCAGTCGCCCAGCAAGTTGCCAAAGTCCGCGAGCGCTTGCAAACAGTGCTGCCGAACCTGAAGATACACCCGCCCACTGCATGGTCGGCACTTGATACACGAGCAATGTTGAAGCAGCAACACTGGCAAGAAATGCAGCAAGCGCAAATCGGCGCAGACGCCAATTTTTTGCAGCAACCCCAAGTGTGCCCCACAGCGAATCAGCGACTCTGACCGACGGAACTTTTGGCACACAGACGATTGCACACACAACGAATGCCACGGCAGTAAGCACTGCAGGAATCCGAATTGCCATTTGCCATCCAAAACGGGAACGCAACAATTCAGTCAGCGGAATCATGACTGGCGATGAAAGCGCACCCCAGATAGTAAGTCGAGTAATTGCGCGCGCGGCTCCTTCACCGATAAGTCGAACCGACAATGGTTGAGTAAAAGAATAGAAACCTGCCGCGCCCATGAGCCCGCCTCCGAGCGCGTAACACGCGAGAAACCAAAGACCACTGAATTGAGGACTCATGAAATACACACATGCGCCGAGTGGGCCAACAAGGCCGAGCACAGCACGGGGCCCAATGGCGTCGAGTCGACGACCGGTGATCACCGCGCCAACGCCTGCAAACAAGTTGGCTACGCCGTACGTAATGCCAAGTGTTGCCGCCGAAACATTGTGTGCAACAGACAAAGTGCTGAAGAGGACACCGAATCCGTAAAACCAAGTGCCGTACACAATGACAGTGAGAACTCCGAGTGCATCGAGGCGCCTTACAGACATCGGATCACCATATCCGAAGCGAATGGTTACATGCGCGTGAACGAACTGACCACTTCAACGTGCGGAGTGTTTGGAAACAGGTCAAGAACCGTGACACCTTCGCACGCATAACCCGCATCGAGCAACAAGCGAATATCGCGCGCGCCGGCAACGGCATCGCAACTGACCAAGACAATGCGTTGAGCTTCGGTCGCGACTATGGCGTTAACGCCCATTGCGCCAAGTCCATTTCGTGCAGGGTCTGCAATCACGAGTCCGGCGTCTTGCACACGCCATTGTTCGACTGCTATCTGTTCGATTGACACATCGTGATCGTGCAAGTTACTGCGAGCATCAGAACAAGCTGACGGATTTGACTCGACCAGCACTACTGGAATGTCGGTGTCGACAAGAGTTGCAGTAAACAGACCGACACCGCCGTAAGCGTCAATAATCGGACCAAATTCGCCAGACAATGCTTCATCTCCTGCCGCATCATTAACTGCTGACACCAGAAGCTCTGCTGCGACTTGAGACGCTTGAAAAAATGAAGCCATTGAAACCTGCAGCGAAACACCTTGCACGACTTCGTGCAACATCTCTTTGCGCCCAACCACTACATGCGATGGCAAACCAGTAACGGTTGCACCATGCACATCTTCGCCGTCTTCGTCATGCAGCCAAATACCAACTTCGCCAGTCGCGACACCGCAACGCAACGTGGCTTCTGTTGCCCCAGTTACTCGCACGTCGCCAATAAATTCATTGAGCAGTGGGTGTGCGACAAGACAAGTAGGCGTATCGATCACGTCGTGAGAGCCGCCGCGACGAAAACCC
>JAIOXC010000075.1 GCA_021741795.1 Ilumatobacteraceae bacterium | reverse complement strand
ATCGATGCTGCAGTCGATGCCATCTCTGCAACCGAACACTTCGCACAGTTTCCTGATGGTCTCGACACCGAAGTGCGCGAGCGCGGCAGCCGATTGTCGGCGGGTGAGCGTCAACTTGTTGCGCTTGCACGAGCAGCGCTTGTCGATCCAGCGGTATTGGTGCTTGATGAAGCAACGTCCAATCTCGACCCAGGCACCGAAGCCGAAGTAGAGCGCGCACTCGAACGCCTGATGAGCGGTCGCACCGTGATCGTTGTTGCTCACCGCCTATCAACAGTGCAACGCGCCGACCACATTGCGGTGATTGACGCAGCGCAAGTAGCCGAGTACGGCACACATGCCGAACTCATTGCCAAAAATGGACGCTATGCAGCGTTGGCTAGCGCCTGGCAAACTTCACAAATTGTGAGCTAAGTGTTTAGAGCTGCATGCTCTTGATCTCGAGAAATTCCTCGAAGCCGTAGTCGCCGTATTCACGACCAACACCAGACTGCTTGTATCCACCAAACGGTGCGTTGGCATTAAATGCTCCACCGTTGACTTCAACCTGACCAGTGCGCATGCGACGTGCAATTGCAATCGCATGATCTTTGTCGGCAGCCCATACGCCGCCGGCTAGGCCGTACACCGTGTCGTTAGCAATGCGGATTGCATCTTCTTCGTCGTTGTATGCAATGACGCTCAAGACTGGTCCAAAAATCTCTTCTTGGGCAATCGTCATCGACGTTGTCACATTGGAGAAAATTGTTGGCTTAACGTAGTAACCCTTCGACACGCCTTCTGGCACACCAACACCACCGACAAGAACCTTTGCGCCCTCATCGATGCCTTTTTGGATAAAGCCATTGACGCGGTCGCGTTGTGCGGCCGATGCAAGAGGTCCAAGGTGCGTTGTCTTTTCAAACGGATCTCCTACAACAACTGCGTTGCCCGCTGCAGTGAGAATTGCTTCTGCTTCTCCAAGGCGTGCTTTTGGAACGAGCATGCGGGTGAGTGCCGAGCATGTTTGTCCGCTATTGAGAAATGCTTTGCCAACACCTGACGACACAGCCTTAGCAAATGTCTCGGTGTCGAGATCGGCGCAAATGATGTTGGCCGACTTGCCGCCCAACTCGAGAGCAACCTTTTTGATTGTCTCGGCAGATACTTGGCTCACGCGACGTCCTGCACGGGTTGATCCCGTGAATGACATCATGTCAATGTCTGTATGGGCCGACATTGCTTCGCCAACAACTGGGCCGGTACCAGTGATCATGTTGAACACACCTGCAGGCAAACCGATTTCGTCAATGATCTCGGCGAGTATGAATGCGTCGAGTGGCGCAATCTCGCTTGGCTTGAGCACCACGGTGCAACCAGCGGCCATCGCAAACGCCACCTTGGCAGCGATCTGGTGCAACGGGTAATTCCACGGCGTGATGCAACCAACAACACCAATTGGCTCGCGCACAACAACAGACGAACCAACTTCGCGTGAGTACGAGTAGTTTTCGGCGATTGACGCAGCCTGCTTAAACGAGTTGATTGGCAAACCAACTTGAATCATCTGGCTCAAAAACTTGGTCATGCCCGTCTCGCGCGAGATGGCCGAGGCAATCTCGTCCATGCGTGCAGCCAAACCATCACCAATGCGACTCATGTATTTTCCACGCTCTTGTGCGTCGAGTGCCGACCACGAATCGAATGCGGCGCGCGCAGCTTTGGCGGCGAGGTCTACTTCTTTTGCGGTGCATGAAGGAATGGTGGCCATGACCGACTCATCGGTCGAATCCCAAACCTCAATCGTGTCGGTGCTACTTGGAGCAACCCATTTGCCGTTGATGTACACCTGGTTGTAGTTAGTCATTTTCGTCTCCCAAGACTTGTGATGTGTCTCTTCAGAGTATCTAGCCAAAGCGTCTCAATTCTCATCGCAACGAATCATCAAATATGTACCGCATAACTGGGCTACTCGCCGTACACATGGCTACAGGTGCCCTGATGGTGTAACGGCAGCATGTAGGACTCGTCATTCTTACGGTGCCGGTTCGACTCCGACTCGGGGCTCCTATAAAACGAACGATGAGGTGCTCGCGAAACTTCTTACCAAGGATTGACGGTCTTGGGAAACATCAAGTAGTCAGGGTCGGTTGGGGAAACTCGACCGGCCCTGTTTTTTCTGGATGGATACTTTTGACAGGTACGCTTCGTGTTGACGAGTCTTGGCTGGGAGGTAACTCTCAGTTCCGTAAGAGTATGGAAGTGGCGACACAGCGATGTGTCGCCACTTTTTATTGCACAACTGGGCTACTCGCCGTACACACGGCTGCTTATTGGGGTCAAGCTTGACATCAGTGTTGCTGCGGTTGTCAAGTATCGTGAAAGGGTCATGGCGCGCGAAAAGGTATATACCCGAGCAGGGGACGATGGAACCACAGGCCTCTTTTATGGCGGTCGCGTAGGCAAAGATTCTGCGTTGCCGCGGGCGTATGGCGCGGTAGATGAAGCGCAGTCGATCTTGGGTTTGGTGCGCGCCGAAGCCGGCAAAGGTACCGAACTTGATGACATGGTGGTGCATATCTGTAGAGACCTTTGGGTGTTGATGGCCGAGTTGGCAACGTTGCCCGAAAACCGACACAAGTTGGTTGACGGCAGGACGCGAGTAACAGCCGAGATGGTGACTCACTTGGAGACAATGATCGACTCGCTTGACGAACGCTTTACACCGCCAACCGACTTTGTTGTGCCAGGTCAAAACAAAGTGTCTGCGCTACTCGATGTTGGTCGCACAGTTGCACGCCGAGCCGAGCGTCATTCGTTGGCTGCTGCACCGCCACCATCACAGTCGACTCCATATCTCAACAGGTTGAGTGACTTGTTGTGGACACTTGCCCGCTGGCAAGAGGGCGAGTCGTTGGCAGTGAAAGACGTTATTTAAATTTTTCTACAATAAATACACACAAGGAGACAACATGTCAATCAACTTTGAAGTGGCGAGCAAGACTCCAGCAGATGTGAGTGCAATCGGCATCGCGGTGTCAACCGATGGGGCAATGCCCAAAGAAGTGTCACTCTCGCGCAAGGCACTTGAAGCCGTTGGTTTTTCTGGCAAGGTTGGGCAGACATCAGTGATCGCCGCCGATCGTGGTGCGGTGACTGTGGTGATTGGCATTGGCGAGTCGTCGAAGGTGACTGCAGATTCGTTGCGCAAGTCGGCTGCGGCATTTGGTCGTGCGACCTCAATGTTCGGATCGGTAGCAACAACGCTTGCTGGCGTGGCAAAAGTGGATCGTAAGTTGGCGGCACAAGTAGTGGTCGAGGGCATTTCGCTCGCCGTGCATCGCTACACCGATCTAAAAACTGTTGATAAGAAGGCACCAAAGTTGGCATCGGTCACTCTGGTTGGCACAACCGCAAATGCAGCACAACTCAAGGCTGGCGCAAAGAGCGGCCAAGTGATCGCCAATGCCACCAACATGGCGCGTGATTTTGCGAGCATGCCACCAGCACACCTGACCGCAACGATGTTTGCAAACCATGCACTGCGTATTGCTGGCGAGACCGGTCTGAAAGTAGAAGTTTTCAATAAAGACCAACTACTTGCAATGGGCTGTGGCGGCATCATTGGTGTTAACCGCGGAAGTGTTGAGCCACCACGCATGGTGCGCTTGACATACAAGCCTGCAGGTGGCTCGAAGAAAAGTTCCCAAAAAGGCTCGAAGCCACACCTGATCATGGTGGGCAAGGGCGTGATGTATGACTCGGGTGGTATTTCACTCAAGCCATCCGACCCTTCGCACGCAATGATGAAGGGCGACATGAGCGGCGCAGCGGCAGTGTTGTCGTCGATGTCAACGCTCAAGGCACTCGGTTGCACAAACCAAGTGACTGGTTACTTGATGTGCACCGACAACTTGCCTTCGGGTAGTGCAATGGCGATGGGCGATGTGCTGCACATGCACAATGGCAAGACAGTCGAGATTTTTAATACCGATGCAGAAGGTCGATTGATCTTGGCCGATGGTTTGTCGCTCGCTGCAAATCAAAAACCACACGCCATCGTTGACATCGCGACGCTAACTGGTGCATGCGCTCGAGCATTGGGAGAAGGAATGGCCGGCGTGTTGGGCAACAATCAAAAGTGGATCGATCAGTTGACTGCATCGGCTGCACGCACCGACGAAAAACTGTGGCAGTTGCCGCTTGAGCGCGAGTATCGCGTTGGGCTCGACTCGGTAGTGGCCGACATGAAAAACGTGGGCGGCGAAGCCGGTGCAATTACTGCAGCGTTATTTTTGGATGAGTTTGTTGGCAGCGTGCCATGGGCTCACCTAGACATTGCAGGACCAATGTGGTCGCACTCAGACAGTGGTTGGTTGCAAAAGGGTATGACTGGCTATGGAACGCGACTCTTGATTGACGCCGCGCTCAACTTCAAGCGCCCAACTCGCTAAAACAAAGGGAAATATTCTCGTCACAAACTCGAAATTGCCGCACACACCCAGGTATCAAATTGATACCTTGGAGGTATGGCAATGACATTACGGCTCACAGACGACGAACAGCAGGCGCTCAAAGAGCGGGCGGATGCTGAAGGAGTTTCGATGCAAGATGCTGCTCGACGAGCAGTGCGCGAATATGTGGAGCGTGGAGCACGCGTATCTCGAGTTATGGAAGCAGCCAAACAAGTGATTGCAACGCATGGTGATGCGCTTGATCGCTTGGGTCGGTGAACGGGCAAGTCGAGTATCTCGAACTTGAAGATGTCGTTGCCTTGGCGGCGATACTTTTTGGAGACCCACCTCCAATTCGTGATATTGGTTTATTAGGTTCTGCTGTTGCACGACCACGAACGAGTGCATTTGGGCAAGATGCGTACCCAGACATATTGACCAAGGCTGCAGCACTATTGCAATCGATTGTCAACAATCATGCATTGATCGACGGCAACAAGCGACTTGGATGGTTGAGTACAGCCGTATTTCTGGAAGTCAATGGCGTGAAGGCACTTCGAATTTCGAATGACGATGTATATGACTTCGTCATCTGGGTTGCTGCAACGTCGCCTGCAATTGAGGAGATTGTTGCCAGGCTTCGGTTGTTGTTTGCTTAGCCCTTTTGGGTGCCGACTTTGATGTCGCGGAATGGCGACTTGGAGTCGATGCCAACATCTTTTGGAAGTCCGAGCACGCGTTCGCCAACGATATTGCGCATCACTTCATCTGATCCGCCTGCGATTCGCATTCCTGGTGCGCCGAGTAACAACTGACTCCATGCATACGTTCCCCACTCGCCGGTGTCGACAACAAGCTTTGCACCAAGGATGTGTGCAACGAGATCGTTGAGACGCTTTTGGTTGTTGACGAGAGCCATCTTGCCGATCGACATCTCGGGCCCTGGCAATTGACCAGCGCGCATTTTGTCGGTGGCGCGTTGGCTCGTAAAGCCTGCAACACGAGAGTTGATGTAGAGGTCGGCGAGCATGTCGCGCACGATTGGGTCTTTGTCTAACTCGTAATGACGGATCATGGCAACGAGGCGAGTATGAATGTTGTTTTCGCCAGAGTCGGCTGCGCCGATGGATGCGCGTTCGTTCATCAGCGTGGTAAGTGCGACATTCCAACCGTTATTGACATCGCCAAGACGGTGATCGTCGGGTACACGCACTTCGTTGAAGAACACTTCGTTGAAACTTGCTCCACCCGTCATCTGGCGCAGTGGGCGAATTTCGACGCCAGGAGCGTGCATGTCGACAATGAAGCCAGTGAGGCCTTTGTGTTTTGGCAACGAAGCGTCGGTGCGGCAAATAATTTCTCCAATGTCAGAAAACTGCGCGCCTGATGTCCACACTTTTTGTCCAGTGATGCGCCACTCGTCGCCGTCGCGCTCGGCCTTTGCTTGTAGCGACGCCAAGTCGCTGCCTGCGCCAGGCTCGGAAAATAATTGGCAACCAACGATGTCGGCACGCCACATTGCTTTGAGATATTTTGCCTTAGCGGCATCGGATGCATGTGCCAAAATTGTTGGTGCAACCATTCCGAGACCAATTTGAAATGCGCCAAGTGGTGCGGTGCGGTACTCGCGCTCAACTGCGTTATATGCGCGCTCATGCACTGGGGTTAAGCCTGAGCCACCAAACTCGGTGGGGCCAGTGATCCATGCAAAGCCAGCATCAAAACGCTTGGACTGCCAATCTTTTGCTTTTGCGAGCATTTCTGCTTCGGCGTCGCGGCTGCGCTCTTCAAACATCGAAACGTTGTCGGTGCCCTCGCCCCACGTGAACTTAGTTTTGACTTGTTTGCGCTCGGCATTGGCCTCAAGAAACTTGCGTGCCGATGCTGCAAAATCTTCTACGGAAATAGGTGCAGATGTCATAGTGTCAAAGATAGTTGGCGCAATCTGGTTTGAGCGAAGGCGAGTCAACTAGTCTCTAATCCATGGGTCAACCAGTAGCAGTAGTTCAAAAGCCTTCCGCAACGCCTGGGCGAGTTCGTTTTGAG
>JAIOXC010000074.1 GCA_021741795.1 Ilumatobacteraceae bacterium | reverse complement strand
CTGGCTCGCGACCAATTTGTGACCGTTATCCCGCGTCGGGGCATGTTGGTGTCGCCAATCGACGTAATGGAACTTTCGATGCTCTACGAGACTCGCGCAATTTTGGAACCGTATGCCATGCGCCTCGCTGCAGTGCGCGGCAAGCAAGAACATTGGGATGCAATGGCTGCTGCGCTCGAGAGTTCGCGACGACCAAACGTCAGCAATAGTGACTTGATGCGCATCGACCGTAGGTGTCACGAGATTGTGTGGGATGCGGCCAACAATCGCTTTCTCACCGACACGCTCGACATGATGTATGCACAAAGTGATCGGCTGTGGCATTTGTATATCGCCGACGTGGAAGACATGCGCCATGCACTTGAAGAGCACACCGAGATGTATCAGGCACTGAGTGCGGGTGATGGTGATTTGGCAGCAAAGTTGGCTGAAGCACACGTGCGCGCATTTGATGAAGAAATGAGTTTGGCTGTGCGCAAGAATCTTGGCTCGCCGTTAAATTAGCGAGCTACTAAAACCCTATTGCGTGCTGAGACTGGCGCGAAACTCGCCATCGCGCATCATTTGCTTAATCTCTGCAGGTGGCTCGTCAAGTCGCTCAACAACAACCGAGTGAATTTTTGCTGTGCAATCAAAACCGTGAGGGTATTGGCCAACCGGTGAGCCGGTGTCAACACCAACATCAAACGTTTCACCACTCATTGAATAGACGAGTGGAACTGTTTTGTCAATGCGAGTAGAACCAACACTCTTGTCGTCTACAAACAGAGTGATGTCGCCGCCCGCACCGAATCCACCGTCGTAGGCAAAAGCCACAACGATCTGGTGCTTGCCGGCACCAAGTGATGTGTCGCTTGCAACAGAAGTGTGCTCGTGGCCAAACCAGTTGTAGTGAAAAGTTGGATGACTCTGTTCGTCGAGATACAACGACCAGCCGGCCATATTGCCGCCCTGACATACGATCACACCATGTGGTCCCGTCGCTGCAGCAGCAATATCAATTTCGATGTTTGCGGTGATGCGGAACGAACAGTTTTTGATATTGATCACCGAAGACTCTGGCATACGTATGTGTGCAGGCGTGTAGGTCATCGATGTCAAGCCATCGAGTGAATGTGGCACTGAAAAATCTCCGTGTCGCGGTGAGCCCGGGTCACGCAGTGGATAGATGCCGTAATCAATTGCATGTTGATGAAAAAGTGCCTGCAATTCGGCGAGCTTCTCTGGCTGCGTGGCAGCCAGGTCAACTGCTTGCGAGAAGTCGTTTGCAATGTTGTACAACTCCCACACTTCTTGTGGTCCATCAAACTCAAAACCCTGCAGTCTGATCCACGGCAGTCGACCGTGAAAACACGAAGCCATCCAACCGTCTGCATAAATGGCTCGATTGCCGAGGATCTCAAAATATTGGCTGGTGTGGGTGCTTGGTGCATCTCCAGAATCAAATGTGTAAGCCATTGATGTGCCGTGCAGCGGCATCTGCTCGATGCCATTGACATGGGTTGGCGGCGTAATGCCAGCAATGTCATAAATGGTTGGCACGATGTCGATGACGTGGTGGAACTGCGTGCGTAAACCACCCTTGTCGGCAATCTTTTTTGGCCACGAAAGTGCCATTGCGTTTCTGGTGCCACCGAAGTGCGATGCAACTTGTTTCATCCATTGAAACGGGGAGTCGAGAGCCCATGCCCAGCCAACATTGAAATGGTTTTCGCATTTGTCGGTCCCGAAGTCATCCATGTGATCGAGCAACCACTCGGGGTCTTCGGGGACTCCGTTTTGAAACGATGGTGCGCTCCACGCGCCATGAATTGTTCCCTCGGCCGATGCACCGTTGTCGCCAGTGATGTAGATGACAAGAGTGTTGTCGGCAATACCCATGTCATCCAACGAATCGATAACGCGCGCAATTTGTGCGTCGGTGTGCGCAAGGAAGCCAGCAAACGTCTCCATCAATCGACGTGCAACTGGTTTGTAGCGGTCGGGGTAGTCGGCCCACGCCGGCACTTGCTCTGGTCGCTTGGTGAGCGTGGTGTCTTTGGGAATCACGCCGAGTTTTAACTGGCGCTCATAGATCATGTCGCGCAGCGCATCCCAACCGTCGTCGAACTGGCCCTTAAATTTGTCGATCCATTCGCGCGACACATGATGTGGGGCGTGCACGGCAGGCGTAGAGAAGTAGCAAAAAAATGGGCGATTGGGTGTGGACGCATGTTGGCGTTGCATCCACGTGATTGCCTGATCAGCCAAATCTTCGGTGAGGTGATATCCAGGTTTGCCAATATGGGGAGCGATGGGTGTTGTCTGGTCGTACACAGGGGGTTCCCATTGTGAAGACTCTGCGCCCATGATCCCGTAGAAGCGATCGAAACCTAAGCCTGTTGGCCAACGATCAAATGGACCTGCGGGGCTTTGCTCCCACGACGGCGCGAGATGCCACTTACCAAAACATGAAGTGGAATATCCAGACATGCGCAGTACTTGTGCAACAGTTGCCGACTCGGGCGGGATCGCACTGTCGTATCCAGGGAATGAGTTGGCAATCTCAGTAATGCCTCCCATGTGCACGCTGTGATGGTTGCGTCCAGTTAACAGCGCAGCCCGAGTCGGTGAACACAGTGCTGTTGTATGAAATTGGTTGTAGCGCAAACCGGTCGTTGCAATCTTGTCGAGTCCCGGCGTCGTTAGTGGACCACCAAAGTTTCCAAATGAGCCAAAGCCAACGTCGTCGAGCATGATCAGCAAAATGTTTGGAGCGCCCTCTGGTGCGGTTGGCGTGGTCAGCTTCTGCGGTGTTGACTCGGTGATGATTCGGGAGATGTCTCCGCCAAATGCGGGTGTTGACTTCGGAAGACGTTGTGTCACGACTGCAGACCTACAACATCGAAACAGGCGAGTGCGCGCAACACTCGTTCCTTGTCGCCATCGATCTGCAATACCGAAGCCGCAATTGCTTGTGACAGCGTTGTGCTTCCACTCAAGATGTCGGCCCATACTGTTAATTCACTCGTAACCGAATTGCCTGCACTTGCCCCATCGGTGGGGACGGCAACACTATTGCGAATATGCAGACCAGTCTTTTGGCCTTGCGAAAAATTAAAAGCAATATGAGTATCGATACCTTCTGCGCGAGTTGGTTCAAGTAGTACTCGCAAAATGCTCACAGCCGATGAGATGGGTCCTGACAAAATTTGTCGCTTATTTATGCGATGTGTATTGAATCGTGTTGCATCAAGGCTGCCGTCCAGATGACGTGCTCGAGCAAGACACCAGTTGCGAATATTGGCTGCTGGAGTTCGCTGAGCAACCAGGCGCAGGGCACCTGCAAGTAGTTGCTTGTCTGAGTCGATTGGGTCAGTGCCGTAGGCCAACCACGAGGCAAGTTCGATCGCGAAACGAAGGTCGTCGTTGTTCATTGCCACTTGTGCCTGCGAGCGCACAGTTTCTTTGCCACCGAATCCCTTCATCATTCGGTCGGCATGTTCTTGTGTCGAGAGTGGAAACAAATTTGATTCATGACCGTCAAAGAAGCCAAAAATTCCGCTTCTAATCTGGCGCACATGGTGTTCGGCTACGCCATACAACTCTGATGTGAGGTAGTCGTCATCGCATTGATCTGGCAATCGAATGGTTGCAGCCAAGTCGGCGCTCGACATACCGCGGTTTGTATGGCGCACTGTTTGATCCCATAGAAACTGAAGCGAATCTCGATACTTTGTGACACGTTCTTTGATGTCATCAGCCCCACTGATTGGAGGACCATGCACGCCAGCGAGGTGCTCGGCGTGCAAGCCCAGCAGATGATCAAGTCCGCGCAACATCACTTGCGGGTCTCGGTATTCTTCGCCACGTATTGCAAACACATTGAATAGCACTGGCCAAACCAAGTTATTGACACAAAGTTTCTTTGATTCAAACCAGAAGGTCACCGAATCATCTGCATCGGATGGTGCTGGTGTTACTTGAATGTCAAGACCCGCAACTCGGATGTTGCACGCAGCATTAAACGTGTTTTCTGGGGCAATAAACCCATAGGTGTGAGGGGCATGTGCGGGGTCACGATAAAACTGACCAAGGCCAACATTGACAACTCCGTCTACGCCGTCGACGGGCAGTGTGACGGCAAATTGTTCGACGAGTCCGCGACTGTAAGCGGGGGAAATCTCTGAAGTTGTACGCAATCGGTTAAATGCGATCTTCTCGTGGCCCCAGATGGGAATCTTTGCCGCTGGATCTTCTTCAAACACGGCTTGCGTGCCACCCACATAGTGAAAGTGTGTGTACAGCACCGCGACTATTGGTCGTGTTGTGACGGCACGCAATTCTTTGATGGCCGCACGCATTTCCTCAATAGATTCACCGGTATCGATGGCGATGATGCCATCGGGCGCGTCAACAAATGTTTGATTAGATAATCCATTGCCAACGAGACACCACACGCCTGGGCTTATGGTGTAAAACTTGCGCTCAAGCCGTTGCGACTGAGCAATGTGGTCGCGATGTGCAATTTGGCCAGTGGCAAGAGTGATACTGAGATCACCGTTTGGCTCAAAGCTGCGGCTGGGCTTTTTATGCAACGAAGTCATCCCCGCAACAGTAACTACTTGTAGTGGCCAAGTACCTGTGCGGGGTCGCTTGATGCCGTGTCTGGCCAATTGGAATACCAAATATCGGCAGCAGATGTGCCTACATGCAGTGGTGGACGGTCAAAGCCAGCAATTGGTTCAAGCAGGGGCTTGACCATCACATCCCATCGAGGTTTGGAGAAATAGGGAAATGATTGGCGAGGCTTGCCAGAACGATTGAATACCCGATGTGGCGTGGAGAGCAAACGTCCACCACTCCAAAGTTCGAGCATGTCTCCAACGTTCAGCACCATTCCATCTGCTGGGCAGTCTGCAGACAGCCATTCGTCATTTCGATTGCGCACTTCGAGTCCGCCGATTGGGTCATGGGCGAGCAGTGTAAGCAAGTTGAAATCTTTGTGTGGGTGAATGCCCCACGAATCTGACTGTGGGGGCATCGGTGGATAGTTGAGCAACGTCATATTGGTGAGTGGATCAGACATATACGAGAGCAAAATATTTTCGTCCACTCCCATTTGATGGCACAAGGCGATGATGAGGCGTTCGCTCACTTTGGTTAACTCATTCCAATACGCCATGATGGGGGTTCGCACATCAGCAGGAATGTTCGGCCACTTGTTTTGTCCGTAGAGCGAACAGGCAGAAATGACTGGATTGCTTGGATCCGTTTCGTTGTGCAACTTCCAGGCTTCGTATTGGTCGGCTGCACCCGTGCCTGAGTTGGGTGTGAAGTAACCGAGTGGCACAAAGCCTCGGTAATTTCCCTTGACAACCATGTCTTGCATCAAGACATCGCGTGGTGTGTCAAACACTGTTTTGACTGCATTGCGTATGTTGGTAACTATTTCGTCGCCCACTCCGTGTCCAACGATGATTGCAAATCCGATTTCACTGAGTGCCGCATACAAATCGGATGCATCGTTGTCATAGTTGGCTGACCCAGGTGTACTTGTTGCAAATGACTCAATCGAGATGATTGGAAGTGACTGGCCCATGAGGCCAATCTACTCTGCGCGGTTTTGTACGTGCTGAAACCCGAAGCGCCCCTTGATGCACAAGTTGCCGTGGGTTACCGAGTGATCGCTTGGCGATGTGACCTTGACGATCTCGTTGTCTTGTACATGCAACGTGAGCGAGCAACCAACACCACAATACGGGCAGATGGTGTCGGTTTGCGTCTGTTCTTCTTCTTTCCAAGTGCCGACCTCGCGCATATTGTGCTCACTTGTAAACATGAGCGCACCAGTGGGGCAGACCTGAATGCAGTTGCCGCAATAGACGCACGCTGAGTCAGTGAGATCAACATTAAATTCGGTCGAGATGCGAATATCGAAGCCACGACCCGCGACACCGATTGCAAAAGTGTTTTGCCACTGCTCGCCACACGCATCGACACATTGGTAGCACATGATGCATTTGGAATAGTCGCGCACGTATAGCTCGTTGTCAATCTTGACTGGCTGCATCACATTTAAAACGCTCGAACCATCAGCCACATGATGGTGACCGGTTGTTGCTTCGTCGCGATCATTGGTCGGCGCTGCAGGCTTACCAAAGCGAGTTGGTTCGGCTTCGTACTCGGAGTTCCAGCGTGCAACATTTTTTGTTAACGAAAGATCAACTGATGAACCAAGTAATTCGAGCACGAGTTTGCGGCTGTGATCGGTGCGTTCGGTGTCGGTGCGCACCACCATGCCAGGCTCTACTTTGCGAGAACACGAAGGCACCAGCACGCGTGACCCTTCAACTTCCACCATGCATAAGCGACAAGCATTCTTTGGCGTGATCGTGTCGCCGAAACACAGCGTAGGAATCTCTGTGCCCATGGTGCGGCACCCCCACAAGATCGTTTCGCCCTCGGCAACTGATACTGACTGACCATTGATGGGGAGTTGCACAGAGCGCCGTATTTGTAGTCCTGTGGTTACCTGAGTGATCATTGCGCAAATACTTT
>JAIOXC010000073.1 GCA_021741795.1 Ilumatobacteraceae bacterium | reverse complement strand
CAAACGGTCTCACCCAGATGTGATTTTTTGGCTAGTCGGAGACACCGATCCTGGTAACCCCACGGCGTTGACCAGCGATCAAATCGAAACCTGGGTGGCCGAAGGTTTGGTTTCCTGGTTGGGATACCGCGAAGATGTCCCCCAATTGCTGCAGCAAAGCCACATCGTTTGCTTGCCTTCCTACCGCGAAGGATTTGGAAAGGTTTTGATCGAGGCAGGGGCAGCCCAGCGTGCTGTCGTTACGACCAACGTTCCTGGTTGTCGCGAATCTATTGAGAATGGTCGTAATGGATTACTTGTTGAACCGCGAGACTCGGTGGCCCTTGCAAAAGCACTCATCACATTGCTTGATAACGATGACATACGAATAGCGATGGCTGCCGAAGGTCGTCATCGTGTCGAAACTGAATTCTCGTCAGAAATCATTAATGCACAAACACTTGCGGTCTATCAGCAAGTATTGAGTAGATGAACCCTTCGTTACTGGCCATTTTGTCGGGTTCGGCTGTTCTGGCGGCACTGCTCACGCTGATCATTCGCAGGTCTGCTCTGCGCAAGCAACTCCTCGATATTCCAAATGACAGAAGTTTGCACAGCGTTCCAACTCCACGTGGCGGAGGTGCCGCAATTGTCTTAGTTTTTATTGCATCGATTATCGCTTTGGCGGCAGCTGATTACGTCGAAACCAAGAATGCCATGATTTTGGTTGGCTGTGGTGCGATTGTCGCTCTCACCGGATTTCTAGATGACCGCCAACTGCTCTCGCATGCAAGATCGCGACTTGCAATGCACTTTGTGGCCGCAGTAATCGCGGTAAGCGCGTTTGGTGGACTTCCAACACTTCCTGTTTTTGGAACCGATGTAAATCTCGGAATCTTTGGCGGCATTCTTGCCACTGTTTATTTAGTGTGGCTCCTCAATTTGTTCAACTTCATGGACGGCATTGACGGCATCAGCGGAGCCGAAGTCGTGTCGGTCTGCGGCGCCGCAGCATTTCTCATTCATCACACCACGCACGACTACAACATTGCGTCACTTCCGCTCGCACTTGCCGCGGCAACACTCGGGTTTCTCGTTTTCAACTGGCCACCAGCAAAAATCTTTATGGGCGATGTTGGCAGCGGCTTCGTCGGGTTTATCATCGGTGTTTTTTCGCTGATGGCTGCCGACAATGTTGGATACCTCGGTTGGGTTTGGGCCATTTTGCTCGGAGTTTTCATCGTCGATGCCACCGTCACACTCATCGGCCGCCTCGTGCGCAAACAGAAACCACTCATTGCGCACCGAAGTCATGCATTTCAACATCTTGCACTGCGATTCGGATCGCACAAACGCGTGACCATTGGTGTGGTCGCAATTAATGTCTTGTGGCTATTGCCCATCGCGTTCGCGGTTACCGAAGGACACATCGACGGGTTTGTAGGCGTCTTGATTGCCTATACGCCGCTCACCATCGCTGCACTTATTCTCGGCGCCGGAACGCCATCAACGAACTAATTAAATTCGCGTAAGTCTGACGAGTGGAATTCGGCGCTCGGTCTTTGTTTGATATACCGCAAAGTCTGACCAGATATCAACCATTGACTGCCACGCGGCATCACGCTCATCACCTTCTGGCATCGTTGAGGCGCGCGCTTGAAATACGTCGGCTCCAACTTGCAATGTCACCACTGCATCGACTTCAAGGTTGGTGTACCATAACGGATGAGTTGGGAATCCGCCCTTTGATGCCACCAACAAATAATCACTGCCCAAAGTTCCATAAATCAATGCTGTGCGACGTAACGCACCGGACTTGCGACCTGTTGTGGTGAGCAGAAGTGTTGGCACACCACGCCACAGGTGGCCGTCTTCGCCATTTGTCTCAACGTAGCGAGTGATGTGGTCTGCAACCCACTCGGTTGGGCTGTCAATGATTGGGGGCTGAGTTGTCATGCGTTGATCGTATAAGTACTGACGACGAATTTGTGGTTCAGCCAATCAACTCGCGTTTGAGTGCAACAATTCTTGGTGACGGAGCACCACCGCTCCATGAATCGTGGAGTAGTGAGCGCTCATAACTCGACCATTCTGCATTGACTCCGACTCTGTCACCGACTTCACCATATGCACGCATGCGTAATGCGACAAGTTCTTCGTGACCGTGTAACACCTTGAGCCCCTGACCGGTTGCCCAAAAAACTCCTTCTGTATCGCCTTGCTGCAGTGCATGCTCTGCAGCCATTATTGATCCAGTAATCACCGACAAAATGAAGTTTGAAGTGATCCCTTCCGAATCGGGCCACAAATAGTCAGTTCCAGCGAATGGCAAATCGCGAACGCGATCAAGAGCGTCACGTAAGCCAAACCACGATTCTCTATCACCTCTTTTTTTTACAAGACTCACTGCATTATTCAGTACATCCACATCGGTGATCACTGACCCATGAATTGAAAGATGGTCAGAGAAGGTCTTGGGTAAGAATTCGATCTGGTCAACACCAACCGAACCAGAAGCGAGCCCTCGCCGCAATCCTGAGACAACATTGTTAAATGTGGCATCCTGCACACTGATCTCCCACAACGCCGTGCGAGCAGCAACACGGGTTGGGCGTTCGCGGTGAGTGGTCAACCATGCCAGCAATTCAAGTGACTTAGATTTCTCAAAACTCAGTGGGACTCCATTCCGAGTTTCCGCGTCGACCGGTCCAAGCAATCTCACACACACATTCCAGTCAGCATCTATTGGCTCACAATGTCGTTTGTCCTCTTCTGCCGGTTTGTTCGACTCCGTCAATAAATCTTGCACCACCGAGGTTTCAAATTCGGTCAGACCAAAAACAGATACGTGTTGCTCGCTCGGCATGAGCATCCAACCATTTGTGCCGAGTTGCATTCGGTTTGGATAATCCGATAGCACACAAATCTTTACAACCGCTTCGTTGCTTGCAACGACAAGACTTGGCGCATGAGCATCTTGACTCACATCAATCACGACACGAATGACAGTGTTGGTGCCGGATAGAGAAACGTTGGGTGATGCATCATTTGACAAGTCAAGACCACCAAGTTTTGATAGCGACTCGACAACTACATGAATGCTGCCGCCACGAGCGGCAAGTTGCACCACAGCAATGAGGTGTCGTGCTGCGGTTTTAGCCAATTCAATATCAGCAGCAACAATGTCAAAGCGAGTGCCTGGTGCAAGAGCCACAACCACCGTCTCGTTAGCCGATATGCCAATTGGTACGTGAACGAATGGAGATCCGATGCCCGTATGAAGCATCCCTTGAGTCGCTTCATGGATTTGATCAGCATGTTGTGCCCGGTAGCGATGATTTAACTCGGCCCATGTAAACGCTGACCGTTGTGAAATTGGAGGCATGAATGATCCTGCAGGTGCAAGACGTAATTGTTTGTCTCGAAGAAAACTGACATACGCAAGCAAACTAGCGATTAATACTGCCGAACTACCAAGAGCAAGCGGAACTGCATCATGTGATAGTTCATCAACTGCACTCGTAGCTGCCACAACAACCTGCTCGCTAGGCGCCGATCTTGCTGCTGCTGGCGCAGGGCGGCTCACAAACAGAATTGACCACAGAGCAACAACAAACAACAGCGAATAGCGACTTGACATGACACCAACCGAATGGTCATGACGCGCACCCCATGTGCGAACGATGTCAATGATGACTGAACCAAACCCCCACAACCATGTTGACCACAAACCAAGTAGCCCAACCTGCATGCCTAGTTGCACTGGGTTGCGCACCGTAACTGCATCGACCAAAGCGGACGCCACTGCTACTGGTGTCACGCCAGTCAAGATCAATACAAGTGGTAGCCCAACTAAAAAGAGGCTTCCTCCAATGAGAGCAACAAAACGTTTCACGGAGACGTCACTGGCCGGGAAGAACGTTGAGCACTAATCAGTCGACTCCCCACCCCAAACAATTTCAGTAACGACATCGGCACAACTCGCGTCGTTGTCACCGTCACCTCGGACTCCGTTGCACTTACCTGACCATGGATTTGATGAAGCGTCATAAAATCCTGTGCTGCCAAGATTGCTTTGTCCACATCCACTTTTGGGTCGCCAGTGCGTAGTCCCGTAATCTCTTGCGTTCCGGCCCGAGCGGTGTTTTCTGCCTCATCAGCAAGTTGTACTTTTGCTGCGACCAATCGACCACCATCAACAGCAAGCCCCGCACACGCCACAAACGTCATCGCCAACATCACCACAAAAGCGGTAATTGATCCACATTCATCTATTGAACGTTGCACAACTAATCCACCCTCCAGCGATCAATTACCTCAATCGACTCGGCGTGCAAAATCCGCTCGCGAACACCCAACAAGTTGAGACCTGTCGCATTAACTGCGCACTCCACTTCCACCAGCACGGTATGAATTGTTGACTCATCATCAAAAGCCACATTGACCACCGCATTCATGCACGCAGCGCCGTTTTGTTCAAGATCCCGCAAAGCCGACTCGCGACCTACGGCCTGCATTCGAGACGGATGCGCCATTGACGCCGCACGCGCACCTTGATCGGCAGCATGCTGAATTTGGGTGAGCACCTCAGCGCCCCGTCCCGCATACACCACAAACAACACGAGGATCATCAGAATCGGTGCGAGTAGCACCAACTCAACGGTGGCACTCCCTTCTTCGCGCATCATCTATCCATCTCTGAGATGTAGCGCTCAAGTGGCTCGTGAGCAACACGTGTGACAGTGAACGAGAAAAATGGTGCAACTTGCGGCACTCGCAAGCGCACGGTAACTACTACTTCGTCAGTGGTAATCACTGCTTGGGGCAAACTATATGACTGGCCAGACAACTCGGCGATTGTTCTTGCAGCCTTGTCGAGAGCTGGCAACATACCTCCGTCAACTGCTGCCCCAGCGGCAGCACTCTGAGCAGCAGCGACGGACGCAATGTTGGCAGTGTGAAAAAACACAGCGCCTTGTATTGCCATCAACAAAAGAGAAAACACCACCGGCACACCAAGTAGTACCTGCGTTGTGGTCTCTCCGTTGTCAAATTTCATGTCAGCCGAGATCGAGTGAATTTGCTTTGTCTCGAACCCTTGACGTGATGGTTGCCCCAACGACGATCGCGAGAGCGATCAATGCTGCAGCCATGACGACTGTTGTGGCACTCACCTCTCCTCGATCGGCATCTTGTTCGACCGATGCAGTAAATCGGATCCAGTAGTACTGCCATGTGTTTTTGAGTGATGTCATTTTCTCTTACCTCTTTCGTTTAGTTGGTGAATACGTAGAGCAATCTGTTGCTCGCTCGAATGTGTGCGCGAGTGCGCCAAATGTGCGGCAACGACTAAACATTTACAACCCACCAACAATCAAGGTGACTGCGGGATATCCGATCAAAACGATAAATGCCAAGAACAGCAACACCATTGGCACACCCATGCGCTCTGTAGATGAATTTGCAGCCGCCTCAATCTCGCTCATCTGGCGGTGTCGCAGTGACTCTGCTTTTGCCGACAGCGATGACCGAATGCGCGCGCCATGCTCACCTGCCAATTGCACGCTGCCCGCGACCTCAACAACCTGCGTGAGATTAAACCGCTCCCCAAGGGCAGCAAGTTCGACCCATGGCGAATCATGTGAACTGCGGGCACGAACAAGCGCATTTCGAAGTTGTTCAAAAGCCCAGCCGTCTCCAGCATCGGCCGCAGCCAGTAATGCGGTCTCGGTGCCAGCACCGCCGGCAAGCAAAACATTGGTGAGATCGAGAAAACTTGAGAATGCATGCAAAAAACTTTTGCGTCGCCGTTGGGCGGTATTTCGCAACATACGGTCGGGCAACATAAAACCCAAAATTCCACAAACAATTGAGCTCAACAACACCAGGCTCGTGGAGGGACTGCCGCCAATTGTCGTGATCAACGCGCCACAAGCGATCGGGAAAAAACATCCAACCAAGGCGCCAACCAGTTTTTGTACGACCATGTCTTGAGCCACTCGCTCGGTGAGTGCCAAGTCAGTGCGATGTCGATCACCTGTTCGTTGACGTAATTGCGCTTGCACTTTTGGAAGCGTGACAGCGAGAACACCTCGACAACGCCGTGTGGTGGTTGGCAATGTCGCCATGACTAACCCAAACCCAATGCACAACCCTGCTAACACGACTGCGATCATCGCGCAACTCTTACTCGTCGGCGCACAAATCGCTCTGGAACTTCAATCTGTGACATTGCGTGCATCATTACGATCGCCACAACAAATGTCATCAAGATCATCGACAAAATAAGTTGACCCTCAACCGACTCATAGGGCTGCAGATAGTCCCGATTAAAGATGAACAGTCCGCCAACAAACACAGAGATCACTCCAGTGATGATGCGCACTGCGCTTCGAGTTCGTGAACGCCCCACCCACACCCTGCTGCGCATGCGGCTTTCATCTCGTGCGCATTGGGCTAGATGGCCAAGCAGCACGCCAATGTCTCGAGCCTGATGTTGGGTGGCGGTCACTAATGCCGCTGCAACAAAATCAGCGGTTGGATGATCAACATCTTCAGCAAAACGGCGCAGTCCGTCA
>JAIOXC010000072.1 GCA_021741795.1 Ilumatobacteraceae bacterium | reverse complement strand
GGTGCAGATGTCATAGTGTCAAAGATAGTTGGCGCAATCTGGTTTGAGCGAAGGCGAGTCAACTAGTCTCTAATCCATGGGTCAACCAGTAGCAGTAGTTCAAAAGCCTTCCGCAACGCCTGGGCGAGTTCGTTTTGAGATCAATCGTTCGCTCACGGGCCAGGGTCATGAGCGCTATTCGAGTGTGACCGCCGCAACGGGTGTAAAGCCTGCGGATGTGCTTGCACAGCGCTTATTTGCGACAGGAAAAGTGAGCGCGGTGCATGTGTATTCCAACGTGATCACTGTTGATGTGGCTGATGGTGCGAGCAACGATGGTCTGGCCAAGGTTGTGGAAGATTTGTATCAATACTGGAAGCCTGGCATGGCCCCAAAGTCGACTGAAGAGCTGCTGGCAATGGTGCCAAAGAGCGCCGAGACAGCGGCTCAATCAACGACAGACGCAAGTGGTACACCGTTGTCTGCGGCAGCGAGCAAGATTCCTACGCTGTTGCTCGTTCGCAGTCAGGCAGCACTTGCTAAGGCAAAAGCCAACAAAGGTTGATCCTGTGGGGCGGCGGCCGTTCACTTTAATATGCACTATGTTGATGGCTACACCGTGGGCATAAAAAATCTGACTCTTCATGAAGTAGCAGAAATGCTAGACGTGCACTACATGACTGTGTATCGGTATGTACACGAAGGTCATCTGCCAGCCACCAAAAATGGAACCGGGTGGGTTGTCAAAGAAAGTGATGTGCGTGGTTTTCGGCGTGGGGTTCACCAAGCAGTTGCGTCGGCTGGCGGTGGCAAAAAAGTAGCACCGTGGTCTGAACGAATGTTGGCGTTACTCCTTGCCGGTGACGAAATGGGCGTAGTCAAGTTGATGGAATCGGTATTGCGATCGGGAAATGATTTATATTTTCTCTACCTTGACGTATTGGTGCCAGCGATGGGTGCGATAGGGATGAAGTGGCATGCAGGGGAAATCGATATCTTCATCGAACATCGTGCTACTGGCATCGCGAGTCGGTCAGCGGCACAAATTGGTGCGCGTTTTTCCAAACGCGGCGTGCACAAAGGAACAGTGTTGATCGGTTCTCCAGAGGGCGAGCAGCATGTATTAGGAACCCAGTTGCTTGGCGATCTGATCAGTATGGAGGGCTGGAAGGTTGACAATCTCGGTGGAAATATTCCAGATAGATCCTTTGCCTCCGCGGTGATGCAGGTCTCGGACGTTGTTGCTGTGTGTATTGCTTCGACGATGTCAGAAACTCTTCCTGCGATGAGTAAAACGATTGCCAAGATTAAGAAGGCCTCAAACAACTCGATTCCGTGCTTTGTCGGGGGTGCTGCAGTGCTCGACTCGGAGCATGCCGAAAATCTCGGCGCCGACTTTTGGGCTGGTAGTCCGCGGACGCTGATGCCATTGCTCCAAGAGCACGCGATTCGTAACTAAATAGTCGCCAAACAGCCGCTAAATATTTGCGAAATAGCCCCGAAATAGTCGCCTAATAACTACGAACATATGTTCGCTACAGTGATGACATGTCTCACTCACTGCCCGTTGCAAAGGCTCTGCAACCAATAATTCCCGACGGTGTTTTGGTGCGGGGTCGCACCGTGTTGTGTAGTGGTGATGCCGCAATGTCGACAGCGCTGTTGGCGGTGAGTGCTGCAACACAAGCTGGTTCATGGTTGGCCATTGTTGGTGTGAGTGATTTTGGATTGATGTCGGCATGTGAGCAAGGTGTGGCATTGCAGCGCACGGTGTTGGTGACACCAACCGCCAATAAAAAAGACTGGACAAGCACGGTGGCTGCTGTTGCTGATGGCTTTGACGTGATGATGCTCGAAGTGCCGCAAGGAGTGAGTGGGTCTGATGCGCGGCGTATTCAAACCCGCATTCAGGCTCGGCGCAATGTGCTTGTGTTGGTGGAAACATCGCGTCACGCAACTCCGCGTTCGGTGTTTCAACCAGATGTGGTGTTGCATACACAGACCACAAAGTGGGACGGTATCGAGCATGGGGCTGGCTATGTGCAGGGCCGACACATTGATGTGACAGTAAGTGGCAGACGCGTGCCGCGAGTGATGCAATACGTGTTGCAACATGTTGGCTAGCAATGGTTGAGCACATTGGCGCAAGTGAAGTCACACGCGTTGCTGTTATTTCGTGCACCGACTGGCAGGCAGTTGCTGCACAGTGCGAGTTGTATTCGCGCAAGCAATGGTTTGATGCGGTAGCCGTGCTGCACGCACAACGCGTCGTGGCGCGCACTGTTTATGCTGCCAAACAAGGTGTGCAAATAGGTATGCGACGGCGCGAAGCACAAGCCGTGTGTCCCGATCTGCATATTGCTGCCAACAACAAAGAGCGCGACAGATTGATGTTTGAGTCGGTGGTGCGAGCAGTGGGCGAGCTCGTTCCGCTCGTGGAAGTGAGCACCCCGGGCGTTATTTTGTTGGCTACACGTGGACCATCGCGATATGTGGGTGGTGATGATGCGTTGGCACAACGCTTGCACGGCATCACGCACAATGCGCTTGCTCTCTTGGCCGACGGCCGTCCGATTGTGTTTGGAGTAGGTATTGCCGATGGACGACTGACTGCACTCGTTGCTGCACATGCTGCTGATGGTGGGCATCTAGTGGTCGAGCCGGGTGAGAGCGCACAATGTTTGGCGCAATTACCTGTGTCGGTGCTCGCCGACTTTGCCGAGATTGATCGTGACGTGGTGTCGTTGTTGCATCGGCTTGGCTTAAGTTGTGTTGGCGACATTGCAACAATGAAGCCATCAGATTTGGTTGGACGATTTGGGCCAGTTGGTCTTGAATTGCATCGCCTGGCACGTGGTTATGACCGGCATCCACCCATCACCATTGCGCCACCACCAGAACGCGCAAGCACGCACCGATTTGAACTCTCGGTAGAGGATGTCAATGTGGTGGTAGCAACGGCTCGCACAGTTGCCGACGAATTGGTGACGCACTTAAACAACCAAGGTGTGAGTTGCGTGCGTCTACATATATGTATGCAAACCGATCACGGCGAACAAAGTGATCGTCTGTGGTATCAGCCAGAAGGATTGACTGCTGCAGCAATGGCCGAGCGCGTGCGTTGGCAGATGGATGCATGGATTGCAACACGCGGGCTCACAAGTGGTGTGGTGCTATTGCGGTATTTGCCGGTTGGCCTGCGCGCACGAGAAGGAAGGCAACTTGGGTTGTGGGGCGGCAGCACTCAAGCCGACGAATGGGCTGCTCGTGCTATCGAACGATTGACAACAATGCTTGGTTCTGACTCGGTGCGTGTTGCGCAGTGGCGTGGTGGAAGAGATGTGAGCGAAGTATTTGCGTTGACTCCTGCTGCAGTTGTTGACATGGAGCGACGAGCAGAGTCGGTGGTGATCAAAGAAACAGTGTGGAGTGGGGCACTGCCAACTCCGTCACCTTCAATTGTGTATGACGAACCGTTACTGGCGGTAGTAAATGATGCGAGTGGTTGTGTGGTGAGCGTCAGTGGCCGACATGAATTGAGTGCATCGCCAGCACATGTAGTGATTGGTCGACATGCGTACAACGTGGTGTCGTGGGCTGGGCCGTGGCCAGTAGAAGAGCGGTGGTGGGACCCATTGCGTCAACGCAGGGCGGTGCGAATGCAGATGGTATTGGCGCGCGATGCTGACGACATGGTGCGCACCACTACGCATGCGGTAGTGATGGTGCTCGAGCACGGCGAGTGGTGGATGACCGCGCGCTATGGGTGAGTGTTATAGGTGAGATGTTGCAGTAATACACTCGTGACGTGACTCCTGTCGAGATCGTTGCTCAACTGTGCGCACATTTTGCTGCGGCAACACCGTGCGACGAACGCGAGCGCGAATCGGTTCAACAATTTTTAGCAATTGCCCCAACGCTTGAGTCACCATTTGACGAGCATGCAAACGACACGCACATCACTGGGTCGGCAATAGTCGTTGGCAAGCAAGGTGTGGTGTTGCACTTGCACAAACGACTCAATATTTGGTTGCAGCCTGGCGGACATATTGAACAGGGAGAGACACCGGCAGAGGGTGCATTGCGTGAAGCACGAGAAGAGACGGGACTGAATGTGCGACACCCCGACAACGGTCCGGTGTTGGTGCATCTCGACGTGCACCCTGGCCCGCGCGGGCACACGCACTTAGATGTGCGCTACATAGTGATGGCCGATGATACTGAACCAGCGCCTGGTGTTGATGAGAGTCAAGACGTGGCTTGGTTTGCGTGGGACGACGCAATTGCCATGGCAGATAAGGGTTTGGTGGGCGCTCTGAGAGTGGTACGAACATATGTTCGCTAATATGGCGAGGTGGCAAATGATGTCCCATATTCAGAATTGCATTGCCGATCCAATTTTTCTTTTTTGCAAGGTGCTTCGCATCCCGAACAACTTGTAGAGCAAGCACAGTCATTGGGGTTGGAAGCGCTTGCGCTGACAGATCGCAATGGCTTGTACGGCATCGTGCGCTTTGCTGAAGCAGCGCGAGTGCTTGGGTTGCCAACGGTGTTTGGTGCAGAGTTGCAACTCGATTCTGGAAGTCTCGTGATTATCGCTCGCAACCCGCGAGGCTATGCGCATTTGTCAAGCGCGATAAGTGCCGGCCAACTTGCTGGCAGCAAAGAACATCCAGTGTTTGTGCTCGAACAACTTGGCGAGTTTTCGGTAGGTGATTGGTGGGTGATGACGGGTGGGCGTGATGGTGCGGTGGTGCGTGCACTTAATGAACAAGGACCAAGTGCAGCCGAGCGACGAGTACAGCAAATGAAAACAGTGTTTGGTGATGACAGCGTGCTGATGGAAGTGTGGGATCACGGTGACCCTCTTGACTCTGCACGCAATGATGTGCTTGTGCAGATTGCGCACCGCAACAACTTGAACAGTGTTGCCACCAACGATGTGTTGTATGCAACGGCAAAGCAGCATCGTTTGGCGACTGCTGTTGCGGCAGTACGTGAGCGCAGCAGTTTGGACGATGTAGATGCAACGCTGCCACCGGCTGCGACGGCTTATGTGCGCAGTGGTGCCGAACAGTATCGACGTTTTGCGCGTTATCCAGGTGTGGTGCAATGCGCCGCCGAGATCGGCAAAGATGCGGCCTTCGATTTACGACTCGTTGCTCCGCGACTACCACCATTTCCGTGCCCAAATGAGTTGGATGAGATGTCGTATTTGCGGCAACTGGTGCAGGTTGGTGCCACTCGTAGATACGGCATACGTCCAACTGACACGCGTGAAGATTTGTCGCTGCGGGCTCGTGCATGGCAAGTGATTGATCACGAACTAGAGGTCATTGCGACTCTTGGCTTTGCCGGATACTTCTTGGTGGTCTGGGACATCGTGCAGTTCTGTGAACGATCCAATATTTTCTGCCAAGGTCGCGGCAGTGCGGCTAACTCTGCTGTGTGTTATTCGCTCGACATCACCAAAGCTGATGCGGTTTCGCTTGGCTTGTTGTTCGAGCGGTTTTTGTCGCCCGAGCGAGATGGCCCACCCGACATTGATATCGACATCGAAAGCGGCCGACGCGAAGAAGTGATTCAGTATGTGTATCAACGCCATGGTCGGCACCATGCGGCACAAGTAGCCAATGTGATTACGTATCGTGCGCGTTCTGCTGTGCGCGATATGTCGCGTGCACTTGGGTTTGCGCCAGGTCAACAAGACGCATGGAGCAAACAAGTGGATGCGTGGGGCTCGCTTGGAGTCACGGTCAAAAATGACGACCACAATATTCCGGCTGCAGTGCTTGAGCTTGCCCAGCAAGTGCAAGACGCACCTCGACATTTGGGTATTCACTCTGGCGGAATGGTGATGTGTGATCGCCCCGTGACCGAAGTGTGCCCCGTTGAGTGGGGACGCATGGAGGGTCGCAGCGTGTTGCAATGGGACAAAGACGATTGTGCAGCAGCAGGGCTAGTGAAGTTTGATTTGTTGGGGCTTGGCATGCTGTCGGCGTTGCACAACGCAGTCGACTTGATTGAAGAGTTTCGTGGAGTACGAGTAGATCTGGCAACGATTCCACAAGAAGATGATGTGTATGCAATGTTGTGCCGTGCCGACACGGTTGGCGTATTTCAGATCGAATCGCGAGCACAGATGGCCACATTGCCAAGACTCAAGCCACGACGTTTTTACGATCTTGTTGTTGAGGTCGCACTGATTCGACCCGGGCCGATTCAGGGTGGGTCGGTGCATCCATACATTCGTCGACGCAATGGTCAAGAACCCATCACATATTTGCATCCGTTGCTCGAAAACAGTCTTGGCAAAACATTGGGTGTGCCGTTGTTTCAAGAACAACTGATGCAGATGGCAATTGATGTGGCTGGCTTTACGCCGTCGCAAGCCGACGAGTTGCGCCAAGCAATGGGCTCAAAAAGATCGCAGTCGCGAATGCTGAAGTTGAGTGAGCGACTGTATGCGGGCATGGCGGAGCGGGGCATCGTTGGCGACATTGCCGACTTGATCTTTATGAAGATGTCGGCATTTGCGAGTTATGGGTTTCCCGAAAGTCACTCGGTAAGTTTTGCGTATCTCGTCTATTCGTCCGCATGGATCAAACTGCATGAACC
>JAIOXC010000071.1 GCA_021741795.1 Ilumatobacteraceae bacterium | reverse complement strand
TCGGTCCAGTTGGAGATAGGGAAGATGCGGAAGTGTTCACCTTGGCGATGACGACCGTTGTAAATGCCCCACAACTCTGGGCGCTGATTTTTTGGATCCCATTGACCAAAAGAATCGCGATGCGAATACACGCGCTCTTTTGCGCGTGCCCGTTCTTCGTCGCGGCGAGCACCACCAAACACTGCGTCAAACTTGTGTTCGGCTATCGAGTCGAGCAGTGTCACGGTCTGTAAAGGGTTGCGACTTGCGCGAGGCCCCGTTACGTCGGCAATGCGGCCAGAGTCGATAGACGCCTGCACAGAACCGACGATGAGTTGTACACCCATGTCGGCAACACAGCGATCGCGAAACTCGATCACTTCTGCAAAGTTGTGGCCGGTATCAATATGCATGACAGGGAAAGGAATGCGGGCGGGGGCAAAGGCGCGCACAGCCAAATGCAGCATCACGACCGAGTCTTTGCCACCCGAAAACAGCAGCACTGGGCGCTCAAACTCGGCAGCCACTTCGCGGATGATGGTGACCGACTCATCGATCAAGCCATTGAGGGACGATTTCATCAGATTTCAGACTAGTTCAACACCCCATGTTTCAGACTGGTAAACCCGTGTAAACCATGATGAAATAGCAAATTTGGCTTTACATACTGTCAAGTAGGTGGGTGGTGGCGTGTTATTGTCTGCTCTGTGCCAATTGGCGCGGAGCAGACAAAACTGACATATGCATCATGCATAAGGGGAGAGCACAACAGATGAGGAAAAATCACATTAAGGGTTTTGCCCTTGCTACAGCAGCGGTCTTCGGACTTCTTGCTTGTGGTGGGAGCGATGCGGCCACTGATACGACAATGGCAGAAACAGTTACTACTGAAGCAGGAGCTGACTACAGCATGCTCAAAGTTGCTGTTATCTACATCGGTGTTCCAGACGACAAAGGTTGGACATACCAACACGAACAAGGCATCCTTGCACTCGAAGCCGAACTTGGCATTGAAGTCAAGCGTGTAGAGAATGTTCCTGAAGGCGACGAAGCCGAAGCAATCATGGAAGGCCTCGCAGCCGAGGGTTACAACTTGATGTTCGCAACTTCATTTGGTTATGGAACTCCAATGGCACGCGTTGCAGCAAAGCATGCAGAAGGTTGCTTCCAGTGGGCAACAGGCGCGAAGTTCCTCCTCACCGCAGAGATGGGTGGAGAGTACGCAACATTTGGTGACATTCCTGCAAACTTGGGCACGTACTTCGGTGCTGCTGAAGAAGCTCGTTACTTGAGTGGTATCGCAGCAGGCGCAGCAAGCCCAACCGGCAAGCTCGGTTATGTCGCAGCGTTCCCAATTCCAGAAGTTATTCGCGGAATCAACGCATTTACACTTGGCGCGCAGTCTGTTAACCCAGCTGCAACCGTTCAAGTTTCTTGGACAAAGACATGGTTCGGACCAGATACTGAAAAAGAATCTGCCGAATCACTTCTTGCAGCAGGCGCTGACGTGCTTGCAATGCACCAAGACACCACAGCAACTGGCCTCGCAGCCGATGCAGTTGGTGCCAAGTGGGTTGGTTACAACAGCGATGTTGCTGAAGCAGCACCAAACGCATGGCTCACTGCTCCAACATGGAACTGGGGTCCTTACTATGTTCAGACCGCAAAGGCCGTTGCTGGTGGCACATGTCCATCAGACGAGTACTACGGTTCGATGGCTGACGGAATGGTCACGCTTGGTTCATTCGGTTCATCAGTAGATGCCGATACACAAGCATTGATCGCCGAGAAGGCAGCAGCAATCATCGATGGTTCATTTGCACCGTTCCAAGGCCCAGTGATGGACCAAGACGGTGTCGAGGTTGTTGCAGCTGACACAAAGCCAGAATTGCTCGACTTGCTCGGAATGAGCTACTTCGTTAAGGGAGTTATCGGTTCTCCAAAGGGCTGATCAATAAATGAGTAATACCTCTCACGAGGTTGCACAGGGGCCGCACCACACCAGTGGTGCGGCCTCTACTGCTCTCTCAGCGCATTCAATTGATAAGAAATTTCCTGGTGTACTTGCCAACGACTCAGTTGACTTTGATGTGCGCGCAGGTGAAGTACACACGTTGTTGGGCGAAAACGGTGCTGGCAAAAGCACGCTGGCTGCAGTGCTCTGTGGTCTCTATCAACCAGATGCCGGGTATCTCATGCGCAACGGCAAGCGCATCAATTTGTCGTCGCCGCGCGCAGGTTTGCAGCACGGAATCGCGATGGTGCATCAACACTTTCGTTTGGTCGAAAGATTTACCGTTTCTGAAAATGTGATTTTGGGTAGTCGCGATTTGCCGTTCAAGTTGAATCGTCGCGAAATAAACGAAAAAGTTGCTGCAGTTGCCGAATCATACGGCCTGCCAATTGATCCGGATGCAACAGTTGGCGACTTGTCAGTTGGGCAACGCCAACGAGTTGAGATTGTTAAAGCGCTCTATCAAGGCGCAGAGATTTTGTTGTTGGATGAGCCAACCGCAGTGTTGGTGCCTTCTGAAGTTGAAAAGTTATTTGAAAACGTGCATGCAATGACAGCAGCAGGAAAATCAATCGTCTTCATCAGTCACAAACTTGGCGAAGTCGTGGAGATCTCTGATCGCGTGACGGTATTGCGCAATGGGCGAGTGACAGGCCATGTTTCAGGTAGGGGCACTACGGATACCAAAGAGCTTGCACGTTTGATGGTTGGGCGCGATATTGAACTCAATGCCCAGCGCGCTACACATGCGACAGGACACGAGGTGTTGCAGATTCGCAATTTGTCGCTCAGTATTGACGATGTTGCTGTGCTTACTGAAATTTCGTTCAATGTGCATGCCGGTGAGATGGTCGGCATTGCCGGTGTTGCTGGTAATGGTCAACGCGAACTCGCCGACACTATTGCAGGTCTCATTTCGCCCACGAGCGGTTCGGTCAGTATCTCGGGAGCAATGACCACAGATTGCGGTCCTATTCAAGCCCGAGAAGTCGGGTTGGCATATGTGCCGGAAGATCGTCTTGGAATGGGTCTTGTGCCGTCGATGTCGATTCTCGACAACTTGTTGCTCACTCGCGACCGACAGATCGTTGTTGATCGAGTGTCGGTGCGACCTGAAGCCGCGCGACTGATCGAACAATTTGAGATCAAAGCAAATGGTCCGGATCATCTCGCTCGCAAACTTTCTGGTGGAAATGCACAGAAGGTGCTGCTTGCCCGTGAACTTTCGGGTGGTCGAAGCGCAACCAAATTGCTCGTTGTGTGTTCGCCAACTCGCGGTCTCGATGTAGGTGCTATTGAGACAGTTCGCAGACTGATCAATGACGCACGAAGCGCAGGTCAGGCGATCTTGTTGATATCTGAAGATCTTGATGAAGTGCTATCGCTTTCCGATCGTGTACTCGTGCTGTATCGCGGGGCAGTGGTGCATGAAACTTCGGGTGAAACTGCCCAACTGTCACAAGTCGGTGCTGCGATGGCAGGTCTGTCATGATGCACATTCCTTTTCGTGTCGTGTTTGAGCAGCGAGGCGAGACTCCGCGTCGATTGTCATTACTTGTTCCTCTTGCATCGGTTTTTGCCGCTCTGTTTTTTGGTGCGCTCTTTTTGCTTGCTACGGGCCACTCACCAATTGACACATACTCAAATATGTTTCAAGATGGTTTTGCTTCGTTTAACGGCATTACCGACACGTTGGCTCTTTCTACGGTGTTGATCTGTACCGGTATCTCGGCAGCGTTTGCTTTTCAGATGAATCTTTACAACATTGGTGGCGAGGGTCAGTTGTATCTCGGTCTCATCGGTGGTGCTTGGGCAGGCATTGCGCTCGGCGATCACTTGCCAACGCTGATGATGGTTCCCCTCGTGTTGTTGTGCGGCGCACTTGCAGGTGCGGCGTGGATTTTTGTTCCGGCTTTCGTGCGATCGCGACTCGGTACAAGTGAAATTGTTTCCACATTGCTACTCACGTATATCGGTGCGAGTCTCATCAAGCATGTGATTTACACACCTGGAAGTTTCTTTCGCAACCCGAATACTTCGTTTCCTCAAGGTCGATTGGTCGCAGACTCCGCGTCACTCGACAGTTTTGGTAGTTCACGACTCTATCCAACATTTTTCGTTGCGCTGATTATTGCTGGTGCGTTGTATTGGGTTGTCAAGCGCACCGAGTTTGGTTATCGCATCAATGTGATCTCCGATTCTCCACGAGCTGCGCATTATGCAGGTATCAATGCGCGTCGAACGACAATGTGGGTGATGCTCATCTCTGGCGCTTTGTCGGGCCTAGCCGGTGCAATGCTGATCGTTGGTCCATACGGCAAGATTGAGCCGAGCATTATTACGCTCGGTTACGGCTATGCGGGCATCGTGGTCGCGGCTCTTGCGCGCAACAATCTTGGTGTCATCATCGTGAGCGGCATTTTGTTCTCTGGCCTCAGAGTTGGTGGAAACAACCTGCAGGTCACAACGGACACTCCTATTCACATAGGAGTGATGCTCCAAGGTGCGATTCTGTTGTTCGCACTTGGCGGCGAAGCTTTCCGTCGCTATCACATCCATGTTGTTCGTGTGCATGATGCAACAGTAAAGAAGGTTGCAGCATGAACGAAAATATTTGGATCTTGATGTCGGCAGATGCCATTGCCATTGCAACCACATTGATTTTGGCTGCACTCGGAGCTTTATTCACCGAGCGTTCTGGTGTACTCAACCTCGGTATCGAGGGCATCTTGCTCACGTCGGCTATTAGTTCGTTTCTCGCTGCTGATGCTTCTGGAAGCGTGTGGCTTGGACTCATCGTTGGCTCGTTGATCGGCGCCTTGCTCGCTTCAATACATGCAGTGCTTTCGGTAGTCTTTCGCGCGAATCAGATTGTTGCGGGTTTGGCGCTTGTCATCTTTGGTACCGGTCTGGCCAACTTTTTGGGCAAGCCAGCAGAAGGCAAGACGGTCACAACAGTGATTAATCCACTGTCATTCGGACCACTATCTGACATTCCGGTCATAGGCCCAATAGTTTTTGGTCAAGACATCATCACCTATTTTGCAATTGCAGTAGCCATCGTTGCATCGCGCTACTTATTCAGCACTCGTCCGGGCCTTGAGTTGCGCGCCACTGGCGACGACCCAGCAACGGTTGATGCTCAGGGTCTTTCTGTTGCGCGAATTCGCATTCGCTACACCATGATCGGCGGTGCTCTTGTAGGACTGGGCGGATCATGGTTGATGCTTGCGCAAAGTGCAGGCTGGCACCAAGCAGCAACAACAAATGGATTGGGGTGGATTGCGCTTGCCCTCGTGGTGTTTGCGGGGTGGCGACCAATGCGCATCATCTTTGGTGCGGTGCTGTTCGGGTTTACCTTGCAGCTTCCATTTACATTGCAGGCAGAGCAGATCACGTTTATTCCTTCGGCGTTTCTCGAGATGTTGCCTTATCTTGCAACGCTGATAGCGCTGATTGCATTGAGCCGACCGGGGAATCGCAATCTGCTTGGTGCTCCACGCGCCTTGGGTACGCCGTTCGTCCGTGACGAGCGATAATGAAATGAGACTGTCTAAGGCTTCGACTAACGCAGAGATACTTGAAGTACTCAATCAGGTGTCTGACGCAATTACGACAGTGCTTGCAAATAACACCGACTGGGGTCTGTCCGGTTTGCGACACACCCAATATTCGGTGGATGTCGATTGCGACAATGTCGCGCTCGCAATCCTGCACGGCGCGGGCTGTGCGGTGTTGTCGGAAGAAAGTCAGCGAACAGGCGAGTGGGGCGACAACGACATCTTGGTCGTGATGGATCCACTCGATGGATCAACCAATGCAAGTCGTGGTGTGCAGTGGTATGCAACTGCGTTATGCGCACTCGACAGTACGGGCATGCGAGCGTCACTCGTGGTCAATCAGGCTTCTGGTCGCGATCGATATTGGGCGACACGGGGTGGTGGAGCGTTTCATAATGGCAATCCAATTCGGCCCTCTGCGTGCACCGACATCAAGGATGCGGTGGTCGGGATTTCTGGTCTGCCAAATTTCAAACCAGGTTGGGCGCAGTTTCGAGCGCTTGGTGCGGCAGCTCTCGACATCTGTTTGGTTGCTGACGGCACATTGGATGGTTGGGTCGACATGAATAGTCATGGCGTGTGGGACTACCTGGCAAGCATTTTGATCTGCCAAGAGGCGGGTGTGGTTGCCGTAGACCATCTCGATCGTGAACTTTTGGTGACAGCATACGATGACAAGCGGACACCGATTGTGGCCGCTTCACCTCAACTGCTGGCACGATTGCGTCAAGTACGATTGCAGCATGCTGGTTGACGAAGCAACATATCTAAATGGCGCGAGAGTTGCCGAAGGCCAAGCAGATAATGGAAAGTCGTTTTCATGGATCGGTCTCTTTGACTCCACAGTTTCCGAACTCCATCGCTACCAAGATCGTTTTCGACTCAACGATTTAGCAGTTGAAGACGCGCTCTTCGGTAGGCAGCGCCCCAAGATCGATCAGTACAACGAGCACACTCTGATTGTTCTCAAGACTGTTGCATACAACGTGGCAACCGAAAAAATCATTGTTGGCGATCTCACCTTATTCATCGGTACAAATATGTTGCTCACTGTGCGTCACGGAGATGCATTGCCATTGCAATCTATTCGTGCAGATTTAGAGTTGCATCCCGAAAAACTCAAGGGTGGGCCGACTGCAGTATTGCACGAGATTACTGACCGCATGGTTGATCAGTATCTAGAAGTGGCAACCATGTTGGCCGAAGATGTCAATCAGATTGAAGACGAAGTATTTGATGATGAAATACCAGCTTCGGCGTCTCGAATGTATTTTGTCAAACGCGAATTGATTGAGTTTCGCCGCACGGTTTGGCCGCTCGTCGAACCACTTGACCGGCTCGCAAAAGGGGCAGTGCC
>JAIOXC010000070.1 GCA_021741795.1 Ilumatobacteraceae bacterium | reverse complement strand
CGCCAGCCAAGAATCTGACGAATAAAACCTTCGGCGCTATTGATTGGAACGAGTCCTTTTGCGAATGCGTTTGCCGCTGCATCGAGAACCTCGTTGGGCAGGAGCAAGCCGTTGTTGAGATAGGGCGAGAGAAGTGAGTGGGCGAGATGCCAATTGGATTCGAGCATCGCATCTTCGTGCTCACCAAATGTTGGCAAGATTTCGTTGACGAAGTAGTGCAAGCGGGCAAGTGCATCTTCGCGAGTTGTGGCCCACAAGCCGGTGGGCTTTGCACCCCACACGTTGTTCGGCAGGTCATTCAGCACTTGATGATCGACGTTGTCGAGTGCGTGCACTTGAGGTACCGGCCAGCGGTCGTGCCCGGTTTTTGGTGGAGGCAACCGGTTGTCTTCGTCAAAGTTCCACTGGCCGCCAACGGGTTGATCGCCTTCCATCAGGTATCCATATCGCTTGCGTTGCCAGCGATAGAAATCTTCCATCTTCATTGACTTCTTGCCCTCGGCAAACTTGGCAAAGTCGGCTGGGTGACAGAGAAATTGATTGGACACAGCGGTGTCTATGCCCAGCGAAGCCACCAACTGGCGAGCGGCGTAACTGTTTGGCTCGGTGACATCTATATGAGTGGGCGAGAACTCTGCAATGTGGTCGGTAACGCCCTGGCGCATGGTGGGGCTTTTGCGATAGTCGACTTGGAAGCCCTCTTGCTCGAGTGCAAGCGCAAATCGGCGCATGGAAGTGACGAGGAAGTGGGCGCGCTGGATGTGCCAGGGGCGAGATGCGATTTTATCCGCCGACTCGATGATGAGGATGCGGTGAGTTTTGGGCTGTGCTGCTTGCAGTGCACCGATGTTGCGATTGAGCTGATCGCCAAAAACCCAAACAGATCGCAAAGTATTGGGTGTGCTCACAATGAGAAGAGATGAGCGCAACTGGTGTTTCGGTCGCTGTGATGCAAGCGAAACACCAGTTGCGTATTCAACTGGTACTAAATGAAATTAGTGGCTGTCGCCTGAGCGTGCCTTTGCAATGTTGAGGATCATCAAGCCGTAAAGAGCCTTGGCGGTGATGTCAGCAATTGTGTATACAACTTGACGACCTGCTTCAGTGCCATCACTTTTTTCGAAGACAACTGGGATCAAGTATGAAATTGGGTAGACCAACCATGTGACGAGAAGAATTTTCGTCGCGTTGTTGATCGATGTGGAGACGGCTCCGGTTTCACGTGACTTTGCAGCCTTGAGCTCACCGTTGAGTGTGAACAAGATGTAAAGGAACGGAATCATTGAAAGCACCCAGAAGGTCCACTTTGTGGTTTCGTTTGCTGAGGTTTCGCCTGGGTATCCGAGACCGATCATCAAGACGGTTGCTGGAACCAGAGTCTTCATCAGGCTCTTGCGGCGATCGGCGGTGACACCGAGGACGATGAGCAGCTCAATGACGAGCAATGGAACAGTGATCAGCCAGTCGGCGTATCGGTAGCCCTCGTTGACCATGCCTTCTGCCCAACCACTCCACATGCGGAAGTAGTGGTATCCAGCGATTCCAACGACAACAGCGGAAACTGCAACACCATTTCGGTACTGCTTAGCAACGCTATTCATTTGGGTGAGGAAGTAAACAAACGCGCCGAGCATCACTGCTGTTCCGAAGGACAGGGCGTTGTAGACGAGTTGGTTCAATTGTGCATCTTCTAACACTTGCTTCATAAATTAGGTACCTTTCGGTTAGTGGTAATTCCAAACTCAGATTAGCCATAATCAGGGTATTAGACAAGGTTCAGGCCGGCAGTTTCAGGCCTGGCACCACCAGCGATTACTGCTGAGTAAACGACGGGTGTTTGCCCTGCTAGAGAGTTATTTAGACAGCGGCTCGGTGGTTGGCAAAAGGCCGTATGAAACAAAGTCTTGTGTGATGTTGGATGCCGTCTTGAGGAGTAGTGGCAAGTATTTTTCGGTAAGAATCTTGACCGAAGTTTCTGCGGCATTGACCGTGACATTGATTGCGGCAATGGTTTGACCTTGGGCATTGCGCACTGGCGCAGCCACTGATCGGATACCGAATGAAAGAGTTTCATCGGAAAGAGCCCAGCCTTGTTTGCGGATTTTTGCCAAGCTGATGTCGATTTGCTTGCGCGTGAGTTGAACGCGTGGAACAACGGTTGAAGTGGGCGCAATCTTCAATGCGCGATCAAGCTGCGAAGTAGAAAGATCGGCAAGCATGACCATGCCCATTGAGGTCGATGTGGCAGGAAACCGCGTACCGATGTGTACTGAAAGCGCAATGATTTTTGCTACGGGAACGCGAGCGGTGTACACGATGTCGCTGCCATCGAGCTCGGACATTGAACTGGACTCACCTGTTTTTTCTACAAGCGACACGAGGTGTGGTTGCACCACATCCCACATGCCTTGAGCTGAAACATACGAAGTACCAAGTTCGAGCGTCTTTGGCGTGAGCAAATAGTTATTGCCAATGAGACGCACATAGCCAAGCGTTTCTAGTGTGAGTAGAAGGCGACGAGCTGTTGGGCGAGCGAGTGAGGTGATCTTGGCGACATCGCTCACCGTGAGTTGCATTCTGCCCGGAGTAAATGCCTTGATGACATCGATTCCTCGGGCGAGCGACTCAACAAAGTCTGTGCTCTGGGTTGCACGTGACCTTTTCGTAGGCTTCTTCATGGAGTTAAAACTAGTTGGTGCGAGTGAGATCCGCCTAGGTCGCTGGTGTCCGCATTGTGGTAATTTGTCCATTGTCTTATGGTCCCAGTCAATCCGCATATGCAGCAGCGGGTGGAGCACTATGGCACACCGGTTTTCGATGCGCGCGTTGTAGTTCTTTTGGTGCATGGCCGCACTATTGGCCCCGAATATATGTACGAAAATGTGGTGAAGCGTCTTGCTCTTAATGACGTGGCATTTGTGGCACCTGCTGCCGCCGACAAAGCCTGGTATCCAAAGAGTTTTCTTGAACCGATAGAAGATAATCAGCCCGGCATCGATCACACTATTGAGTTGTTAGATCATGTCGTAAATGAGCTTCTGGATTCAGGCGTTGATGCTCAACGAATTGTGTGGTTTGGGTTTTCTCAAGGGGCTTGTGCAGTGAGCCAGTACGTGTCGTTGCATCCTCGAGCTTGGGGCGGTTTGATTGCGCTCACAGGCGGATTAATTGGACCGCGAGGAACGAGCTGGGAAATTAATGGAGATTTTGATGGGATGCCGATGTACATCAGTACAAGCGACATCGATCCACTTGGTCCTACATTTCGAATAGAGGAGACCGCACAGATTTTTGGCAGTGCTGGCGCTGTCGTCGAGGTTGACCTGATTATTGGACGCGCGCATGAAATTTCAGATGCAGAAATTGCTCGCGCGCGAAGCCTTTTGCTTGCTGTTTAGAGAGACTGTTATTTAAAGAGACGTTTTGCAGCGAGAGCCGAGCCGTCGGACAGCGACTTAAGTTTCGCAAACACCACATCTGGATCAATCGTGGTGGTGCCTACGTGAACAGAGAATCCACAGTCGACGCCAGCGAGCAAATGATCGGGTTCAACTACTTGACCCCAGTGTTCGAGTCTGTCGGCAACGACTTCGGGGTGCTCGATGTAATTGGATTGTGGCTCAATAACGCCAGGGCAAATGAACTTGTCTTTTGGCACTCCAAGTTCTTTGAGTACGCGCCACTCATGACTATGTCGTGGGTTTGCGCCTTCAAAGAGCACAGTTTGTGGCTTTGCTGTCCACACAATGTCGATGATGTCGGCAATTGAAATGTCGTGGTGATGAGGGCCTGGATAGTTACCCCAGCACAAGTGCATACGCAGTTGTTCGGCAGGGATATTTCTTACAGCATGATTGAGAGCCTCGATGTTGGTGCGGATCGTTGCACGAAATTCTTCACGATCGAGTTTGGCGTATGCAGAGTGGCGGCCCATCGCAAGGTCTGGACAGTCAACTTGCACGGTGGCGCCAGCAGCAGCAATTGCTTCGTATTCGAATCGCATGGCTTCGGCAATTGCAAACACGTACTCTTCGCGAGTTTTATAAAAGTTGTTACCAAAAAAGAGTGAGACGACACCTGGTGATGCGGCGGACGTGAAGATGTCTTTGTGATTATTGGCTTTTGCTGCTCGACTGAGTTCGGTCATGTCTTTTACCGCGGCATGGCGATCGATGACTTCGATTGGGCTGACGCAGGCTGGGGCAGAACGCTTGCGACGACCAGGATTACCAGCCACTGCTTCGGCGCTGCGAGGAAAGTCAACGAGGTCTTCAAAGAAGTAAGACTGCACTGACTCGCCAGTAAAGCCAGAGAGTCTGTCTTTCACGTATGTGGCATACGACGGTTTTGACATCTCGCCATCGTTGATGATGGTGACACCGGCCTCTACTTGCTTGCGCACTACTTCGTCGATTGCATGATTGATGCTGGTATCAAGTGCGGTGTGGTCGACGGGGATTCCATCATTAATTGCAAACATCAATTTGATGAGATCGTCTGGGCGAGGAAGGCTGCCGGTATGTGTGGAAGGGATGGTGTGCGGTTGACGATTCATCAGGAGATCTTTCTCGGTAAGCAGTTGTGGTTTGAAATCAAAAATGGCCCGGCGCGCCATGTGCGCACCGGGCCAGTCATTGACTTATATCTGGGTAGATACGTTTTTAGTTTTCATCTTTCGGCTGGAACAACGTTCCAAGGAAGAATCCGTAGATGAGGTGCCAGAGCAGCACGCCAGCTGGAAGTTTCCAACCATCAGGTCCGTCCATCAGGAATAATCCGTAGCCCATTTTTGGAACATAGGCATATGGAACCAAGAAGCCGACACTGACGATGGTCATGATCACGCCATAGACGAGACCCTTGACAACATGCTTGCCTGGCAACTGTGAGTGTGCGAGCACACCGAACAAGATTGCGAAGACAATGCCGTTGACGAAGTGAATTGATTGACCGGCAAAGTATTGCGAGATTGGGCTGCCCCAAGTATCTGCTCCACCGATTAATGCGCCGTTGTACGCAGGCCATGGCAACGTTGGTAGGCCAATTGCCTTAAAGCAGTAACCGAAGTACGTGCCCAACTGTGTTGCGATCACGCCGATTAAAGCGAGACCTGCGATTGGATGACCTTCTACCCATTTGTGCCAGCGTGGGCTGGCGTTTATTCCCATTTTGCTCATAATTGATACCCCCGTGTATCTGCGGACGGTTGTCCGTACTGTGGACAGAGTAACACACCGCAAAAAAATTGCAATCACTCTGACTGCGGGAATTCGCGGAGTTAAGCCGTGGGTGGCTGGTAATCGATATTGCGATCGACTGACATATATACGTCTATGCCGATTGGGTTCTCCTGTTCTTCGACAAGATGCCCAAGTAGGCCTGCACACCTCGCAAGTAGTGCAACGCCCCTGAGCACGCCCATGGGTAGACCGAGGTCGGCTAGTGCCGCACCACAAACACCTGCGCCATTGAGCGGCAATGTCTTGTTGAGGATTAGTGGGTGCACTCTTCCAATTGCCTCAAACAAACTCAGGTGATTTCCAAAAGTTTTGTGTTCGTGGGCGAGTGCGAAGAGTACGGGAGTGCGTGGATCTTGCACTTTGTGCACAGGATGCCCTAAGCCCGGAACAAACTTCTTTGATTCGCGGGTGCTGATGACAACATTTTTTGCAACTTCGTCCCACCCTGCTTCAGTGGTTGGAATATTGGCAAGTGCTTTGATGTGTTGATTGAGAAACATTGCACAATCTTCAGTGACGCCAAGAAATCGTGAGCCACCACCGAGCAGACCAGCGGCGAGAGCACCCTGCAGTGAGTCGGGGGCACTGGTGTAGGTGAGTCGTGCAGCAATGGCAGTAGGGGTAAAGCCGTGGTCAGCCAATGATGCGAGCACTGCTTCGAAGATGACGAGTTCGCCGGCACTTGGGCGGCGTTTGGCAATCAGCCAGAAGGCAAGATCGCCAAATGAAACTTTGCCAAGAATTTCTGATGCCAAGTCTTTTCCAAGAAGCGTGATCGAATCAGCGTTAGAGGTTCCGATTCCTGTTTGGTATTTCTGTTCATTGCTCATGTTGGTTAACTCTTCTCGCTTTCTTTTAGCCACTGACGGATCTCGTCAGAGTGCTCACCAAGTAGTGGCGGCGGGAGAGTGTAAGAAATTTCGCCTTCGCTCAATGTGATCGGGTTACGAATCAGAGTGACTTCGCGGTCACCTTCTCCGACAACCACACGCGGCTTAAGACCCAATTTTTCGGCAAGTTCAACGCCATCACCGATGGAATTGATTGGTCCACATGGCACGCCTACTTTGTTCAGCGCAATAAACAGATCGTCCGCAGCCCACTCGGCAAGTCGGGCAAGGAGCAGTGGTCGCAGCAATTCGCGATTCTTTGTGCGATCGGCATTGATCTTAAAAAGCGGATCGTCTGCAACGTACTCAATCTCGAGAACTTTGCACAGCGCTCTAAATTGTCGGTCATTGCCTGCAGCGATGATGAGATCGCGATCTTTTGTTGGCAGTGCTTCGTAGGGAAACAAGCTTGGGTGCGCGTTACCCATGCGAAACGGCACGACGCCTGCTGCTGCATATGCCGCTGTTTGATTAACAAGACCAGACATGGCGGACGATAACAAGTTGACTTCCACATGTTGACCAAGCCCCGTGTTGTGACGTTGGTGAAGTGCCGTGAGTACACCGATGAGACCATGTAGGCCAGCCATCACATCAAACACTGAGATACCGGCACGAAATGGAGGACCATCTGGTTCGCCAGTCAGACTCATGAGACCTGACACTGCTTGCACGATTAAGTCATAACCGGGAAGCCACGCACCCTCTGCTGTGCCAAAACCACTGATGGAAAGGTAGATCAACGCTGGATTGATCGGTGCAACGGATTCGTAGTCAAAACCAAACTTCTTGAGTCCACCTGTTTTGAAATTTTCGATAAAGATGTCAGCGCGCTTGATGAGATCAAGGCCGACTTTGCGATCTTCTTCA
>JAIOXC010000069.1 GCA_021741795.1 Ilumatobacteraceae bacterium | reverse complement strand
GCACTCATCTTGAATGGCCTGATGACTGAGTGGTATCGCACGATCTTTGATTTCACCGGCATTGGTGACTCAATACGCAACTCGTTCATTGCGGCGTTTGGCGCAACGGTGATCGCGGTGATCATCGGTGGCATGTCGGGTGTTGCGCTTGCTCGTCGGCCCGGCAGATGGACAACATTTTTTATGGCGACGGTGTTTCTAATATTGGTGACACCAGAAATTATGGACGCTGTTGCGTTGGCTACTTGGTTTCCGCGGATTAAGGAAGTTCCACTTGTCGGCATCATTTTCACCAGTGGTTGGGGTCCGTTTAACGGTGGAATCAACAAACTGTGGGTGGGGCAGTCGTTGTATGCGAGTGCGGTGGTAACTCTGATTGTTCGTGCACGACTTGCCGGCATTGATGAGTCGCTCGAAGAAGCCGCAGGCGACTTGGGTGCGCCTCCTAGCCGAGCATTTCGTCAGATCACGTTGCCACTCATTGCGTCAGCGATGGTGGCCGGCGGGTTGCTTTCGTTTGCGCTGTGTCTCGACAATGCCGTGATCTCGACATTGATCAGTGAGGCAGGATCGACAACATTCCCAGTTGCACTGTTGGGCGCAACTCGCAGCACGATCAAACCGTTCTGGGGTGTGGGTGCGTCTCTGTTGTTTATTGTGACCCTGAGCGCGCTGTGGTTTTTGGCGGTCATCCTGCGTCGCGGAGGCGATTCGGCGAGCAAGATTGCCGCCACATTTACCGGCGGCTCGTAGCTCGTGTCGCAAGGCAAGGCTGTGCCCAAGATTGCTGTTGGGCCACAAGGTGTTGCTAGTTGGGCGTGCGATGCCGTGCGAGCGGGTGGCGGAGTAGTCGTAGATGCGTCAGAAGCACAAGGGCTTGTGTGGACCGACTTTGATTCGACGGCGCAACTTATTGAAACTCTTGCAAATAATCCGTGTATCACGTGGGTACAGGTTCCATTTTCGGGTGTTGAAACATACATGCCCTATATCGATGAAACACGGACATGGACAAGTGCCAAGGGAGTGTTTGGTGGAGCAGTTGCCGAACTGGTCCTTGGTTTGTTGCTCGGAGGTATGCGACATGTTGCTGGCTATTCACGGCAACAACAGTGGACCGAAGATCACGGCCGCACATTGTTTGGTGCGCGTGTAACAATTCTTGGTGCAGGAGGTATTGCGCAGTCTTTGATCTCGATGCTCAAGCCGTTCAATTGTCACATCACTGTGGTGCGTAATCGCGAAGGTGATGTGCCTGGCGCAGATGTTGTACTCACCACCTCTCGTTTGCATGAAGCACTTCTTCGTGCTGACGCGGTACTCATGGCAATTGCGCTGACACCACAAACGCACGGCATCATGGGCAAAGCAGAGTTTCAATCAATGCAGTCGCACGCGTGGCTAGTCAATGTGGGGCGTGGCAAGCAGATTGTTACCGACGAATTGGTGTGGGCACTTGAAGCAGGCGAGATTGGTGGGGCAGCGTTAGATGTCACCGATCCGGAACCACTGCCCACAGGGCACCCGTTGTGGTCGCTTCCAAACTGCATCATCACCCCTCATGTCGGTAATACCGCCGAGATGGTTCCGCCATTGTTGGCCGTACGAATTGCCGAAAATGTGCGTCGCTTTGCCGCTGGCGAGCAGTTGATTGGCATCGTTGACAGAGCGGTTGGATATTGATGTCACAACAAAACAAAAATTATTATGAAGTGCTTGGAGTAACAGCAACTGCATCGATAGAACAGATGCGCGCTGCTTATCGGGACAAGGTCCGCATCATTCATCCCGACAGTGCCGTTGTTGCATCACCTACCGCATCACTACAGATGGCCGAAGTAGTTCGGGCCTGGTCGACGTTGTCGGACCCCACTCTCAGGCGTGCGTACGATGAACAATTTCTCGATGTGCAGAGCGAGGTTGATGAATTTTTTCAACCGACTCCTATCGTGCGGGGGAATTTCCCCAAAGGTCTGATCGGATGGATTCTTGCGATCGGTATTGCTGGTGTGCTGGTGCTCAATGTGCTGAGTGATCCAATTGCGCCGGCAAAACCAGACGGCTTGTTGCAGTCGGGCTCATGTGTAGTTATTGATGCAAACAAACTTGCTGTTGAGGTGGGGTGCGAAGACGATCATTATGGAGTTGTGCGCCAATTAATCGGCTTTGACATGACATGTCCATCAGATACGGAAGCAATACGGGATCGGCAAGGAATGGGTCAGGCGTGCGTTGTACCGAGCCAATAGCGGGCTGTAACCTCAACAGCCTCGGGCGGTTAGCTCAGTCGGAAGAGCGCCACGTTCACATCGTGGAAGTCGTGGGATCGAGGCCCATATCGCCCACGAGAACTAGTGTTTAACCGTGGCCCAGCAGTGCGAAAGACCAGGATGCGCGCAACCAGCATCGGTTGAATACGTTATTAATCCGCACAGTTTGCTGCTGACGCTCCAGAACTATGAAGCGGTCAAGGGTGAGCGTCGAAGTGCGTTGTGCGCCACTCATGGAGACCGAATGAGTGTGCCAAAAGGTTGGTCAATTGATGATCGCCGAGAAGACCCACCGCGGTTGTTTAGGACACCCAAATCAGGTGTAGCGCCTGCGAAGGTAAGCGCAAAAAAGTCGGTGACTGAATCGAAGCAAAAAAAGAAGCCAGTAGTGCGACCGATGTTGTTTCAGACCGACAAACAAGACGTGGAAAAAGTTGAAGAAGTTCGAGCACCAGCCGCCAAGCCGGTTGTGCGGGACGCAGACCTTGAGGAAACAAAAGCTATGGCATGGACTCCGCAATTCGATCGCACCGATGACTTGGGCGGCGTGTTGCGACCGAAGGGAAAATTGTTGAGCCGTGCATTCGGTCTTGATGAAACAATTGAATATCCACGACCAGTTGTTGATGACGAAGTTGATGATGTACCTGCAGTCGAACTTGAACGTGAAGCGTTCAATGAGTTCGATATACCGTGACAAGCGACCTCCGGTAAACGATCCCTGATAGGCAATGCCCATGGATGTCACCGCAACTGTTGAAGCACCTGTTGGCGTAGAAAAACTCTTTGCGGCAGTTGCCGATCTCGCGACATACCCGCAGTGGCTCAACATTGTGCATCAAGTGACAGCCGAGCCAGTTTCATCAGATGGGAAGAGTGCTTGGCTGGTTGAGTTGCGAGGCAAAGTGGGGCCATTTGCTCGATCAAAGCGTTTGCGCATGGTGCAATCTGTGTGCGAGAGCCCCAGCATTGTGGTGTTTGAACGCCGTGAGACCGATGGACGCAAGCATTCGCCGTGGGTGTTGACTGCGCGAGTTGGAACGACAGGTGTTGGCTCGAATCTGACGGTGGATTTACATTACGGGGGCACGCTGTTTACGGGCGGCGTGCTGGAGCGTTTACTTGCAGATCAGATTGTGCAGGGACGCGAGCGGCTACTCACCGTATTGCAAGCGTAAAGACTAGTAACTACGTTGCGGGGATTTCGCGCTTAGAAGACATCTTGACTGGTTGGCCAGCTGCAAGTTGGCCACACGCAGCATCGATGTCGGTTCCACGATTGCGACGAATAGTTACGTTGATGCCCAGGTCTTCGAGTTGTTCTGCAAAATCGCGCACGCCTTGAGCGGATGTGCCCTTGGTCGGCCAACCCGGTGTTGGGTTAAGAGGAATGAGGTTGACGTGAGCGGATGGACGCAAGCGCTTGCACAGCCTCGCGAGTTCTTTGGCATCTTGAGGTTGATCGTTTACGCCCTCGATCATGGCCCACTCAAAACTGACGCGACGATTTTTGACGCGCAAATAATCTGCGCACTCTTGCACCAAATCGGCGATGGGGTACCGCTTATTGATTGGCACCAGGCGATCGCGCAATGGATCGCGCGCTGCGTGTAGCGACACCGCCAAGTTGACAGGAAGAGGTCGTTGTGCGAGCGCACGGATGCCTGGAATAATGCCGACAGTCGAAATGGTGAGGTGGCGAGCAGAAATACCGATGTCGTGGTGCATGCGTTCGACAGCACCCCACACTGCCTCTTCGTTGGCGAGCGGTTCTCCCATGCCCATGAACACCACGTTTGCTACGCGTTGTTCTTTCTTGGCACTCTCGCGAGCTGCGCGCACAACCTGCTCAACAATTTCTCCGCTTGTGAGATGCCGAGTGAAACCTGCTTGGCCGGTTGCGCAAAAACCACAGGCCATCGCACAGCCGGCTTGGGTGCTCACACAAACCGTTGCACGTTCTTTGTAGTGCATCAGCACAGTTTCAATAGGGTGACCGCCATCGGCAAGAGACCACAAAAACTTTGTGGTGTCGCCTTTGTCGCTCACGCTGGTCGAGGTCAGATTGAGTGCTGGTGGAAACTGTTCATTCAACTTGTTGCGGAGAGCAACTGGCAGTGTGAGCATCTGGGCAGGCTCAACAAATTGTTGATACAGACCTTCCCAGACTTGCTTGATTCGAAATGCTGGCTGACCTTCTAAGAGGGTGGTGATGTCTTCACGCGACGCATCGTAAAGACTGACCATTGAGTCAGTTTACAAGTGCTTTTGCGCAAGTGTGTTGAAGTCGGTCATGCGTGCACGAAGCACATCGATGCTCGCTGTCCAAAATGCTTCGTCAGTCACATCTAGTCCAAACGCGGCGCCGAGTTGTTCTGCTGTGTCCATGCCTGCTCGTGAAAGCACATCGTCATAACCGCTTCGGAAATGCTCCGGATCATGTTGAAAACGCGCATACAGACCAAGTCCGAAGAGTAAGCCGTATGTATATGGCCAGTTGTAAAAGTGGCTGCCGTAATAATGCGGCTTGAGTACCCACATGTGAGGGTGGGCTGTCGATTGATCAATGCCATCGCCGTAGGCGTCGCGCTGAGCCGAGAGCATGATCTCGTTCAGTTCGCTCACGCCAAGTGTGCGGTGCTGGCGCCGAGCAAACACTTCGGTTTCAAAAAGGAAACGGCTGTGAATATCGACGACCACTTGGGATGCACCGATGAGGTCTACGTTGAGCAGTGCAAGACGGTCATCGCCCTGCAGTTTTCGTAAGCCTTCTTCGACGACGAGAGTCTCGCAAAAAATGCTTGCTGTTTCGGCAAGCGCCATCGGTACTCGTTTTTGCAACGGTGTTCGCTCAGCCAGTTGTGTGTTGTGATATGCGTGACCAAGTTCGTGTGCGGTGGTTTGCGCAGAGTCAACGCTGCCACTCCAATTGAGCAATACAAGCGATCGGTCCTTTACGAACGACATGCAAAACGCGCCACCAACTTTGCCGCTTCGTGGTTCGGCATCGATCCATTGCTCGGATAGCGAGCGGTCAACGAGGTGCGAGAGTTGATCGCTGTAACTGGCAAATGCACCTTTGACCAAACTGATTCCCTCATCCCATGAGATTGCACCAGGTGAGACTGAGAGAGGTGCAAAGAGGTTCCACCACGACAAGCCGTTGGTGTCTCCGGCGAGTTGGGCCTTGACGCGCATCCATTTACGAAAGTCGGGCAGTGACGCGTGCACCGCTGACTGCATTGCATCAAATGTCGCTCGGCTCACACTATTTCCATACAGCGATGCATCGAGTGGCGAGTTCCAGTTGCGTCGACGATTGACGGTATTGGCTTCGCCCTTGATCGAGTTCATTGCTGCTGCGCATGCGACTGCAATAGTTGGCCATGCTTGCATCTCTGCGTCGTATGCGGCCTTGCGTGTGGCAAGGTCAGTATCTGTTGCGAGTCCGCGCACTGCGGCCATCGGCATATTTGTTGTGCCGCTTGGAAGTTGCACGTCAACACTGAGTTGCGAAGTGAGGTCTCCTTGCAAGCGACCCCACGCTGACGAACCTGTCGTACCCAATTCGGAATACAAACCCTCTTCGGCTTCCGACATCTGATGCTCGCTACGAGCCTGCAGGCGTTGCAACGGACCAAGGTGTTCGCGCGCCTCAATGCTGACTGTTGCAAGCGCATCTGCGCCTAACGACGCGACCCAGTCCGCAAGGCGTGCAAGCAGCGGTGACACTCGTGCATCCAAGGTTTCAAGTTCGCTGAGCAAACCTTGAGCCTGTTCATGACGCGAGTCGGTGCTGACGGTTGCATAAATGTATGCACCCAAGATCTCGGATTCTTCAACTGTCGCGTTGAATGATTTGATTACGGCATCTGCTGCTTGGCCATCGGCTTCACGTGGCTCACGTGGTTCGATGGCTCGAACATTGTGCTGGTCGAAAAGTTGTTCCATGCGCGACACAGTTGCTCCGGCGCGTTCCATCGCATCGGTGAATGAACGTGACGAAAAAGATTCATGCACATCAGCGACCGACCAGCGGGGAAGTGATGCAGATTCTGGGTTTTTGAGAGTTGGCATGCTCTAAAAACTAGTGCACATCACCAACAAATGCACACTGCTGGTGGTGAGGCTTAAAGCCCAGCGATGTGTACAAATTAATTGCGTGCATATTTTGGATGTCGACATACAGCATGCCCACGCTGGTCCCAACCTTTGCTAGTTGCTGGAGGCCGGCCACAGTCAGTGATCGACCAAGGCCTTTGCCTGCAAAATCAGGATCAACGGCAATAACATAAATTTCTCCCAATACGGGTTGTGTTTCGAGATGGAGTTTTGTCCAGCAAAATCCGGCCAACTTGTTGTCAATGTGGTGCAGCAAAAAACCATTTGGGCTGAACCAAGGTTCTTGTTGTCTTGACTGAAGAATCTCTTTTGTCCATCCACCTTGTTCTGGGTGGTTGCTAAACGCACGGTTGTTTACATCGAGCCAAGATTGTTCGTCTGTGCCAACACGAAAAGCGCACGTCTCAATCTGTTTTGTGTTGTTCAGCACATCTAGGCTGAGCGGAAGATTGACTCGCATCTGGGTGACTGTGCGACCGATGGCAAAGTTGACACTGCTTGCAAGTTGTTGATGAACTTGTGTTGGCTCATACACCCACCAATACACTTGCCCGCCACCTTCGTCGGAGATTATTTCTATTGCGGCTGCAAGCATCTCTGGACCGATTGATGCCATGTCGTAACGGT
>JAIOXC010000068.1 GCA_021741795.1 Ilumatobacteraceae bacterium | reverse complement strand
CCCATTGGAGGGCTTTGCATTAATTGAAGATCAGACATGAATACGTACTTTCGGTGGATGGGATCGGTTGCACCTCTTTCAAGGCGGCTCTACCTGCGGTAAAGCAGGATCACGCTACCAGTCAGACTCTGCAGATATTTCAGGGCTACTAGCCCACTGCACTAGCTAGTAGCACTAGCTTTTGGCACTGGCCCATGAATTGCCCCAAGCGCTGTGCACCTCGAGTGGCACCTTGAGGCTTGCGGCCTGCTTCATCTGGGTCAAAACGATCTCTTCCACCACCGCTTTCTCGCTTGCAACGGCTTCGATAATGACTTCATCATGCACCTGCAAAATCACGCGGCTCGTCAAGTTGGCTGTCTCAAAGGCGTCGCTGATGCGCACTAAAGCAATCTTGAAGATGTCGGCGGCAAGACCCTGAATACCTGCGTTCATTGCCTGACGCTCTCCTGCTTGGCGAATTCGAAAGTTGCTGCTATTGAGTTCGGGTATCGGTCTACGCCTGCCAAACAATGTTTCGGTGTAGCCACGCTTGCGAGCCTGTTCAACGGTGTCGTCCATGTATTGCTTGACGTTGGGGAACGCAACGAAATACGCGTCCAGAATCGCTGAGGCTTCCCCAACTCCCACACTGAGTCGCTGACTCAGACCGTATGCCTCCATCCCGTAGGCAAGCCCGTAGGACACCATCTTTGATTGAGAACGTTGTTCGCTCGATACATCAGACTCCTTAACGTTGAACAGTCGCGAAGCAGTTGCACTGTGCACATCGATACCACGAGTAAATGCATCAATCAAGCCTGGGTCATTGGCAAGATGAGCAATGCACCGAAGTTCGATCTGGTTATAGTCGGCAACCAAAAACTCACAGCCCTTTGTCGGAATGAACGCAGTGCGAAACACTTTGCCCTCGTCTGAGCGAACAGGAATATTGTGCAAGTTCGGTTGGTCGCTTGACAGTCGGCCGGTGCGAGCAACGGTTTGATTGAATGTCGCATGTATCCGACCATCCGCACCAACCGAGTCAAGTAGTCCCTGACCGTAGGTTGACCGAAGTTTTTCAAATTCTCGGTACTCCAAAAGTGGGTCAATAAATTCGGGCCACTGATCACGAATCTTCTCCAACGTCGCAGCGTCGGTGCTGAAACCCGTCTTTGTCTTTTTACCCGGCGAGAGTTTTTTCTCTTCAAATAAAATTTCCCGCAACTGATTCGGCGAATTGATATTGAACGGACGACCAGCATGTTCGTGTAGCACTGATGTAAGTCGCGCAACGTGCGCCTTTAAGTTCTCGTTGATAGCAGTCAACTGCTTGACGTCCACGGCTATGCCATCGCGTTCCATTCGCGCCAACACCCGCACGAGCGGCATTTCCACTTCTGCATAGAGTTTCGATACTCCCTGACTGTCGAGAGCCTTGAGAATCGGACCAGCAATCAAACCAACCGCTAACGCTTCGTCACAGATGCGCTGCGAATTGTCTGTGTTGGTCGAACCAAAATCCAGTTGACCAGATTCCTCTGCCCCACCAACTTGAATGTTGAAATTGGTATAACGCCCCAACACCTCTTGAATATCGAACTTGTTGTCACTGGGGTCGAGCAAGTACGCAGCGATCGCGGTATCGAGCGTGATCGACTTCAGATCAACACCGTGATCCATCAGCCACTTCAGTAACGGCTTTGCATGGTGTGTGCGAATCTTTGCCAGTGCACCTAAACCATCGAGCACTGCCTTGTTTCTTAATACGTCTACACCGATCCACGCCACAGCCGATGCAGACGCGTCGACGACGATCGCAATGCCATCTAATGCGCTACGTCCAGGCTCACCAAACCAACCAACACCGACATCGGCGCAATCAAGTTTCGCAATCTTGGCAAGAACCGCAACTGCATACGCAACATTTTCGCAGCGTTCAGTCTTTGCAGCGATGCAATCAGAATCAGACCCAACCACAGACTCAACAACAGAATCGCGCACCGATTTTGTTTCTGCCAACGGAGCGTCGCGAAAAACTGTTTTGGCCCGAGCGAACATCGATTTAAACTCGAGGGTCTCGAACATTGTCTTCAGCTCGCCCATTCTTGGGCGGGGCGCTGTCTGAGTGATGTCAATCGCTACTGGAGCATCGCGGCGCAGCACCATCAGTTGAGCATTGCGCAACACTCGTTCGCGACTTTCGAGCAATCCTTGTTTCAACTTTGGTGTCTGCTCATCTGCTGCATCAAAAACAGACACGATGTCGTGATACTTCACCATCAATTTGGCTGCAGTCTTTTCGCCAACACCCGGCACGCCATCCAAATTGTCACTAGGGTCGCCTCGCAACGCCGCATACTGCGAATATTGTGCCGGCGTCACTCCAGTGCGCTCAACAATTCCTGCTTCGTCGTATAACGCATAGTCACTCACACCACGCTTGTTATACAACACACGAATATGTGGGTCACGCACCAGTTGATACGTGTCTCGGTCGCCCGTCACGATCAGCAGGTCTTCGCCTGCTTGCTCTGCTTTTTCCGCGATAGTGGCAATCAAATCGTCACCTTCAAAACCGGCGGCATCGATAGCAGCAATGCCCATCACCTCGAGCATCTCTTTAATGATGTCCATTTGCTGATACAAGATGTCTGGCTGCGCTTCGCGTTGTGCTTTGTACTCTGGCGCGGCTTCGTGCCGAAAGGTTTTTTCTTTTCGATCGAACACCACAATCACACCATCTGGCTTGTGGTCCTTCATCAGTGTCAAGAGCATTGAACAAAAGCCGTACACCGAATTGGTCACTTGTCCGCTCGCCGTTGTCATATCGGTCGGCAGAGCAAAGAACGCCCGGTATGCGAGCGAGTTGCCATCGAGGACCATCAATTGCACAAGAAACCCGCCTGGTTCATGCCACGACGATAACCGACAACTATGGAGTGATGTGTCCGCTCAGAATCTGGTTGGCCACGTCCACCATCTTGGCTCGCGTTGACATCGCATTCTTCTGGATGAAATCAAAGGCGGATTGTTCGGTCATTGAGAATTTGTCAATCAACAATCCCTTTGCGCGATCTAGCAACTTACGCAGCTCCAACTGCTCACCAAGAGCATCACGTTCACCACTCAACGTTTTCATTTCTTGAAAGCGACCTATTGCAAGTTCTATCGCCGGAACAAGATCGGTCTTTTGAAAAGGCTTGACAAGATATGCAAGTGCCCCTGCGTCACGGGCTTGCTCGATTACTTCACGCTGACTAAAGGCCGTCAGCATTACTACTGGGCACAGTTTTTCTGCACTTACAGCGCGAGCAGCATCAAGTCCATCAAGTCCTGGCATCTTGATGTCAAATATTGCAACATCCGGAAGATGCTGTCGCACGAGCTCGATTGCGGTGTCGCCACGACCTGTGTCTGCAACTACCTCGTAACCCTCTTCTTCCAAAGTCTCCCGCAAGTCAAGCCGAATAATTGCTTCGTCTTCAGCAATCACAATTCGTGTTTTTTGAATGCTTGTGTTCATAGCAAAATTGGTCTATCGCCCAAGTCTGTCAAGTAGGTCATCTTGACGGGATTCAAGATCAACAATCGCAGCACGCAAATGATCGCGATGTTTAGTCATGGCCTGCATATGGCGCATCGCATCACGCGACTCGGCGTCTGCAAGTGGAGTCTCCGACACGAGTGCTCGCACTTCAAGATCGTGTACCTCTTCAGCAAAATGTTGCACTTGCTCTTCAACCACACTCAGTTCGTTGCGCAGCGCACTCATCGACTGCGTGCCGCGACGCAGCCGCCGCTCGGTGAGTCGACCATTGATGCCTTTATTTGCCACATCGATGAGTGTAGGAGTGTCCATGAAGTTGGTGCCCGAGGTGGGAGTCGAACCCACACGCCCTTTCAGACAACGGATTTTGAGTCCGTCGCGTCTGCCATTCCGCCACTCGGGCCCGAGTGAAGTGCTTGTTTAATTGGCTTACTGCGAGGGAACATCGTACCTACCCGCGACAAGTTCTACGCTGTAGTCACAGCAATGCTGTAGAGACACTTTCAGAGACGGGGTCAAACACTGGCCCAGTCACTAAAACAGCCGACAACACAGCAAATCAACGGGGTTAAGTACTTCATGCTCGCTTTCACATTTCCAGGTCAAGGTTCACAGCGCACCGGCATGGGCGCTGCATGGGTTGACCACGAGAGTTGGGAGTTGGTTGGAGAGGCCTCCGAAGTGGTTGGTCGAGACGTGGCTGCCCTGCTGCTCGACGCAGATGCCGAAGAACTCAAAGACACCCGTAATGCCCAATTGACAACATTCGTCATGTCGCTCATGGTGCTCGATGCAGTTGAGCGCACGGGTATCGAGCCGAGTTTTTGTGCAGGCCACAGCCTTGGCGAATACACCGCACTCGTTGCCACTGGCGCACTTCGATTTGACGATGGCTTGCGACTTGTTGCAGAACGATCTTTAGCAATGCATGAAGCGGGAATTGCTCAGCCAGGAACGATGGCTGCAGTGCTCGGACTCGACGACGAGCAAGTTGAGGTTGCGTGTCGGTTGGCAGATGCTGATGTGTGGGTTGCCAACTTTAATGCACCAGGTCAGGTTGTGATTGCTGGTTCCCTTGAAGGTGTCGCTAAAGCAACCGAGCAAGCAAAAGCACTCGGGGCAAAGCGCGTGATGTCGCTTCCGGTGTCGGGCGCATTTCATACTCCCTATATGTCAAGTGCACGCGACAGACTTCGCGATGCCATTGCATCAGCTCGCCCCCGAGATACCGAAGTACCGGTGATCTCTAATGTTGATGCGCTCGCCCACGACCATGGATCTGAATGGGCATCATTGTTGTCAGCTCAATTGTCTTCTCCAGTGCGATGGAAGCATTGTCTTCTTACGCTTGGCGAACTCGGTGTACGCGGCTTTATCGAGCTTGGCCCAGGAGGTGTACTCACCGGAATGGCCAAGCGAACCATTGATGGCGCAAAAACAATTAGTGTCGCAACTCCAGACGATCTCGATGCACTCATCGAATGGATGAATGTATTTTCTGCTACCGCAGTACCACTAGCGTCCCCTGCGCATGAAGGCGAGCATCTTTTTGCGATCGAGCGTCTCGTTGTGAGTCCTGCGGCTGGCGTGTTTACCAAGAAGATGTCTGTTGAGAACAACAGCCAGATTGCTGTTGGTCATGTTCTCGGACATGTTGGCGAAACCGAAGTGCGTTCGCCATTCGCAGGCATTTTGCAAAACTACATCGCTGTTGATGGTGAGCGATTGACGGCTCATCAGCCAATCGCCTGGCTCAGATCGCATTAGAGTTAACTGCAATGCCACAAATTCCTTCGGGTGCACGCGGTGCAGTCATCACAGGTTGGGGTCGTGCCCTGCCAGACAAAATCGTCACTAACGATGATCTCTCGAAGACTCTCGATACCAACGACGAATGGATTCGTGAGCGCACTGGCATCCATCAGCGCCATATCGGTGGAACTACCGCAGGTCTCTCGGTGCACAGCGCACGATTGGCAATGCAAATGGCACAGGTTGACCCTCTCGAGATTGATGCACTCGTTTTAGCAACGACTACTCCTGACCGTGCAGTACCTGGCACTTCGGCGAGCGTGCAGCACCAGCTTGGTCTCAAATGTGGTGCGTACGACATCAATGCGGCATGCTCAGGCTTTGTGTATGCGCTTATAAACGCACATGGACTCATTGCAATGGGCGCAAAAAAGGTGTTGGTGATTGGCACCGACACACTCTCTCGGATTACCGATTGGACCGATCGTGGCACAGCAATTTTGTTTGCGGATGGCTCAGGCGCATGCGTACTCGAAGCCGTTGACGGACCGGGACAACTTCTCGCATGGGATCTAGATGCAGATGGTTCGGCCGAGGAATTGCTCTATGCCGAAATTGGCGGATTTCTTAAAATGGACGGCAAAGAAGTTTTTCGCAGAGCGGTTCGCATCATGGTTGACTCAGCGCAGAAATCGATGGCCATCGCTGGGGTCACGGCTGATCAACTTGCACTTGTGGTTCCTCATCAAGCAAATACACGCATCATTTCTGCAGCGTGCGATCGACTTGGTGTCTCTATGGAAAAGACGTCCATCGTGTTGCACGAAACCGGAAATACATCATCTGCTTCAATTCCTCTTGCTCTCTTTGACGCAGCCGACAAGGGTCGCCTCAATAACGGCGATTTGGTTTTGCTCGTAGGATTTGGTGCAGGAATGACCGCAGCGAGTGCAATCTTGCGCTGGCAGGGTCAAAGGTAGAAAGCAGATCAACATGACTGAAACAACTTCACGGGTCGTTCTCATCACAGGTGGATCTAAGGGAATTGGTCTCGCTTGCGCACGCCATTTCGCCGCCCTTGGCGACCGCGTCGCTGTTACGTACAACTCATCTCCACCAGCGTCAGAGTTTTTTGCTGTCAAGTGCGACGTCACCGACACCGATCAAGTCAATGCGGCCTTTGATGCTGTCGAGGCTCACTTTGGTCCGGTACAAGTACTTGTCTCCAACGCTGGCATCACCAAAGACACATTGATCTTGCGCATGAGCGAGGACGATTTTGCAACTGTGCTCGACGCCAACCTCACTGCAGCATTTCGCGTTTGTAAGCGGGCAACTCAGGGCATGCTTCGCGCACGGTCTGGACGCATCATTTTGATTTCCAGCGTTGTCGGCATGCTGGGTTCTGCAGGCCAGGCAAACTATGCAGCATCAAAAGCAGGGCTGATTGGTCTAGGTCGCTCTCTTGCTCGCGAACTTGGGTCGCGAAGCATCACCGTTAATGTCGTTGCTCCTGGGCCCGTAGACACCGAAATGACGGCAGCACTCAACGAAAAACAGATGCAGCAAATCACCGACGCTGTTCCACTTGGAAGAACCGCAACTGTTGATGAAATCGCAGGTGTTGTCACCTTTCTTGCAAGCCCTGCAGCCGCATACATCACCGGGGCAATAATCCCCGTCGATGGCGGACTTGGCATGGGTCACTAGGCACACGGTCTCAGGGTTTAGACAAGAAGTCAAACTCCTTTCGTAGTAACCTGTATTTTCAGAAGTTCAATAACACATAGCCAGGAGCAACAACATGGATCAG
>JAIOXC010000067.1 GCA_021741795.1 Ilumatobacteraceae bacterium | reverse complement strand
TTTGAGCCCCACATCACAATGAGGTCAGTTGTTTCAACCTCTTGATAACTCGATGTTCCTCCACCTGCTCCGAAGACTGTGGCCAGACCGACCACGCTGGGAGCGTGTCAAGTTCGATTACAGGAATCGATATTGTTGGTACCAATAACGGCACGCGCAAACTTTTGCACCATGAAATTCAGTTCATTGGTCGACTTGGAACATGAGAAGAATCCAATGGCGTCTGGGCCATACGCGTCTTTGACGGATTGGAAGCCAGCAGCTGCGCGGGCGAGCGCTTCGTCCCATGTGGCTGTGCGCAAAACACCGTTGTCACGCACCATTGGCTCGGTGATTCGGGTCAGGGGGGCGTAATCGTGTCGCTTGGAGTTCTTCTTTCGACCCATGTCCATACCCTCACCCTACTGCAATAAGGGGATCCCGTCATATATCAGACCCTATGAACCATATATAGTGTCAGGGTCGTCTCAACGGCACCGAATACCCGCCACCTCTCAAGCAATATCAAGGAGCAACCCACAATGTCATTCCCATCCGATCTCGAAATCGCGCGTGCCGGAAAACCACTTCCACTTAAGGACATTGCGCAGCAGATGGGTATCGGCGAACACTTGCTCGAGCCTTATGGCACAGACCTTGCCAAAATCAGTCTCAAAGCGATCGAAGAATTGAAAGATCGCCCGAAAGCAAAGTATGTAGTGGTGACTGCCATCACGCCAACACCACTCGGCGAAGGTAAGACCACGACCACAGTTGGTTTGGGAATGGCGATGAAGCACATCGGCAAAAAAGCAGTGATCAGTTTGCGCCAGCCTTCGATGGGACCAACATTTGGTATCAAGGGTGGAGCCGCAGGTGGTGGCTACAGCCAAGTGATTCCGATGGAACTGCTCAACTTGCATCTCACTGGCGACTTCCATGCAGTGACCGCAGCACACAACTTGTTGTCGGCAATGGTTGACAATCATTTGCATCAGGGCAACGAACTGGACCTTGATCTCGACAACATCACATGGCGCCGAGTGATCGACGTCAACGATCGTTCATTGCGCAACATCATTGTTGGTCTTGGTTCAAAAGAAGACGGCGTTACTCGTCAAACTGGTTTTGACATCACGGCCGCATCTGAAGTGATGGCGATCTTGGCTCTCTCAACTTCGGTCGAGGACATGCGTGCACGTTTCGGTCGCATCGTTGTTGGTTACAACACCAAAGGTGTACCAGTAACTGCCGAGCAACTCTCGGGCGCTGGCTCCATGGCCGTCATCATGCGAGAAGCAATCAAGCCAAACTTGTTGCAGACTCTTGAAAACACTCCGGTAATCGTGCACGCAGGACCGTTCGGAAATATTGCGCACGGTAACTCGTCAATTATTGGAGACATGATCGGCATCCACGGTGGCGACTACCTCATCACCGAAGCAGGCTTTGGTGCCGACATGGGTGCGGAGCGTTTCTTTAACATCAAATGCCGCACATCAGGACTCGTTCCAGATGCTGCAGTGCTCGTGACAACCGTGCGCGCACTCAAGGCTCACTCTGGCAAGCACAAGATTGTTGCCGGCAAAGCGTTGCCAGCAGAGTTGTTGGCAGAGAATCCTTCCGACGTTGAGGCCGGTGGCGCAAACTTGAAGAAGCAGATCGAAAACGTAATGGCTCATGGCGTAACACCAGTCGTTGCTATCAACGCTTTCCCAACCGACCACAAATCAGAGCACGATGTGATTCGTCGCATCGCAGCCGAGGCTGGCGCACGCGTCGCAGTGTGCACGCACTTCGCTGATGGTGGTGCCGGTGCAGTCGACTTGGCCAAGGCGGTTGTAGAGGCCTGCCAAGAAGAAAATGGCTTCCATTTGTTGTATCCGTCAGATGCCTCGCTCAAAGAAAAGATCGAGACTGTTGCGACCAAGATCTACGGTGCCGCAAAAGTGGAGTACACCGCTCTTGCCAACAAGCAACTCAAGAACTACACCGACAATGGCTTTGCCCACTTGCCAGTGTGTATTGCTAAAACTCACCTTTCGATTTCGGGTGATGCATCGCTCAAGGGTGCGCCAACTGGTCACACACTGACAGTGCGCGAAGTGCGTGCTTCTGTGGGAGCAGGGTTCATCTACCCAATTTGCGGTGAGATGCGCACGTTGCCAGGCCTTGGCACCAAGCCAGCAGCAGCAATCATTGACTTTGACGAAAACGGCGAAATCGTCGGGCTTTCATGACCGATACTTTTAAGCGCTCGCCAGGTGGTGCCATCTTGATGGATGGCAACACATTGCGCGACGAAACCGTTGCGCGTCTGCGCAAAGTGATCGAGGACGCGGGTTCGCCACGTGTTTGTCTTGCGACTGTGCTTATTGGTGGAGATGCCCCAAGTCAAATTTATGTAGCGAGCAAACACAAGAAGGCTCAAGAAGCTGGCATGGTTTCGGTGGGTGTTCATCTTGAGGAAACAGCAACGCAAGAGCAAGTTGAGGCAGAGGTGCGCAAGTTGGCACTCGATCCAAACGTGCACGGCATTTTGGTGCAGCTGCCGTTGCCAAAGCATCTTGACTCTGAGCCAATTCTTGCGTTGTTGCCACCAGAAAAAGATGTTGATGGACTCACCGAGCGTTCAATGGGTCGATTAATGCGCAGTTTGCCTGGACATGCACCGTGCACGCCACTCGGCGTGATGCGCTTGCTCGAGCGATACAACATTGCAACCAAAGGCAAGAAAGTGGTTGTCATTGGTCGTTCATTTTTGACAGGCTTGCCACAAGTTATTTTGTTTGTCCGCAGGGGTGGAGACGCGACAACGACATGTGCGCACTCAATGACGCCTCCAGATGATCTGAAAGCGGTTTGTGTTGAAGCAGACATCATTGTGTCGTGTGTAGGCATTGCGCGCATGATCAAAGCCGACTTCGTCAAACCGGGCGCAACTGTTGTTGACGTGGGAGTGACTCGCATTGACAACAAAATTGTTGGCGATGTCGACTTTGATGCAGTGCAAGCTGTAGCCGGTGCAATTACTCCGATGCCAGGTGGCACTGGCCCAATGACAATTGGTTGCTTGCTCGAGAACACTCTCGAGGCAGCAAGAATGCTCGGTGCATTTCCGCGCTAGTTAATTTGCAGCAGGTGCTTGTAGTCGTTTGGCAGTTGCTTGTAAGAGCCGATCAAGAATTGTGGCCATGATCACGATGGCGATTCCTACTTCGGCGCCAAGACCGGCGTCTGGTTTGGTGAGTGCCTCAATCGATCGGTAGCCAAGGCCACCACCGCCGACCATGCCGGCGATGATTGCCATTGCCAACACCATCATCACCATTTGATTGATTGCCAAAATGATTGAGGGCATTGCGAGTGGAACTCGTACACCCCGCAGCACTTGACGCGGTGTCGCACCAAAAGTGGTTGCGGCTTCAAGAGATTCGTAATTGACTTGGCGAATGCCGAGTGCGGTAAGCCGAATGCCGGGCGGTAATGCGTACACAACAGCAGCCACTATGCCGGGTACAGGGCCAACAGAAAAAATCATCACAAATGGAATTGCGTAGACAAGGTTTGGGATTGTTTGCAATGCATCCAAGAAAGGTGAAATAAATGATTCTGCTCGAGGCCGACGACCGAGCCAGATGCCAATAGGTATAGCGATCAACATTGAAAAGACCACTGCAATGACTGTTTGAGTGAGCGTGTCCACGGCATCTGGCCATCTGCCAGTGAGGCCAATGAAGGTGATTCCAATCGCTGTAGTGAGCGACATCTTCCAGCCAGCTACAACATATGAAAATGTGCTTGCTGCAACAACGATTGCTTGCCATGCAAGTGTTTGATTGAGCAATGTTTGCGCTCGCACTATGAGTTCGCGCACGACAAAATCGTTGAATGGTCGAGTGACTACATCGAAGGTTGTACGAAACCATGTGAAGCCAGAGTCGATTGGGTCTGCAAACGAAGTGCCCCATGAAAATGGAAACTCGATCCATCCCATTGCGCGACCAAGAATTGTCGCGAACACCAGACCCGAGATGGTCGTGTACATCAACTTGCGGCTGATGTGAAACCGTTGTTCGCCAGGTTCAACTACGAGTGACCTACTCACCCGATCAAGTACAAGTGCAACAGCGACCACTGCAAGGCTCACCACGAGTCCGCGGCCAGCCTCAAGACGACGCACTGTTTGATTGATCTCTTGACCAAGACCACCTGCTCCCACGAGCGTTGCAATCACGACAATTCCAAGTGCCATCATCACGGTTTGATTGATGCCGGCAATGATTGACGGGACCGCAAGTGGAAGCTGGACCTTTGCCAAGAACTGTCGTTTGGTTGCACCAAACATATGTGCTGCTTCAACTGCCGACTTTGGCACTTGTTGAATACCGAGGCACGTCAGTCGGATCATTGGCGGGATCGCATAAATGACTGTTGCAATTGCTGCAGGTGCCGGGCCGATCCCAAACACCAGGACGATCGGTATCAAGTACACCGTTGCCGGCACTGTTTGCATGCCATCCAGAATTGGTCGCAATATTGATTCAAACCGTTTATTGAGCGCAGTCAGTACGCCGAGTGGAACACCGATGAGAATACTGATTGCAACTGACACCGCCATAAGCGAAATAGTGACGATACTTTCTGGCCATAAACCCACGATGCCGGGGTATACAACTACAAATGCGGTAAACGTGGCGAGACCCCACCTCCGACTTCGGCCAATAATAAGAAAAACGATGATCGGTGGAATAAACCAGGGGAGCCAAACAAGGAATGACTCGACACTGTTGAGGCCGAATTCAACTGCTGAAATTAATGGATTGAAAAAGAATCGAAACGACCAATTACTACTACGGTTCTCGCGCACCCACGACTGCACACCAGTAATCGGTTCGGCAATGCCGATATTCCACGATTCAGGAAATCCACCGGTCCCGAATGTTTGGGCAGTAATGAGAACGATTGTGACGAATGCGGCTGTACGTACAAGTGGATTACTGAGCAACAGTCTGGATGAATTGGCTTGTTGTGCGAGCGCAGTGCTCATTGTTGTTCGGCCTGCAGAATTGATGCAACGCTTTGCCTACTTACAATGCCAATGACGACGTTGCTCGCATCAACAACAGTGATGTGTTCGTCTCGTTCAAGCAACATTGGGATAATTGTTTCAATCTTTGCGGTTGACGTGACAACTCGGCCACCAGCAACTGGTTGTCCGTCGACGGTCACTGTTTTTACACTGAGCACTTTGGCTCTTGGCACATCATTGACGAATTCTCGAACGTAAGCTGTTGCTGGGTTTGACACAATTTCTTCTGGAGTGCCGACCTGGTCGAACGAACCGTCTTTCATGATCGCAATGCGGTCACCTAGTCGAAGGGCCTCGGCAAAGTCGTGCGTGATAAAAACAACCGTGCGTTGCATGGTCTTCTGCAGCCGAATCAATTCGTCTTGCATCTCTTTGCGAATGAGTGGGTCAAGTGCCGAGAACGGCTCATCGAAGAGCAAAATTTGTGGGTCTACTGCAAGTGCTCGAGCAAGACCCACGCGCTGTTGCATGCCGCCAGAAAGTTGTTGTGGGTAGTGGTTTGCCCAACCGTCAAGACCAACTGTGTTGAGAACTTCTGTTGCTCGAGCAATTCGAGTTGCCTTGTCGATCTTTTGTACTTCGAGACCGTAAGCAATGTTGTCAATTACCTTGCGGTGGGGGAACAAGCCGAAGTGTTGAAACACCATTGACATCCGACCACGGCGCACATCGATCAACTGTTCGTCGGTCATGGTTAACAAGTTGTCGCCGCCCAACAAGACTTCGCCAGCGGTTGGTTCAACGAGGCGCGACAAGCATCTGATCAGTGTGGATTTACCAGATCCCGAGAGGCCCATGACCACAAATGTCTCTCCTTGGGCGACGCTGAAGGACACGTCACGAACTGCGACTGTCTGTTGTGTCTGCTTAAGGATCTCTGCTCTGTTTTCGCCATTTTGGGACAGTGAAATCGCGGTTGAGCCATTGCCAGGACCGAACACCTTCCAGACATGGCGCAATTCAATGGCCGGCGGCACCCCCAATGTTTCCCCCGTTGCTGTCTCGCCCAATGACACAACGCAAACCTTAGTGCGATCTGATGGTGAGTAAACAAAATTTCGCTAAGGTGAAGTTGCGTTCTGACTGGAACGTGAACTCAATCAAGGGGAGATTTATGGGATCACGCAAGAAATTATTGGGAATTGGACTGTTGGCAGTTGGGTCACTGTTGTTCGCAGCATGCGGCGGAAGTGATACAGCAACAGAGTCAGTGAGTGAAGAAACGACAGCAGCGGCCGATGGTCCTGCCTGCACAGGAACTGAGACAATCAAGATTGCTCGCAACAACTGGACGGCATCTGCCATTGAAGTTGAAGTCGTGAAGCAATTGATTGAGACCAATTTGTGCAACCCTGTCGAGATCGTAGATATCGATGAGAACGCAATGATCGCCGGCATGTCGTCAGGTGATATTGATGCCAACGTTGAGGTTTGGCCATCTGGATTTACTCCTGAAGAACAAGCATTTGTTGATGACGGTTCGGTTGTCAACATGGGCGAACTCGGTGCGATTGGCAAAATTGGTTGGTTCGTAACACCAAATGCACTTGAGCAGTTTCCTCAACTTGCTACTTGGGAAGGTCTGAAGGACCCAGCAGTTGCTAAAGCATTTGCAACAGCCGCAACTGGTTCGCAAGGTCGACTGTTGGCAATGGATCCTTCATTCTCAAGTTATGAAGAGCCTGTTGCCAAGAACCTTGGACTTGATTTCAAAGTTCAATTTTCAGGCTCAGAGGCTGCAACTCAAGCAGAGATCGTTGCCGCAACAGAAGCAGGCAAGCCAGTCTTGATGTACTACTGGATGCCATCTGCAGCGGTCGGCAAATACGGCTTGAAGAACATTGTGTTGCCAACACCAACAGTTGACTGTGCAACAGAAACTGACAAGTGCGACGGCGATTACCCAGAAGACCTTTTGTTTAAGGTTGCCTCGGCAAAGCTTGAAGCAAAGGACGCAAATGTCTTTAACTTCTTCAAGAACTTCAAGTTCACAACAGAAGATCAATTGTCAACATTGGGACCTGTAGAAATTGACGGTAAGCCGGCAGCAGAGATCGCTGCAGAGTGGATTGCAGCAAACGAAGCAGTTTGGTCAGCCTGGTTTAACTAGTAGGTAACTAAAACTCAGTATTCAGAAACGGGGGGCCGAAAGGCCCCCCGGTTTGTTTGTGCGGGGAGCTGCAAAAAGAATGATGCATCAATTCTGGTGGCTCATGATTGGGAT
>JAIOXC010000066.1 GCA_021741795.1 Ilumatobacteraceae bacterium | reverse complement strand
CAACGGTCACCATTTCTTTGCCGCCACCAGAGAGCGTGCCCATAATGGATGCGCCACCACCGATGTCGGATCCGTCGCCCACAACAACTCCTGCAGAAATGCGACCCTCAACCATCGAAGCGCCGAGTGTGCCGGCGTTGAAGTTGCAAAAGCCTTCGTGCATGACTGTGGTGCCACTGGCCAAGTGCGCGCCGAGGCGTACGCGGCTGGCGTCGGCAATGCGCACTCCAGATGGAACCACATAGTCGGTCATGCGAGGAAACTTGTCGACTCCGTGCACAACGAGGTGTTGACCTTGGCGCAACAGGTTGTAGCGAACGTCTTCGAGCGTGTCGAGAGCGACAGGGCCAATTGATGTCCATGCAACGTTGGTGAGTAATCCGAATGCTCCGTCGAGATTGATCGTGCGAGGCTCGACCATGCGGTGCGAGAGCAGATGCAAGCGCAGGTAGACATCGGTTGCGCTTGTTGGCGCGGCCTGGGTGTCGATGACGAGAGAAGCGGGCACGATGGCAACACCGCGGCGCTCATCAGTTGTTGATCGAGTTTCGGTTGGCATTTCTGCAGGCACGGCATTTCCAAGACCCAAGTGACGAAAGAAGGTGTCGAGGGTGGTCCCATCTGCAGCAATAGTCGCAAGGCCGACGCCCCAGGCGCTTGTGGGAGTGGAAGGTGAAGCAGCCACGGCTACTTGGCCTCGGGGCGAAGTGTCGGAAACAGAATCACGTCTTTAATTGAACCAGCAGCAGCCAACAACATGACAAGGCGGTCGATGCCGATGCCAAGGCCCGCTGTTGGTGGCATTCCAAACTCGAGTGCGCGCAAATAATCTTCGTCCATGCTGCCGGCTTCATTGTCGCCGGCGACTTTGGCTTTTTGCTCATCTTCGAAGCGCAACCGTTGCTCAACAGGGTCATTTAATTCGCTATAACCATTGGCAAGTTCGCGTGCTCCAATAAACAATTCAAAACGCTCGGTGAGATGCGGGTCATTGCGGTCGGCTCGTGCGAGAGGCGAGATCTCGACAGGATGTCCTGTCACAAATGTTGGCTCTTGCAATTCGCCTTCTGCGAGTTCGGCAAATATTTCTTCGATGATGCGACCCGAGCCCCAGTGGGTATCGGTTTTGATGTTGTGTTTGGCTGCGATCTTGCGCACGGCATCGACGTCCATGGACGGGTGCAATGTTTCGCCAACTTTTTCGCCAGCCAAGTCAATCATGCGCGCTTTGCGCCATGGTTGAGCAAGATCAAATTCTTGTCCGTTGATAATGACGACAGTGCTTCCGGTTGCTTCACGTGCAGCATTTGTGATGAGTTGTTCAGTAAGCGCCATGACTTCGTTGTAGTCACCAAACGCTTGGTAACTCTCCATCATCGTGAACTCTGGGTTGTGGCGCGTAGAGATGCCTTCGTTACGAAACACGCGACCGATCTCGAACACGCGCTCCATGCCACCAACGATCAAGCGTTTGAGGTGCAATTCGAGAGCGATGCGCAAAAACAATTGCATGTCGAGAGTGTTGTGGTGGGTGACGAACGGGCGAGCGTGGGCGCCGCCAGCTTCCATGTGCAACACCGGTGTCTCTACTTCGATGAATTGATTGTCGTGCAATGTCTTTCTGAAACTGGCGATTGTTGCGTGACGGATCTCGAACGTGCGACGCGCCTCTTCGTTGATGATGAGGTCTGCGTAACGCTGGCGATAACGCGTATCGACATCAGTGAGGCCGTGCCATTTGTCGGGCATTGGGCGCACGGCCTTTGCCAACAATTGTGCGGTATCGACTTTGACCGACAACTCGCCTTTGCGTGTTGTCATCACCAAACCGCTCACACCAACCCAGTCGCCTAAGTCAAAATTGTTGATGGCATCAAACGCGTCGTCGCCAACAATTGCTTTCGACACAAACAGTTGAATGTCGCCAGTGCGATCGCGAAGTGTGCAAAAAATAAGTTTGCCCTGATCACGCTTGAGCATGATGCGTCCTGCGATGGCGACGTGCTCGGTGGTTTCGTTACCCGCCTCGAGCGCACCGTGCGCGGCGCGAATTTCGCCAAGGGTGTGAGTGCGATCAAACCGATACGGATATGGGTTGGTGCCCTTCGCGCGCAGTGCTGCGATGTTGTCGAGTCGGCGTGCCATCTCGGCGGCAAGGCCGCTCGAGGTTTGGATTGGATCGAGATTGTCGCCGTTTTCGGCTGATTCGGGGCTTGAAGTCACGCTCACAAACTAGTCGCGCGGGCTTGAGGCGTCGTTGCTATTTCGGTTAACTGTTTCCGTTACTCAATAACAGCGAGCACGTCACCAGAGCCAACTTTGTCGCCTGCAGTAACGTTGACTTTGGTGACTTTTCCAGCCTTTTCGGCGGTGATTTGGTTTTCCATTTTCATGGCCTCGAGCACAACGACAGCGTCGCCAACGGCAATTGTCTGACCGACCTCAACCATCACCTTGACGATGGTGCCTTGCATTGGTGCAGTCACCGCACCGCTTGCACCACCACCACCGGAGCCACCCGAGCCGCGAGTTGGCTTCTTGGTCTTTTTGGCAGTGCCTACTGCAAACTCTGGCACCCACATCTTTACATCAAATCGCTTGCCATTGACTTCGACAGTGGTCGAGCGCTCGACCAAGTCTTGATCGTCATCTGCTGGCGCTGCGCCTGCATGCGAAACAAGTTGTGATAAATCGAGCGTCTCTTCAACCCACTTGGTGGAGTGTGTGATGGCAGAGAAATCTGGGTGGCGCAAAATTGCTAAGTCGGCAGGAATGGTGGTGTGCACTCCAACGATCACCATTTCTTCGAGTGCGCGAATGGTGCGAGCGATTGCGGTGTCGCGATCTTTGCCCCACACGATTAATTTGCCAACAAGATTGTCGTAGTACTGGCTGACGGTGTCGCCGGCTTCGTAACCACCGTCGAAGCGAGTACCGAAACCGTCTGGCGTGGTGAGAGCGGTGATTGTGCCTGGTGAAGGCAAGAATTTTCCGCCACTTGGGTTTTCGGCATTGATGCGCACTTCGATGCCGTGACCATTGCGGCGAGCAGCAACTTGTTTTTGAGTCATCGGCAATTTTTCACCTGACGCAACAAGTATTTGCCACTCAACCAAGTCGATGCCTGTGATCACTTCGGTGACTGGGTGTTCAACTTGCAAACGAGTATTCATTTCAAGAAAGAAAAAATCGTTGTCTTGGTAGATGAACTCAACGGTGCCGGCGTTGTAGTAGCCAACCGCTTTGGCTGCTTTGACAGCAGCTGCGCCCATTGCCTCTTCCATACCGTCTGGCAAGCCAGGCGCAGGGGCTTCTTCAATCAGTTTTTGGTGACGTCGTTGCGCGGAGCAGTCACGAGTCGAGACCCACACCACATTGCCGTGCTTGTCGCCGACGAGTTGAACTTCGATGTGGCGCGGCCATGTGAGGTAACGCTCTACATAGATTTCGTCGCGACCAAAGAAAGCTTTTGATTCACGTTGAGCAGAGTCCATTGCCTCTTGCACTTGATCAGCCGACTGCACAACTTTCATTCCGCGTCCGCCACCACCGAAGGCAGCCTTGATTGCTACTGGCCAACCAAACTCATTTCCGAAGTCGGTAATTTCTTTGGCGCTCTTGGTGAACTCTGTGGTGCCAGGCACGATTGGTGCACCACCGCGAAGTGCGGCTTTGCGTGACGAAACTTTGTCTCCCATTTCAACGATTGCGGCTGGAGGTGGTCCGATGAAAGCCACGCCCATGTCGGTGATGGCCTGAGCAAAGTCTGCGTTTTCACTAAAGAATCCATAACCGGGATGCACGCCGTCGGCGCCGCTCTTGCGAATGGCGTCCAGGATGGCTTCAGTGTTGAGGTAACTCTCTGCGGCAGTTTGGCCACCGAGGGCGTAGGCCTCGTCGGCAAGTCGCACATGCAGGGCATTGCGATCGAGCTCGGAATACACAGCAACCGTGGCGATACCCATTTCTCGGGCGGTACGGATGACACGAACGGCGATTTCGCCTCGATTGGCTATCAGGATTTTTTTCAACACGGCTTATTATCTTTACCTGATGAACCTCGTGTCTCCCAACCAGCCTGAAAACTCGAGCACATGGCCCAATGGTTGGTGGGTTTCAGTTGTTGCAGAAACTGGCAGCACCAACACAGATTTGCTGGCGAGTGCACACGATGGCGCGCTGCATCACAGCGTCTTGATGGCTCAATTTCAGAGTGCAGGAAAGGGCAGGCTTGATCGCACGTGGGTTGCTGAACCCGGATCCAATTTGCTTGTCTCGCTTTTGTTTCGTTTTGCAGACACGATCGTGCGACCAACACATCAATTTACGCAGATAGTAGGAATGGCGGCTGCGCTTGCGAGCGAACAACTTGTCGCTGTGAAGCCACAGATGAAATGGCCAAATGATTTATTGATTGACGGCAAAAAAGTATCGGGCATTTTGGCGCAAGGTGCAGCCGACTTTATTGTCGTTGGTATTGGCGTCAATGTTGGGTGGGCGCCACCAGATGCGGTTTCGCTGAACGCTGCATCCCGTAATGCACAAACCACACCTACCGATTTGCTGCGAGCAATGTTGTGGCACATCGATGTTCTCGAGGCTCTTGATCCGGCACAACTGCACGCGAGATATGTGTCGCATCTGATGACGATTGGTCAAGAAGTTCGAGTAGAGATGGCCATGCATGTCGTGACTGGTCGTGCATCAAGCGTGCTCATGGACGGTCGGCTTGAAGTGGTTGATGACACGGGGCGAAGTCATCAGATTGATACTGGTGATGTGGTGCACCTACGAGCGCAGTGATCATGCTCTGTCGTTCAGAGCGATTAGCGTCTAACCGTGGTGGTGCATCGTCCTGAAACACGAACTCGTGGCAAGCGCTCAACACGATTAATCATCACCGCAGTTGCCGCACTCGTTACGGCAGTCGCGGGATCGTTTGGGATCGTACGAAATGTGCATGCCCAACTCGATGGGATTCAGCGTGAGACAACTGCAACTTCGGCATTATCTGCGCCCGACCCGTTGTTTGAAAACTATTTGCTGGTTGGCTCTGACTCGCGTGCTGGAGCAGACCCAACTGATGCAGACTTCAATGCCGTTGGGGCGGAAGAAGACATTGGCGGTCAGCGCAGCGACACATTGATGGTGATGCATTACGTCAAAAAATCTGGTTCGGTTTCGTTGCTGTCGATACCTCGTGACTTGTGGGTTGCCATCGGTGGTGGAGAAGACTTTCAGCGCATCAATACCGCCTATCAAGCCGGCACCGATGTGCTTGTGCGCACCGTGCAGAGCGCGCTCGGAGTGCCAATACATCATTATGTCGAAATAGATTTCCAAGGTTTCAAACAGATTGTTGATGCAGTCGGTGGTGTGTCAGTGTGTGTCGATTATCCGTCACGCGATAAACACACTGGCTTGTTTATGAAACCAGGTTGCTCAACATTGGATGGGGTGGAAGCGCTTGCATTTGCCCGCAGCCGATTTTTTGAGCAAAAAGTTGATGGCGAGTGGCAGATTGACGGCTCGTCCGACATTGGTCGAACTGCAAGACAACGATCGTTTGTCGAAGCACTCGTAAAAAGCTCCGTGATTGGAGTTGTGGGCAATCCGTTTTCGGTTGGCAAAGTGATGAGCGGCGGCTTAGGCGCAATCGTTGTAGACGAACAACTCGATCTGATTGAGTTTGCAAAAAAGATGCGACCCGCGGCCAGCGGAAGTATTGCGTCGTTTCCGCTCGCTGTTTATGGTGACACCATCAATGGCAATTCTGTGTTGCAACTTGGCGAAGAAGCAGCACCGCTGCTCGCATTTTTTAACGGCAGCGGGCCGCGACCCGCTATTGAGCCGGCAGGTTAGTTATTTGCGTGCAGCCTTCATTGGCTGCATCACCTGTTCAACAAATCGCAAAACAGGCTCGGTTGACTGCGGGTGTCCAAAGTCCATCACGAAATGTTCGACGCCGTGGTCGGCCATGACTTGCAATTGTGCTCGAAGCATTTCTGATTCATCATCGGTATTCGGAAGTGGCTTCTCAACAGTGAGCGAGATTTGAATGTCGCTTGGATTGCGTCCCGATTTTTCAGCAGAAGCTCGCACAATGTCGCGCTTGACGAGCCATCGATCCACATTGCCTTGCGTGGAGGCATTCCACATATCCGCCAATCTTCCAACCATCGGCAATCCGATTTGTTCGCCGTATGCACCAATACATACAGGCGGAACTATCTCGGGCTTGGGCGGCGCTGCAGCCTCGGTGATGTGAAAGTGTTTTCCAGTAAATGTTGGAGCATCCTGTGTCCACATCAAACGGCAGATCTGAATCAATTCTTCTAGTTCTGCAAATCGGACAGCAGGTCGTGGAAACTCGTAGCCATATGCCTTGTATTCATCGTCTCTCCAGCCGGCCCCAATGCCAAGTATGAACCTGTTGCCCGAAAGCATCTGCAATGTTGCAGCCATTTTTGCAGTAAGCGCAGGGTTGCGATAGCCCTGCCCGAGCACATGGTGGCACAGCAAAACATTTGGGAACTTGGCAGCAAGCCAAGTCAGAGTTGTCCATGCCTCCATAAAGGGATCTGTTTTTGCATCAAATCCATAAAAGTGATCGGCAATCCACAGAGAATCAAAATGTTGTAGCGCAGTTGGCAAAATATTGCGCTCCTGAAACATCACGATTGGCTGGTGGTCACTCCATTGGTTACCGATGACGGGGGACAACCATCCAAATTTGAGATCACGCTGAAGAGCCATGCTTCATGTTAATTCTTAGCGGTGTGTAGTGCGCGATTGCATGAGCGGAGCAAACTCCGATGCAACGACAGGTTCGCCAATTCGGTTCCCCTGCACGAAGTCGCAGCCCAACAGTCGCAGCCGTTGCGTCTGATCATCGCTCGTCACCCACTCGGCAATCACCGACATGTTCAGCGAGTGTGCCAATTGGATGATTGAACGAACGATTGGATCGTCTGATCCCTGTAAACCAATGTCGCGCACAAGAGTGCCATCTAGTTTGAGGAAGTCTGCAGGAAAATCTCGCAGATGAGCGAGCGATGAATATCCCGTGCCGAAGTCGTCAATTGCAAGTTTGACGCCGAGGCGCTTCAGTGCGTTAAGCGTGCGCATAATCGCGGGGTTGTCGTTGAGCATTGTGGTTTCGTTGATCTCGAGCGCAAGATGAAACGGCTCAAGTTTTGTCTCTTTTAGTGAACCCATCACGCGCTCAACAAAACCAGAGTCGCTGAGTTGACGGGCAGACACGTTGACATGCACGACGAATGATCCGTCTACAATGTGTGCGTCCATCCACGAGCGTGCATCGGTGCATGCTTGGCGCACTACCCAGTCACCAATTGGTCCAATTGCACCGGATT
>JAIOXC010000065.1 GCA_021741795.1 Ilumatobacteraceae bacterium | reverse complement strand
TGGTGCAAAGGGTGCAGAAAATCTGGAAGATCCCAAGGTTCGTGAAGCGATCAAACTTGCCATCGACTATGACGGAATGATTGATATCACGGTTGCAGGAAATGGTAAGAAACAAGCATCGCCAATTCCGAATGGTTTTACAGGAAGCGCAGATCTTGCCCTTCCAGCGCAGGATATTGAAAAGGCAAAAGCTTTAATGGCAGAAGCAGGTAAGGAAGCCGGTTTCTCTATTGATGCAATCTTTCCAAATGCAAACGTTTATGGTGTCGACTTCAATGTGATGATGCAAAAGGCTCAGCAAGATTTGAAGGCGATCAACATTGAATTAGTATTGCAACCTGTTGAGTGGGCTAAGTGGAGCGAGACAATCAAAGCAACTGGAATTCCAGTAACTGCGGTTTATTTTGCTCCTGATCACACCGATTCAAGTCAGTATGTTCAATACTTTGGCATGATCGATGGCTCATCTTGGGCTACACGTGCGGGTGGTGGAGCAGCCGGGAAACCAATTGCAAATGCGACTGAGCAAGAACTACTTGCGAAAGCACTTGCTGCTGGAGCGGACACTAAATCAGGCTTGTATTCGCAACTTGGTCAAGAGTTGATAAATGATTTGGTCATCTTCCCAATGGTGAATCCACAATTGCTGCTTGCGTACGCGAGCGACATTGAAGGCATGCACTACAGCGCATGCTGCAACTTGGAGCTTGGCAAACTCACGCTCAAGAAGTAAAGGTACACAGAAGTTATTAGCGGTGGGGGCTGGCAGAGATGTCGGCCCCCACTAGTTATTGGGGATCAATGTTTCGCTTTATTGCTCGACGATTAATTATCATGCCATTTTTACTTTTTGGAATTGTTACTATTTCGTTTGTAATTTCTCGGTTTATTCCATCTGACCCGTTGATCTCGATTGTTGGTGAGCGGCAACTTAATAATCCTGTAGTTGTATTGGCTGCCAAGCAACGATGGGGTTTAGACAAGAGCATGTTTGGTCAATACACCTCGTACATGAGCAATCTTGCAAAGGGAGACTTGGGAATATCCTTTCGGACAAAAACTCCAGTTGTTGGTGACCTCATAGACAGATTGCCCGCCACATTCGAGCTTGCGTTTACCGCCATGTTTTTTGGAACGGTTGGTGGGGTTCTACTCGGAGTGCTTGCCGCGAGTAGGCGGAATAAGATCGCGGATCATGTGAGTCGACTTTTCGCATTAGTTGGTTCGTCGTTACCAGTGTTTTGGCTAGGGCTTGTTCTTCTGTACATCTTCTATGCACGGTTTGGTCTAATGCCAGGTCCGGGAAGGCTCCCACCAAGGGTTGATGCTCCAAATGACATCACTGGTTTCTATCTTTTTGATGCAATCCTGAGTGGCGATTTCGGTTTGGTGTGGCCAATTATTCAGCGCCTGTTGTTACCAGCTTTTGCACTTGGTTGGGGATTGATGGGAATTATTTCTCGCTTAGTTCGATCTTCGATGTTGGATGAATTGCAGGCAGATTATGTGCGAACAGCGCGTGCAAAAGGACTGACGGAAAGAGTTGTCTTCTGCAAACACGCATTACGGAATGCACTACTTCCAGTGCTTACTGTTTTAGGTTTTTCCATAGCATCGCTGCTGACCGGTGCCGTTCTCACAGAAACAATTTTTTCATGGAACGGTGTTGGCTCATATGCCGTGTCTGCAACCAGGTCTCTTGATTACCCAGCGATAAATGGCGTGTGCATTCTCGGAGGGATCGTGTTCTTGATCTCAAATCTCATTACCGACGTGCTCTACGCATATGCGGATCCAAAGATCAGGCTCGCATGACGTCACATGTGGATCAGCCGCAATCTTTTTTGATTCGCGCATTCAGTGTTGGGAGACGGCCGCAAGTTGCTTTCGGACTTGTCATAGCACTCTTCTGGCTTATTGTGCTCACAACCGTTTCGATTTGGGCACCTTACGACCCATTAGAGGCTGTTGGCACTCGGTTAATAGCGCCAAGCATGACCCACTTACTTGGTACCGATGCACTTGGGAGAGACGTGTTCACACGCGTTCTTTACGGTGCGAGAGAATCAATGCCAATTGCTGCTGCAGTTATAGTTTGCGCCACAGTTATTGGGACATTGCTCGGTGCGGTTGCCGGATATGCCGGAGGCTGGGTCGACGCGATTGTTATGCGAATAACTGATGTCGTGATGGCATTCCCAGCGATATTGCTCGCCATGGCGATCTCGGCAGCACTTGGACCGGGACTGCGAAATGGATTCATAGCGATACTTATAGTTTGGTGGCCAATATATGCGAGGTTGGTGCGCGGTCAAGTTTTATCTATTAAGCAACGCGAACATGTAGAGGCGGCTATTTCTATCGGCGCGACGCGGCGAAGGATTCTTCAAAAACATGTGATGCCGATGGCCATCACTCCAGTGCTAGTTAATGCAACAATGGATTTTGGTCAGGTAGTTCTCTTTCTTTCGTCACTGAGCTTCCTTGGTCTTGGCGCACTGCCACCTTCTCCTGAGTGGGGTTCGATGATAACCGAAGGCGCAAAAAACTTTTATCAGTGGTGGATAGCGGTTGGACCGGGTTTAGCAATTTTGACAGTTGTGCTCGGATTCAATTTTTTAGGTGATGGTTTGCGTGACGTATTGGATCCACGATCCAAGGGGGACAAGTGAATTCGTTGCTTTCGATCAAAGATCTTCATGTTTCATTTGGCCTTGGATTGGAGACTGTTGATGCAGTAAGAGGAATCAATCTAGAAATTGCACGCGGTGAAATAGTTGGAATAGTTGGTGAATCGGGTTCTGGTAAGAGCGCTTCGATGCTTTCCGTCATGAGGCTTCTCGCAACGACAGCAACCACTCGCGGTACCGTTCATTTTGCTGGCAAGGAACTATTTTCTGCAAGCAGCAAAGAGATGAGGGGAATTCGTGGAGGGAAAATCGGAATGATTTTTCAAGACCCGATGACTTCGCTCAATCCATCATTTCGAATTGGCTCACAGATCGCAGAGGCCATAATTCGACATCAACACGTATCGACCAAGATTGCGGTGTCTAAGGCGACAGATCTCCTTGAAGTGGTGTCAATTCCGCGCCCGTCGGAGAGCATGTCGCTATTTCCGCACGAAATGTCTGGTGGAATGAAACAGCGAGTCATGATTGCGATGGCGATCGCAAATGATCCAGAGTTGTTAATTGCCGACGAGCCAACTACTGCGCTTGATGTCACGATCCAAGCACAGATTCTAGAAGTGTTGAAAGGATTGCGGGAAACTCGTAATTTATCAATTGTCATTATCACGCATGATCTTGGTGTTGTGGCGGGACTTGCTGACAGCGTGAATGTGATGTACGCGGGTGAGATTGTTGAGTCGGGAGATGTGGAAGGTGTTTTCTACAAGGCGACGCACCCATACAGTCGTGGATTGTTGTCGTGCGTGCCTCGACTTGATATTCGTGAATCTGCGCTACATCCGATTGGCGGAGATCCGCCGAAGTTATCTGAGAAGACTCCCGGCTGCTCCTTTCAGCCGCGATGCAAAAATGCAATTGACTTGTGCGAAACGACAAGTCCCACCCTTCGATCATCAACTGTGACTGGCTTGAAAGTGTCATGCCACAACCCGATGGAACCATCCCCACAGATGAGTGAGTCAATCTGATGGCTGCACAGGTGATGGGAGGACCACTTGTTCAAGTACGCGATTTGGTGAAGACATTTGCCGGCAGGGGAACAGTTTTACGAAAATCAAAATCTCAAGTTCAAGCCGTTGCAGGTGTCTCTTTTGACGTACTAGCAGGAGAAACTTTAAGTATCGTCGGTGAATCAGGATGTGGCAAAAGTACGACCGCTCGATGCGTAACACGAATATTGAAACCAACTAGTGGATCTGTTGTACTTTTTGGGACTGAAATTTCCCAGTCTTCTCAAGAAACTATTCGACCATTAAGACGTCAATTCCAAATGGTATTCCAGGATCCATACGCCTCACTTAACTCAACAATGACGGTAGAGGAAATCATCTCGGAACCGCTCATTGTGCACGGTTTTCCTGCACTAGAGATAAAAGAACGCGTACTTGCCGTTGTGCAACAGATGCACTTACACAAGTCGGATCTAACGCGCTTTCCTCACCAGTTTTCTGGAGGACAACGTCAACGAATTGGTATTGCTCGCGCGGTGGTAATGCAACCGAAGTTTGTAGTACTCGACGAACCTGTAAGCGCGCTAGATGTAAGCATTCAAGCAGACATCATTCAGATGCTTGAAGGACTTCAAGAATCACTTGGTCTAGCATTTTTGATGATCGCACATGATTTGTCGGTTGTGCGCCATGTAAGCGATCGAGTTGCCGTCATGTATCTCGGGAAGATCGTCGAGATTGGAACTAATAAACAGATATACGAGCAATCTTCTCACCCATACACTCAGGCCTTGTTGGCTGCTGCACCGATTCCGGACCCGCGAGTCGAGCGAGCTCGACAACGAATAATCCTGAAAGGTGATGTCCCTAGTCCTGCAAACCCTCCTTCGGGTTGTCGATTCCGAACAAGATGCTTCAAAGTGCAAGACATCTGTTCGCAGGTGGAGCCATTACTGATCGATCCAGGTGTTGGACATCAAGTTGCGTGTCATTTTCCAGAAGAAATTAATCTCATCACTAAACGGAGGGTATAAATATGTCACAAGCAATTGTTCATCCATTGTCGGTTGATGCATCTTGGCGGAGTCGAGCGAAACGAGTCATACCAAACGGCATGTACGGTCACCAAAATGCTGCATCACTACCAGAGGGGTTTCCTCAGTTCATGGAGCGTGGCGAGGGATGTCGAATATGGGACGTAGACGGGAATGAATACATCGATTTTATGTGTAGCTATGGACCAGTTGTGCTTGGGCATAAACATGAGGCGGTAGAAGCCGCCGCTCGCGCTCAATCAGAGCTAGCGGATTGCCAAAATGGTCCATCTCATTTGATCGTAGAACTTTCAGAACTACTCGTGAAGACGGTGAAACATGCTGACTGGGCGATGTTCCAGAAGAATGGCACAGATGCAACTACCGCATGTGTCACAATTGCCCGCGCAACAACTAAAAAACGCAAGGTGCTAGTAGCGAAAGGCGCGTATCACGGTGCAGCACCTTGGTGCACGCCAAATCCCAATGGCGTTTTGGACGAAGATCGAGCGCACCTCGATTACTTCATATTTAATGAAATTGAATCGGTACGCCAGGCTGTTGAGCGAAACTCTGGTGATCTTGCTGCAATTGTTATTTCACCGTTTCGACATGATGCACGTTTTGATCAAGAAATCGTCGATGTGGAGTTTGCTAAATATCTCCGAAAAGTATGTGATGACATTGGTGCTGCACTGATCTTGGACGACGTCAGGTGTGGTTTCAGGCTTGCTCTTGGGGGAAGCTGGGAACCAATTGGAGTTGAGCCAGATTTGAGCGCTTGGAGCAAAGCAATTGCAAACGGCTATTCGATTGCCTGTGTTCTTGGAAACGACAAGTTTCGTGATGGGGCGAGTCAAATTTTTGTAACAGGATCATTCTGGTTTTCGGCAGTTTCTATGGCTGCGTGCATTGCCACTATTGAAAGTCTGAAGAACGAGGACGGTGTATCAAAATTGATACGAGCAGGCACGCGTCTTCGTGAAGGTCTTGCAGCTCAAGCTCAATCTCATGGCCTTTCGATTAATCAAACCGGACCAGCGCAGATGACGCTGGTAACTTTTGCGCAAGACAAAGACTTTGCTATGGCCAACTTGTGGACTGGTGAGGCCGCGAAGCGAGGCGTGTACTTGCATCCTTGGCACAACATGTTCACTTGTTCAGCTCACACTGATGCGGACATTGATCAAGCTTTGCTAGCAATAGACGAAGCTTTCTCTATTGTGAGAAGCAAATTCGGAGCCAACTGAAGTAGTTGAATTTTGACTAGCTGTGCTTAGATGCGTGGCGCTCGAATGCATTGAGCACTGCGCGCAATGATGCGGTGATGGTATTTGGATCGATACCAACACCCCAGCGCGTGCGGCCCGATTCATCACCCGTCTCGACATATGCAACAGCAGTTGCTTGTGAACCCTGACCGAGTGCATGTTCGGTGTAGTCCTTGACGTCGAGGTTGCCCTTGAACTCGGCTCGGATGGCGTGCACAAAAGCATCGATAGGCCCATTGCCCTTGCCCGTAAATGTCTGGCGCTTGCCATCGATATTGATCTGTGCAGTGATTTCTGTATTGCCAGTCACCGACTCGCTTTTGAGTTCGTGACTCACCAAGTTGTAGCGCGGAACATCTGCAAGATATTCGTTCTTAAATGCATCCCACATCATGACCGGCGAAATCTCGCTACCCGAATCTTCGGTGAGGTGCTGAATGTTTTGTGAGAACTCGATTTGCAAACGGCGCGGCAAGTCAAACCCGTGCTCGGTCTTCATGATGTATGCAACGCCACCCTTGCCCGACTGGCTATTGACACGAATGACTGCTTCGTATGAACGGCCAACATGCTTTGGGTCGATAGGCAGGTAGGGAACACCCCACTGGTCGTAATTATCTGGCAATGCCTCAAGACCTTTTTTGATTGCGTCTTGGTGACTGCCCGAAAACGCTGTGTAGACGAGGTCGCCCACATATGGATGACGCTCGGCAACGGGAAGGCGATTGCAGTATTCGGCATCGCGACGCAATGCGTCAATGTCGGTGATGTCGAGCTCTGGGTCGACACCATTCATGAACAAGTTCATTGCCAGGTTGACGATGTCGACGTTGCCCGTGCGCTCACCATTGCCAAACAGTGTTCCTTCAACACGGTCGGCACCTGCAAGCACACCAAACTCGGCTGCAGCAACTGCACAACCACGGTCGTTGTGTGGGTGCAACGAGACACACACCGTATTGCGGTTTTTGATGGTGCGGATAAACCACTCGATCACATCGCCGTACACGTTTGGGGTGTAGCACTCGACTGTTGCAGGCAAGTTTAAAATCAGCGGAGTCGTTGCTGTTGGTTTGATGACGTCCATCACTGCTTCACAAATCTCGATTGCAAACTCTGGCTCGGTGAGCGTAAAGCTCTCTGGCGAGTATTCGTAGCGCACATCGGTGCCTTTAAGCGTTGGCTCGAGTTCTTTGCACAACTGAGCAGCCTTGACAGCGATGTCGATGACGCCGGCTTTCTCGAGACCAAACACCACGCGACGTTGCAACGGGTTGGTGGAGTTGTAGAAGTGCACGATGGCACGGGGCGCACCTTGCAAGCACTCGTAGGTGCGCTTGATCAAGTCGACACGGCATTGCACAAGCACCTGAATCGTGACATCTTCGGGAATGAGATCTTGTTCGATGATGTGGCGAACAAAGTCGTAGTCGGGCTGGCTTGCCGATGGAAAACCAACTTCGATTTCTTTGAAGCCCATCTTGACGAGAGTTTTAAACATGCGCAGTTTGCGCT